>NZ_JAWVPQ010000005.1:0-123149 GCF_046592795.1 Streptococcus sp. TATVAM-FAB8
CACCACTACTTTCGTAGCGGTGGTTTATCTATATTAACCCAAATAGCCTAATATTGTATCAAATGATTAACGAACTTCTGCTCCGAGTTGTTCAACAAGGACTTTAGTGATTTTATCCATGTATTTAGTAACTTCTTCATCAGTCAAGTTATCGTTTGGATTTTGGAATGTAAGGCTGTAAGCCATTGATTTCATACCTTCAGCGATATTAGCACCAGCATAAACGTCAAAGAGCTTGATATCAGTCAAACGTTTCACTTTAGCTGATTCAATAGCAGCAACGATTTCTTTGTGAGTAGTAGTTGCTGGCAATAGCAAAGCAATATCACGAGAAACTGCTGGGAATTTAGTGATTTCAACAAATGCTTTATCAGCTTGAAGAGCAGCTTCGATGATATCCAAGTTCAATTCAGCTACGTAAGTTTCTGGAACGTTGTAGTTTTTAGCTGTTTGTGGGTGAATTTGACCAACAAAACCAACCAATTGACCATCCAAGTAGATGCTTGCTGTACGACCTGGGTGCATGCTTTCAAGACCTTTTTCGGCAACGTATTCAACAGTCAAATCAAGTTTGTTAAAGATAGCTTCAACGATACCTTTTGCATAGAAGAAATCAACTGGAGTTGCTTTTGTTTGGAAATCTTTTTCAGCTACCAAACCTGAAATAGCAAAGGCAAATGTGCTGATTTCGTTTGGTAATTCTTCTTTTGGATTACCTTTTTGTTCAAAGACTTTACCAATTTCATAGATTGCCATGTTACTATTTTTACGAGCAACGTTATAAGCAATGGTATCAAGCATACCAGAAACAACGTTTTGACGAAGAACTGAACGTTCTACTGACATTGGCCACATCAATTCAGTCAAATTGCTTGGTTGCAATGTGAATTCAGTTGCTTTTTCAGGTGTTGTCAAAGCATATGAGACGATTTCAGTCAATCCAGCACCTTCAGCAATTGAACGCATTTTACGACGCAATTTTTGTGTTGCTGTCAATTCACCTGCAGTACCAGCAGCTTGTGGAAGTGTTGTTGGAAGATTATCGTAACCGTAAATACGAGCAATTTCTTCAACCAAGTCAGCTTGGATAGCAATATCCCAACGACGACGTGGTACTGAAACTGTGAATTTATCAGCATTTCCTGACAAACCAAAACCAAGTTTTGCAAAGACATCTTCGATATCAGCAAAAGTCAATTCTGTTCCCAAACGAACGTTTACGTAGTCAAGTGTTGTTGATACTTCAACATCTTCAGTTGGAACTGAACCAGCTTCCACACGACCAGAAAGAACTTCGCCTTCAGCTAATTCTGTTAGCATTGCTGCTGCAAAATCAAGCGCTTCATCAACAGTAGCGTAGTTGATTCCTTTTTCAAAACGAGCTGAGCTTTCAGAACGAAGATTCAAACGAGATCCAGTACGGCGGATGGCTGTACCATCAAAGACAGCAGCTTCAAGAACAACGTTTTTAGAAGCGTTGTCGATTTCAGTAGCTTGACCACCCATCACACCAGCAAGAGCAACTGGTTTGTCAGCAACTGTGATAACAAGATCTTCTTCTGTCAATTCACGTTCTTCACCATCAAGAGTGACCAATTTTTCACCAGCACGCGCATTGCGAGCGACGATTTTATTGTCTTCAAATTTATTCAAATCAAAAGCATGCATTGGTTGACCGAAGTACAATAGCACGTAGTTTGTCACGTCGACAACATTGTTGATTGGACGAATACCAGCGTTCATCAAAAGGTTTTGCATCCATTGTGGACTTGGTTTAACAGTCACGTTTTCAACGACACGTGCTTTGTAAGTCAAGACTTTGTCAGACTCGATAGCAACATCGATAACGTCTTTTGCAGCTTTAGAAACTTCCTTAAGTTCTTTTTCTGGGAAGTGAACTTCTTTTCCGTAGATAGCAGCTACTTCATGTGCAACCCCACGCATTGAAAGGGCATCTGCACGGTTTGGTGTGATTGACAACTCAACAATTTCATCATCCAAATCAAGGTATGGGAAAATGCTGTCACCTGGTTTAGCATCTTCTGGCAAGATTTGAATACCATCTGAGAATTCTTTTGGAATGATTGATTCTGGCAAACCAAGTTCTTGGAGTGAGCAAATCATACCAAGTGATTCCATACCACGGATTTTACCTTTTTTGATTTTGTAGTTATCAGCAATACGTGCACCTGGTACAGCTACGATAACTTTGATACCTGCAGTAACATTTGGAGCACCACAAACGATTTGGCGCAATTCATCATCACCAGTATCTACTTGGCAAAGGTGCAAGTGTGTTTCAGGAACATCTTCACAAGATACAACGTGACCAACAACCAATTTTGTCAATCCTTCAGATGGTGATGAAACTCCTTCAACCTCAATCCCTGTTGTTGACATTTTTTCAGAAAGCTCATGTGTTGTTACATCAACATCAACAAGCTCTTTTAACCATTTATAACTTACTAACATAATATGTGTTAAAAGCTTTTCGCAGTCAAAATACGTTTGACAGGTAAGCTTCTTTATCCCTTTCTACTCTTATTCTTTTAAGGCTTTTCGCATAAGCCAATCTGTGTCTACTTTATCGCCAACTTTAAATGAGTGCTCTGAAAATTTTTCAAAGCCGTATTTACGGTAGAAACCTTGAGCTTTGACATTGCCTTCCCAGACACCTAACCAAGCCCAATCAAATCCGCCTGCCTTAGCCATATCAAGCGCCAGCTCAAATAATTTCTTACCTAAGCCTAGTCCCTGACATTCACTAAGAATGTAAATACGTTGGATTTCAAAAGCATTTTTTAGTTCATGCTCTGTCTGTGCTGCGCCCCAGTTCACTTTCATAAAGCCAACCTCGCGCCCATCAACTAAGACAAATCGAACATCAGATTCTTTATCTGTCACATCTTTTTCAAGTTGCGCTAAAGTATAATTGTCATTGAAAAATTCTTGAAGTTCCTCCTCGGTATTATCAAAACCAAAGGTCTCACGGAAAGTATCGATACTAAGCTTTTGTAGCACATCTAACTTATCCAAGGTCACTTTTTCAACTTTGATTTCTGCCATGATGACCTCCAATTCTTTTTCTTACTAATTAATTATTTAAATTGATCTGAGAAACGGACATCGCCTTGATAGAAGCCACGGATATCATTGATACCGTAACGAAGCATCGCAATACGTTCTTGACCAAGACCAAAAGCAAATCCAGAATATTTTTCTGAGTCTACACCAGACATTTCAAGAACGCAAGGGTGTACCATACCAGCACCAAGGATTTCAATCCAACCAGTTTTCTTACATACGTTACAACCTTTACCACCACATTTGAAGCATGACACGTCAACTTCTACTGATGGTTCAGTGAATGGGAAGTATGAAGGACGAAGACGGATTTTACGATCTTCACCAAACATTTTCTTGATAATCATTTCAAGAGTTCCTTTAAGGTCACCCATAGAAATGTTTTCACCAACAACAAGACCTTCGATTTGATGGAATTGGTGACTGTGTGTCGCATCATCTGTATCACGACGGAAAACACGTCCTGGTGAGATCATTTTCAAAGGACCTTTAGAAAAGTCGTGTTTATCAAGTGTACGTGCTTGTACTGGACTTGTGTGAGTACGAAGCAAGATTTCTTCAGTAATGTAGAAAGTATCTTGCATATCACGTGCTGGGTGATCTTTTGGCAAGTTCATGCGTTCAAAGTTGTAGTAGTCAGATTCAACTTCATAACCATCAACAACTTGGAATCCCATACCAAGGAAAATATCTTCAATTTCTTCACTTGTTTGTGTCAAAACGTGACGGTTACCAAGGTTTACTTGACGTCCTGGAAGAGTCACATCCAAGCTTTCTGATTCCAATTGTGCTTTGATTTTAGCAGCTTCAACGATTTTAGCTTGTTCTTCAAAAGCTTTTGTCAAAACGTCACGTACTTCGTTAACTTGTTTTCCGACAACTGGACGCATTTCTTTAGAAAGATCTTTCAAACCTTTCAATAATTCTGTCAATGATCCTTTTTTACCAAGAACTTGCACACGTAATTCTTGAAGTTCTTTTGCATTGTTTCCACGCATTTTAGCCAATTTAGCTTGCGTAGATGATTTTAATTCTTCTAACTGCGCTTGTAAATCCATTAAAATTCCTTCCTTGGGGCAACCCCTAATGTTTTTAAACGAAAAAAGCGTGCCACACTCCAATAGCGGAGCGTTGACACGCGGTACCATCCGTTTTTTATCTGACTAGCAGACCTTAATTCATCGTCTTTAACATGAGTGAATTCGCCAAACTTTCATCTAGGAAGCTTCCAGTCACGACTTCCATTCCCTGTTAAACTGCCATAAGGTTACTAGTCTCATAAGACACTATTCAATTTACACCCCATTCTAGCAAATTTTTTGCCATTTGACAAGGTTGAATATAGCAGCTTAATTCACACTAACCTGACCTGAATAATAATCAAAGCTTAAACCACTTTGGACATTCGGAATGAAAACATTAAACTCTAAACTACCATCAGATGATTTTGCTTCCAAATGTGTCCCGCTAGCAAGAATATTATCGCCATCATAGATTAAAGTCACGCGGTAACGAACACGTTTATTCTGATCAAGTGCTCTTCTGACCTGACCTTCGTAGTAATTTTGACCCGTTGAGTCTTCTGAACTAGCTTCATTTGCCCAGGCTGTCTGAGTGGCTACATTTTCAGGATTGCTTGTTGAAGCATCAAAGCCTTTTAAGCCACCAACTAAAGCATAGCCGAGCAAGTGCCCACGGTCCACGGCGTGACTGTATGTTCCAGAAAGATTTTGCACTTGGTGCCAGCCCGCTGGTGTCCATGAAGTTGAGCCATTTCCAGTTTCCTCACGGCTTCTATATTGACGTGTCGACTTACTCAACAAAGCATTTGCGACCGTTGGAATAGTCTGACCTTGCACAATTTTTGTTTTGTTATTGGCATAAGGTTTGCTGGCTACTCTTGCATTCAAATCGGTTTTATTTCCGTTAACCAAATAAGCTCCCGCACCGTTCCATTCTAAATTTGAACCAAGCTGAGCTTTAACACTGTCTGTTAAGACTGAGTCTGCTAATTCTTGACTTGGTGTTGCTTGATTAGCAGAAGACTGATTTGACACAATCTTTGAAGATGATTCTCCCGTAATCAAGGAAATAACTTGATTAACAGGATCACTTGAATCTGAAGTTGTCAGCCAACCCGCACCAATACTAACCAATAAAACTAATAAAGAAATAAATGATTTTGTCTGTTTAGACAGTTTTGATTTCTTTGCCATAAAATCCTTTCACTAAAAAAGTGGAACATCGTGCTTTATCAAAATCATAAAGTCGATTATCCCACTTCTACATTTTCGTCAAGCTGCTCTAAAATACAAATAGCTTATTGGCCTGTAAATTTGCCAATAATTGCTTGCCATTTATCAATCGATAAAATTGAGAATGGATTTTTACCATCACCAATGACGGCATATCCAATCATCAATCCAACTGCTAAAAATAAACAAGCCAAAAGAGCAACCACTAGAACTAATCCTAACTGTTTTGCTACGTATTTCCAGCCACTTGTCATTTTTTAAGCCTCACTTACACGTTTAATATTTGCACCGAGTTTAGCCAATTTTTCATGGAATTTGTAGTATCCACGGTCAAGGTGATTCAAGCGACCAACTGTTGTTGTTCCTTTTGCCACCATCCCTGTCAAAATAAGGGCTGCGCTAGCACGAAGGTCAGTTGACATAACTGGAGCACCTTGAAGCTCTAGCCCACCATGAATCATAGCTGTATCTCGCATGATTTCTGACTGCAAGCCCATACGGCGCATTTCTTCCAAATGTTGGAAACGATTCTCAAAGACCGTTTCAATCATTGTTGATTCGCCATTGACAACTGCCATCAAGGCTGTAAATTGTGCTTGCATATCTGTTGGGAAACCTGGATGAGGAAGTGTTTTAACTGTTACAGGTTTCAATTTTGCTGTATCTGCAACAACACGAATTCCTTCAGGTTCATCAATAACGGTCACACCCATCTCAATCAATTTTGAAATCAAAGGACGATTGTGTTCCCAGATAGCATCCTTAACAAGAACATTACCTGATGTCATAGCTGCCGCTACCATGAAAGTTCCAGCTTCAATACGGTCTTGAACCACATCATGTTCAGCACCATGAAGACTATCGACACCAGTAATGGTCAAAGTCTCTGTACCAGCACCTTTAACGATAGCACCCATTTTATTAAGCAACATAGCCAAATCAACGATTTCAGGCTCACGTGCTACATTTTCAATAACTGTCACACCTTCTGCCAAAGTTGCTGCCATCATCAAGTTTTGTGTTGCACCAACTGATGGGAAATCCATGTAAATTGTTGTCCCTTTAAGTTTCCCGTCAACAGTCGCTGTGATATCACCACCAGCTTGTGTGATTTTTGCCCCCATAGCTTCCAAACCTTTAAGGTGAAGGTCAATTGGACGACTACCAATCGTGCAGCCACCAGGCATTGATACTTTTGCATGACCTTTACGCGCTAAAATTGGTCCTAAAACAACGATTGAAGCACGCATTTTGCTAACATATTCATATGGGGCAATATCCAAAATATCTCCTGAAGCATCCACTTCAATGGTGTTCTTTGCTTCATCAAAATCAACTTGAATATCTAAACCACGGACAACATTATTCATCGTAAAGACATCTGAAAGGATTGGGACATTTGTTAAAACTGTCTTTCCTTCCTTCGGTAAAATTGTCGCTGCAAGAAGAGGAAGAACCGCATTCTTTGCTCCTTCAATGATTACTTCTCCTTCTAGGCGTGTATTACCGCCTTCAATAATAATTTTATCCAAAATGAACTCCATTCTTATATTATAATATCAAAATTATATCATAGTTTAGCAATTATTGCTTTTATTGAAAACCAAAGAAGAAAGTCTGACTAACTGTAATGATTTCTAAAATAAAATGGCTTACCATATAACCAAGTGCAATACTAACCAAAAGAATAAATACTTTAAGGCGACCAATATTCTCAGGCGTATTTTTAATTAATTTTGACCAATCAAATAAATTTCGAAGAATTTGATGTGTCATTGCAATAAAAACAAGGTGACTAATCAAAGTCACTGAACTATTTAAAATTTCCATAGAACTATTATATCAGATTTCATTTTCGACAACAAAAAACTGCACAAGTGTAAGCTTTCTTCATGAAAAAAACATCAAAAAGTAATTAAAAAAGCCTGAGATAAACTCTCAGACCTTTTCGTTTATTTATTACCAACACTGATACGGTTCAAAGCACGGCGAAGAGCAACTTGTGCACGACGTACTTCGTCGATATCGTGAGTACTTTGAGCTTGTTCCAATTTACGTTCAGCACGAATCTTAGCGCGTTCAGCACGGCTAACATCGATATCGCGTTCACGTTCTGCAGAATCTGCAACAATTGTCACAAGATTATCTTTAATCTCAATAATACCACCGTTGATAGCTACCCAATCCACGTGATTAGGATCATCTGTACGATGAATTTTCATCTCGTGAACTGTTAGCGGAGCAATGAGGTTAATGTGTTCTGGCAAAATCCCCATCTCACCATCCGGTGTTTTTACTGAAATAAAATTAGCATGGTGATCATAGCGAATACCATCTGGTGTTACTACCTGAACAGTCATAAATGTCATGGTATCACCTCATTAGTAATTCATTTTCTTAGCTTTTTCAACTACATCCTCGATTGGACCTACGTTACGGAAAGCATCTTCTGGAAGATCATCGTATTTACCTTCCAAGATTTCCTTGAAGCCACGAACAGTTTCAGCAACTGGTACGTATGAACCAGGCATACCTGTAAATTGTTCAGCAACGTTGAAGTTTTGTGACAAGAAGAATTGGATACGACGAGCACGTCCAACCAATGTTTTTTCTTCATCTGACAATTCATCCATACCAAGGATTGCGATGATATCTTGCAATTCACGGTAACGTTGAAGAACACGTTGAACTTCTGTTGCTACTTCATAGTGTTCTTGACCAACAATTTCTGGTGCAAGGGCACGTGAACTTGAAGCAAGTGGGTCAACGGCTGGGTAGATACCCATTTGAGTCAACTTACGTTCAAGGTTAGTTGTTGAATCCAAGTGAGCGAATGCTGTTGCTGGCGCTGGGTCAGTGTAGTCATCGGCTGGCACGTAGATGGCTTGGATTGATGTAACAGAACCTTTTTTAGTTGATGTGATACGTTCTTGCAATTGCCCCATTTCAGTAGCCAATGTTGGTTGGTAACCAACGGCTGATGGCATACGACCAAGAAGGGCTGATACTTCAGAACCTGCTTGAGTGAAACGGAAGATGTTATCGATGAAGAGAAGCACGTCTTGTCCTTCAACATCACGGAAGTATTCCGCGATAGTCAAACCAGTAAGGGCAACACGCATACGTGCTCCAGGTGGTTCATTCATTTGACCGAAGACCATGGCTGTTTTTTCGATAACGCCAGATTCTTTCATTTCCCAGTAAAGGTCATTACCTTCACGTGTACGCTCCCCAACACCGGTAAATACTGAGATACCACCGTGTTCTTGGGCAATGTTGTGAATCAATTCTTGGATAAGAACGGTTTTACCAACACCGGCACCACCGAAAAGTCCGACTTTACCACCTTTTAGGTAAGGGGCAAGAAGGTCAATAACTTTGATACCTGTTTCAAGGATTTCTGATGATGTTGATAATTCATCAAATGCTGGTGCTTTTTTGTGAATTGGTTCGCGTGGTGCATCTTCTGCAAATGGTTCATCAAGGTCAATTGTATCCCCAAGAACATTAAACACACGACCCAAAGTTTCTTTACCAACTGGTACACTGATTGGACGACCAGTATCGAAAACTTCTAATCCACGTGTAAGCCCATCAGTTGATTCCATAGCGATAGTACGTACAAGACCGTCTCCAAGTTCAAGAGCAACTTCGAGCACGATTTTTTGAGATTTATCGCCATCTTTATAAACAATCAATGCATTATTAATCTCAGGTAGTTTGTCACCAGCAGCAAACGCAACGTCGACAACTGGACCTACAACCTGAGCAATTTTGCCTGAGCTCATGTTTTTCTCCTTTTAGATTTTTTAGGGATTTTCTCCCTTTTTATGAGGCTAAGAAGCTCTCATATTATTCTAGTGCGTTAGCACCTGCTACAATTTCAGTGATTTCTTGCGTAATAGCAGCTTGACGCGCACGGTTGTACTGAATAGTCAAATCGTTAATAACGTTTTTGGCATTATCAGTAGCTGTTTGCATAGCTGTCATGCCAGCGGCATGTTCAGCAGTTTTAGCATCAACAATGGCACCATAAATAAGGCTTTCAGTATATTGTGGCAAGAGTTGTTCCAAAATCATTTCACGATTTGGTTCCAATTCAAATCCACTTACACCTTCTTCTGCTGCTTCATCAGCATCCAATTCAGCAATTGGAAGCATTTGTTGAACACGAACTTGACTAGTCAAGCTGTTCACGTGGTGATTGTAACATACATATAATTCATCGAACAATTCGTTTTTATACATCTCAACAGATTTTGCGATGATATTTCCAACTTGTTCAAATGATGGCTGATCTTCCAAACCACGCAATTCAAAGACAACGTTCATTCCACGAGCTTTAAAGAAATCAGCACCAATACCACCGATGGCAATAATAGCGTAGTTGCCATCTTGGTGATATTCCTCAATAAGATCCATCATTGCTTTCAAGATTTTTGAGTTATATCCACCAACAAGTCCTTTGTCAGACGTGATAACAATGTAACCAGTCTTTTTAACCGGACGAGCGGCTAGCATTGGATTTTTTGAACCATTAACTAGTTCTGATTTCAATAAGTCAGTAGTGATTTGACGAATTTTTGAAGCATAAACTTGGAAATCTTTTGCTGCTTGCTCAGATTTAGTCAATTTCGCAGCAGATACCATTTGCATGGCACCTGTGATGTGACTTGTTTTCTGAGTTGAAATAATTTTCCCTTTGATTTCACTAAGAGAGCCTGCCATATGCTACCTCCCTCTTATTTGAATTCTGACTGATCTTTAAAGGCTTGAATAGCTGCATCTAAGACAGATTCTTCTGGTAAATCTTTGGTTGTACGGATAGTTTCAAAGATTGATTCGTAGTGTGCATCAAAGTAATCATACAAAGCTTCTTCGAATGCTAGGATGTCATTTACTGGCACATCATCCAAGAAACCATGAGTAAGTGCATAAAGAATCACAACTTGTTTTTCAACAGGAAGTGGTTTGTGAACAGGTTGTTTAAGCACTTCAACTGTACGACGTCCACGGTTAAGTTTAGCTTGAGTTGCGGCATCCAAGTCAGAACCAAATTGAGTGAAGGCTTCAAGTTCACGGTAAGAAGCCAAGTCAAGACGAAGTGTACCAGCAACTTTCTTCATTGCTTTGATTTGTGCTGAACCACCAACACGTGATACTGATGAACCAGCATCAATCGCAGGACGAATACCTGAGTTGAAAAGATTTTCTTGCAAGAAGATTTGTCCGTCAGTGATTGAGATTACGTTAGTTGCGATGTAAGCTGAGATATCACCAGCTTGTGTTTCGATAAATGGAAGGGCTGTAATTGAACCACCACCAAGAGCATCAGAAACTTTCGCAGAACGTTCAAGCAAGCGGCTGTGAAGATAGAAGACATCACCTGGGTAAGCTTCACGTCCTGGTGGACGACGAAGAAGAAGTGACAGTTCACGGTAAGCCACCGCTTGTTTTGATAGATCATCATAAACGATCAATACATGTTTTCCGTTATACATGAATTCTTCAGCCATTGCAACACCAGCATATGGAGCGATGTAAAGTAATGGAGAAGGTTGTGAAGCTGAGGCTGTCACAACGATTGTGTAATCAAGGGCACCGTATTTACGAAGTGTTTCAACTTGTGTACGAACAGTTGATTCTTTTTGACCAATCGCAACATAGATACAAATCATATCTTGTCCTTTTTGGTTCAAAATTGCGTCAATCGCAACAGATGTTTTACCTGTTTGACGGTCACCAATGATCAATTCACGTTGACCACGTCCAATTGGAACCAAAGCGTCAATCGCTTTAAGACCTGTTTGGAGTGGTTCAGAAACTGATTTACGTTGCATAACGCCTGGTGCAGGTGTTTCAACTGGACGTGTAGCAGTTGTCTTGATATCACCAAGACCATCTACTGGTTGACCAAGTGGGTTAACAACACGACCGATAAGAGCTTCACCTACTGGTACTTCCATGATTTTACCAGTACGTTTTACTTCATCACCTTCACGAATTGTAGAGAAATCTCCAAGAATGATGATACCAACGTCATTTGACTCAAGGTTTTGAGCCATACCGAAAGCACCATTTGAAAATTCAAGAAGTTCTCCACTCATGGCATTATCAAGACCACGAGCACGAGCGATACCATCACCGATATAAGTGACAACACCAGTTTCTGTGACGTCAAAATTTGGCTGGAAGTTTTCAATTTGCTTTTTAATTAAAGCGCTAATTTCTTGTGCATTAATTGCCAAAAGTCACACCACTTTCTATTTCAAATTCATTTTAAATTCTTGCAATTGACGACGAATACTTGTGTCAATTACTTTATTGTTAACATTGATAACAAATCCACCAAGGATTGATTCGTCAATGTTTTCAACGAGTTTTCCAGCTTTAACACCGAATTTTTCAGCAACTAAAGCTAGGATACGTTCTTTTTGTTCATCAGTTAAAGCTACTGCGGTTGTCACAACAATATCGTGTTGATTTGTAGCAATAACAAAATCTTTTTGAACACCTTCTAAGATGGCTTTCAAGAACGCTTCTCGTTCGTTTTGTAAAATTACCTCAAGAAAATTGTTCATGTAAACTGAACTAGACTCTTGAAGCAACCTAACAAGTTTTACTTTTTCATCACGTGAAACGACTAAACTCGACAAGAAGTCAGCTAAGTTTGTCTCTTCAAAAACAGACAACAAAGCTTCTGTTTCTGATTGGAGTTCAGCTAAACTGTCTTTTTCAATAGCAATTTCTACGAGACTTTTCGCATATTGCTCAACAAGAGCTTGTGTCTTTTTATCCATTAGGCATCTCCTAGCTTGTCAAGATAGCTATCAATGAGATTGCTTTGAGCTTCTTTGTCAAGATTAGCTGTCATGATTTTTTCTGCCAAAAGGACAGTCAAATCAGCGACATCACCTTTAACACTTGAAAGAGCTTCTACTTTACTTTGTTCGATATCTTGATTAGCTTTAGCTTTCAAGCGGCTAGCTTCTTCGCGTGCTTCAGCGACAATTTTAGCCTCTTGATTTTTACCAGTTTCTTTGGCATCATCAATAATTTGAGTTGCCTCAGTACGAGCGCCAGCTAACTCTTCTTGGCGTTTAGCAGCAAGAGCTTCTGCTTCTTTACGTGCTGCTTCTGCACCATCAATATCATTAGCAATTTTTTCTTCACGAGCGGTAAAGATCCCTGTCAATTGTTCCCAAGCAAAAAGTTTGATGAGAACCAACAAAAGGATCACTGAACCAGCAGTAATAATAATATTACCAATACTTGTACTATTGATTAGTGTTTCCATTGATTATTCCTTTCTTAAGATTCATCCTCATCTTCTGGGAGTTTTTCTGAGATATATTTAGATGACAAAATAGTGAATACATACGCTTGAATGCATCCGATAAAGGCTGAGAAAGCAACCCAAGCCAAGTTAAGGGCAAATGCCAATGGTGCAAAAATTAAGCTTTTTGTACCAAAGCCTACAATCAAAGCAGTAACGACTTCACCAGCATAAATGTTACCAAATAAACGTAGAGCAAGTGACAATACGTTAGTAAGTTGCTCTAAGATGTTCATTGGGAGCATCATTGGGAAAGGACTTAGATAACCTTTCAAGTATGCTTTGACACCTTTCTTTCGAATACCTTCAACATGGACAACAATCGCGATGATTAAAGACAAAGTAAAATCGACCATGAAAGTTGATGTTGGAGATGTCCAAAAGTTATAATCTTCAGACTCCAATTTAACTAGCAAACCAAGGTTGTTAGCAATCAGAATGAAAAAGAAGAATGTGAACATCAACAAGCTGTACTTAGGAGTGTATTCTCCAAGATTAGGTTTAATCGTATTTTGTACGAACTCGTAGACATACTCAATGAAATTTTGTTTTCCTTTAGGTTTCAGAGTCATTTTTCGAGTTGCCCAAAAAATGATACCGAAGGAAATAATCACCGTCAAGAGAGACATCGCTAAAATGGTTAAGTCAAACTCAATACCAAAGACATGCGCTGTTGGATTTACAGATGTTTCCAACTTTATCCCTCCTTCTTTTTATAAGTTCTTAGTTAGAATTATCCAACGAAGAATGTAGATGCAAGAAGGACGAAGAATGTACCTTCGATGAAGGCTACTCCAAGGAACATAAGTGTTTGCAATTTACTGAACATTTCAGGTTGACGTGCTGCAGATTTTGCAATGTTGGCAACGAGGATACCTTCACCAAGACTAACTCCTAGTACGGCAAGACCAAGTGCTAAGATTTTTAAATTCAACATGATATGAATCTCCTTTTAAAATTTTTTACTTCGTTATTTTAGTCCTATTTTAAGGAATTGTCAACGAAATCACCGTTTTCGGAAACGTTTTCCCAAACTATACTTAACCTTTGTTTAGTTTTTGAGCAATAATAAAAGGAAAACGGTCAAATCCGCTTTCCTCTAGGCTTTATGAGCCTTATTTACTAACATTTTATGATAGATTTTCTATACAAATGATGTTGGAAAACACGTTTTTGGACATAATGTCCAGAAACTGCTTTCATAGTTAATTTTACATATGATTTTGAAAACACTTTCTACTACTTAAAGTGTGAATTATTTGTCCATTGACTCATCTAAGTCTTCAACTTCATGAGCAAATTTTTGAGCAATAGCTTCTAGCGCTAAATCTTCTTGATCCCAAACTAAGGCATCATCTGAAATTTCATCCGTGTTAGCAAAGAAAGTAATATGATTTTTAAGATTACGAAGCACGATTGGCGCGTCACCACCGTACTCACCATCCAAATTAATCATCATTTTCTTGTCTGATAGAGGTTCAATTTCCAAGAAGTCTGTCTTGATGTACTCAATGCGCTTATCACCGATATGTTTACCACCATCAAGAACTAGTCGAATCAAACGTAAAATCTCAATCAAGTTAGCTGTTTTCACTAAAATCAAAGTGAACTTACCATCATCAAGTTTAGCATCTGGAGCGATTTGTTCAAAGCCACCTACTGAATTAGTGATGGCAGCAAAAATCATTGACACATCACCTTCAAAGACACCTTTTTCATGTTTGATGCGAACTGGAACTGTACGAATTCCTGGTAGAAGTTCAACCCCCTTTGCCAAATAAGCTAGGTAACCAAACATGGTTTTCAACTGACTTGGCACACTGTAAGTCAATTCTGTGAATGAACCTGCAGCAGCGATATTGATAAAATACGTATCCTCACGCGCTTGACCAATATCCATGTGAATCAGTTGGTTTTTACCAATAATTTTTGCAGCTTCAACGGGATTCCCACGAGGAATCTTAAGGGCACGCGCAAAGTCATTTGTTGTACCTGTTGGAATAATTGCCATTTTTGGTCGTTTTTCTAGCGGAGCAATTCCGTTAACAACCTCATTAATCGTTCCATCACCACCTGCAGCAATGACTAAATCGAAGCCAGCCTTTGCTGCTCTCTCAGCTTCATTGCGAGCTGAATTTTCTTCGGGTGTTGTTTGAAAGGCAGAAGTTTCATAACCAAAGCCTTCTAAAATATCTAGAACTTCGGCAACATTTTTCTTCATAATTTCCTGGCCAGAGGTCGGATTATAGATTAAACGTGCTCGTTTTTGTTTTTTGACCATATTATATTACCTCAAAAAGATTATAAACTTTCTAACCAAGCTTCATCACGAACGTCAATTCCAAGAGCTTGGGCTTTTGTCAATTTTGATCCTGCATCTGCTCCTGCAACGACAATATCTGTCTTTTTAGAAACACTGCCTGTAACCTTAGCTCCTAAATCCTGCAACTTTTCTTTAGCTTCATTTCGCGTTAAGCGTTGGAGTTTTCCAGTTAGAACCACTGTCAAACCAGCTAATTGAGCATCTTTGGAAACTTTCTTTCCAAGATAAGCAAAATTAACACCAGCATTTTTCAATTCTGCCAAAAGTTCTTCGGCTTCTTTTTTTGCAAAATAGCTGCGCAGTGACTTAGCAATAACTGTTCCAAGACCATCAATATTAGCAATAGCTTCTTCATCTGCTGCCACAAGGTTTTCGATACTTTCAAAAACTTCTAGGAGCTGACGACTTGCTTTAGCACCAACATGACGGATTCCTAAACCAAATAATAATTTTTCTGCTGAATTAGCTTTTGATGCTTGGATAGCATTGTAAAGTTTTTCAGCTGATTTTTCTTTAAAGCCATCAAGCGTCAGCAAATCTTCGACACTTAGTCGATAAATATCTGCAACGTCATGAACCAAATCCGCTGTAAAGAGTTTCTTAACAATTGAAGGTCCAAGACCAGTAATATTCATGGCATCTCGACTGGCAAAATGCGTTAAGCGCTCTTGAATCTGGCTTGGGCAAAGTGGGTTAATACAGCGAAGCGCCACTTCATCCTCATAGTGAATCAGCTCACTGCCACATGACGGACACGTCTCAGGAATTGGCATTGGGACTTGCTTATCACGCTTACTTTCAACCACGTGAAGTACCGCTGGAATAATATCTCCCGCCTTGTAGACAATAACGGTATCTCCGATTCGGATATCTTTTTCAGCAATATAATCCACATTGTGCAAAGTCGCACGACTAACAGTTGTTCCTGCAAGTTGAACAGGCGTCAAATTAGCTGTTGGGGTAACAACACCTGTACGTCCAACCGTCCAATCTACTGACAAAATCTCAGCTTCTTTTTCTTCAGCTGGGAATTTATAAGCAATCGCCCAACGTGGTGCCTTAACTGTAAATCCAAGTTCTTCTTGCATAGCAAGGCTATTAACCTTAATAACGATACCGTCAATATCATACGGAAGGCTATCACGCTCTGCAGCCACTTCTTGAATAAATGCCCAGATATCTTCCATTGAAGATGTTGTAATGCGTTTTGGATTAACTGAAAAACCATAACGAGACAATTCTTCTAAAACGTCATTTTGTGTGGTCATACTTGTTGACGCCACTTCTTGATACAAGAAGGTTGCTAGATTACGTTTTGCAACGACTGCAGTATTCAACTGACGAAGGGTACCAGCTGCGGCATTACGAGGATTGGCAAATTCTGACTGACCACTTTCCCGACGTTCTTCGTTAATCTTATCAAAAGATTCTCTCGGCAAATAAGCTTCGCCTCGAACCGTGATTGTCAAAGACTCTTCCAATTTGTGTGGAATGTCTTTGATGCGTTTGACATTTTCAGTGATATTTTCACCGATTGAACCATCACCACGTGTTGCACCAACTTGAAGTACACCGTCTACGTAGACTAATGATACTGAAAGTCCATCAATCTTAAGCTCAGCCATGTAAGATGCATTTGGAAATTCTGCCTTGACGCGACGATCAAAATCATCTAATTCCTCACGTGAAAAAGCATCTTGTAAACTATACAGTGGTGTTTCATGTTGATATTTTTCAAAGCCATCTAAAATAAGACCCCCAACTGCTTGTGTCGGACTATCCGGCAAAATCAAGTCTGGATTAGCCTTTTCAAGCTCTACCAATTCACGATAGAGCTTGTCATACTCACTATCAGAGACCGTTGGTTGGTCTTGTGTATAATACTCTTTTCGATACTGGTTGAGTTCGTCAACCAATTTTTGAATACGTTCTTTCATATATACTATTTTAACACATCTAAAGAAAAATACTCTTTAAAACTTATCATTTTTTGAAGATATTATATAGAAAAAAGAACTTCCACTTTTGGAAATTCTTTTGGTATATCAAGCAGTCAATTCAATGCGACTGGCTAATTTATCCATGACAAGTGAGCCAATTAGAAGAGAAGCAAGTTCTCCAACAGCTGAAGTAAACCAAGTCATCAAGAAAGGTGCATTGGCAACAATATGTAACTCGGTAGCAATGGTAAACATTGAAGCCGCAAATAATAGTGAGAAATAAAAGAATGCTTTGTTAAATAAACCATTAAAGAGATATTGATCTTTATAGCGGTCAAACAAGGTTACACCTAGCATCAAGAAAATAAAAGTCTGGCTACCACCGACAAAGACATCGATGAGACCAAAACTATATAAATTAGCAATCATACAACCTGCTGTTAAGCCGATAATATATTTACGATTATAAAAAGCCAAAAATACTAACATTTCTGATACTCGGAACTGATAAGCACCGTAAGAAATCGCATTTAGAGGCGGTGTGATTGTTAAAACAACATAAAGTGCTGCAACAAGGGCAACTCGAACAAAATCACGCATAGTGAATTTTTCCATTTTCTTCTCCTTTGACGTTTGAAAGCTTAGGTTTCAACGTTTGTAATATGCTTGGCGAAAGGGAACTAAGCACCAAGGGTCGTCAAGACAACGCTTAAAAGTATAGCACATTTTTCTAAAATTTGATATAGTAGACCTATGAAAAAATTAATCACAAGCGAAGTTTTTAAGTATCTCTTTTTTGGTGTTCTAACAACTCTTGTCTACATGGGAACACGTTTAGTTATCTTTTCACTGACAAGTTCTGCAACTTTCTCAGCTGTTATTGCCAATATTGTTGCCATTTTATTTGCCTTCTTTACTAACGATTATTTTGTTTTCAATCAAGTTCGTAAAGGTTGGTTTGAGCGTTTAGTCAAATTTACCATTGCACGTTTGTCAACACTCATTTTAGATTTAGCTTTGGCATTCTTTTTGGTCACAAAATTCCCGCACATCATCGGACAATTTGTTAACGACAATATTTCAATGGTCAATGCTATCGAAACTCTCTTTTCTCAAGTATTAATCATCATCTTAAATTACGTCCTTAGCAAATTATTAGTCTTTAAAGACAAAAAATAACACCCAAAGGTGTTATTTTTTTTTGCCTCGTTGTGCCAAAAGTGACAACAAATCGCCTCGTCTACTTTCCATTTTTCCTTGACGCAATTCTTGATAAGTAGCGTTAAAAATAGCTCCTAAAATCAAGATATGGGCAAGAAAGATAAACCATAACATTAATACAAAAATCACAACTGATCCAAATGTTTTAATGTCAACCATTCTTTCAAAGGTTCTTAGAATATAACTACTAAACAAGTTATTCAAGAACACAATGACGACTGAGGTAAAAATGGTTCCAGGTAAGATGTAGCGAAAACGTCGAATTCTGACATTAGGCAGAATAAAATACAGTAACATCAATCCAATAACAATGGTCAAGACAGTCACCGGCTGTGCTAGATTCAAAATCACGGTAGCCATCGTGTCACTTAAATCATAGTATGAATTGATCACTTGCAAAACAGCTTTTGAAAAAGTCGAAAAGATTAAGACGAAAGTCAGTAAGAAAAGAATCAAGAGACTTCCAATTACTCCCACTAATCGACCAATCACAAAATCTCTGTGTTGCGCTACGCCGTAGGCTTTATTAATTGCTTTTTGAAGAGAGGTCAACGATTTAGACATAGTCCAAAATGCTGTTAAAGTGGCAACTCCCAAAATACTACCTGAAGGTTTTGAGAAAATATCAATCGTAATAGCCGATACCGATGGGTAAAGGTTAGTTGGCAAATTTTTCTTCATAAATGCCAACAAAATATTAACATCAATGTTCAGATAAGGGAAAATATTAGCTGCAATGACAATCAGCGGAAAGGCTGTCAGCAGTAAATAATAAGCAACAGCAATTGCTGATAAATCAATCTCAGCACTGCGATAGTGTTTTAAATAAACTTGCAGCGGTTGCCACTCTAATTTAGACCATAATTTGTCTAAGAATTGCTTTCGCTTCATCTTAGTAAGTTCTTTCTTCTCCTTGGCTTGTTAGAATAACAGGACCGTCTTTTGTGATAACAAATTGATGTTCGTATTGACATGATAGCCCACCATCAAGGGTTTTGTGAGCCCAGCCAGTTTTCATGTCAGTATCGATTTCCCATGTTCCTGTATTAATCATTGGTTCAACAGTCAATACCATACCTTCGCGCAAACGAAGTCCACGACCTGCTTTACCATAGTGAGGGACCATTGGTTCTTCGTGCATTGTAGGACCAACACCGTGACCTACCAAATCACGAACGACACCGTAGCCGCGGCTTTCAGCATATTCTTGAATCGCTGCACCGATATCACCAATACGGTTTCCAACGACTGCTTTTTCAATACCGATATAAAGGCATTCTTTTGTGACGTCCATAAGTTCTTTAACTTCTTTTGAAACCTCACCAACCGCATATGCCCAGCATGAGTCAGCCACACCACCAGAATATGATTGCGTGTATTTTTTAACTTGTTCAACGTTATCAAAGTTTAGTTTTGATACGTCAACCACTGACTTATCAAGTGGTTCACTCATAACCATATCAACTTTTAGCAAGTCGCCTTCTTTTAGGATGTAGTGACGTGGAAAAGCGTGAGCCACTTCATCATTAAGACCACAACATGTAGCATATGGGTAATCCATGATTGAACCATCAACACCAATTTGAAGTGGAAGAACATTTTCTTCTTTACAACGGCGACGAACATATTCTTCAACTTCCCACATGTCAACACCTGGTTTAATAACATCACGTAAACCGATGTGGATAGAAGCAAGGAAATCTCCTGCGCGATCCATTGCTTCGATTTCACGAGCTGATTTTAATGTAATCATATTATCTATCTCCTATAATAAACTCTAAAAAGAATCAGTACTCTTAATTATACACTGATAGTCACCAAACTGTCAAAAAGGTAACGTTCTAGTCACTTTTTGATAGAAAAAATTAATTTATTTTTGTCGTTACTAAGGCTTTGGCGACAATTTGATCATCTAAAAGAATTTCAAAATCAATCACCGAGCTACGACGTTTTTCTGTAATAATCCTTGGTTGAATCACCAAACGATCATCAATCTGAACAGCTTGCAAGAAATAAAGCATCAATTGTTCAATAATGATATTCTTTTGATGTTTTTTAGTTAAAACACGAACACTGATTTCTTTGATAAATTCGGTCAGAACACCCTGCGCAAAATTTCCTGCATGGTCAATCATCGCTGGTTCGACGATAAATTGGTAAACACCATCTTCTTGCTTCAAATTAGACAGCATCTGATCACTGTAAGTGTAAGGACTTGAATGCTGTAGGTTCTGTAGATTCTCGACAGCCTGACGGCGTGTAATCACTCCAAGTAAAGTCAAATCTTCTGCTACAACTGGAAGCATATTAAGGTCTTCAAAAATCATTTTTTGACTAATGTTAGCCAGACTTGCTTGCGGTTTAGCGACAATCAAATTGCGAGACATGATACTTTTGATATCAACGTTATTTTCCTTATCAACAACGTCAAACATACTGACAACACCGACAACAAGATTTTTACTATTAACAACTGGAAAACGGACATTCTTGGTTTGCTTAATCAAGGTGTTAAAATCACGCACAGTGTCACCTTCGTGCAAAAATCCATATTCTGCTTTGACTTGATAAACTTGCTCAACCGTTGTCAAATCTGTCTTAATGCGTAGATTAGACAAAGCATGGTTAATCATCGTGGCAACCGTAAACGTATCGTAATTAGTCACCATAACTGGAATACCAAGCTCATCAGCTAGACGAATAACAGCTTCTGAGACAGAAAATCCTCCAGTCACCAAAATGGCATTATGTTTTTCAAGCGCCAGCAATTGGATGTTTTCACGGTCCCCAACAATCAAAAGCCCACCTTTAACCAAATAACGCAAGATATTTTCTTGGGTCATAGCCCCAATTGAAAACTTGCTAAACTCATGGCTAAGTCCAGACTTTCCTGCCAAAACCTCTGAATCACTAATGCGAGCAATTTCTGAATAAGTCAAGCGCTCAATGCGAACGGCAGGTTTCTTTTCGATACGAACCGTTCCACTTCGAGGTCTTGTCTCTACGATACCACGATTTTCGGCTTCTTTGATAGCACGATAAGCGGTCCCATCACTAACATTTAAATGATTAGAAATACTTCGCACACTCACGCGCTTACCAACCGCCAAATTCTCCAGATACTCTAATATTTTCTGATGTTTACTCATAACGATAGTCACCTTTACTCAACTGATAATCAACATAATCGCGCATTTTTCGGCTATAGCGGTCACTTCCCTTGAATTGACGCTTCAACCGAAAACCTGATTTTTGCGCTACTCGCTGACTGGCTATATTTTCTGCATGAGCAATCACATGTAAATTTTGCAGACCTAACTCTTGAAAGCTCAAAAAAGCAAGTGTTTTTAAGCACTCTGTCATTAATCCCTTGCCCCAAAAAGCTTGATTCATAAAATAACCAATTTCTGCTGTCACGTGATTAGAATCAAGTTTTTCAAAACGAATACAGCCAATCATTTTACGAGTTTTTTTGTCTTCAATCGCCCAAACACCGAGCGGTTCCTTCATAAAATAATGAACCATGAGAAAATCACTTTCCTCACGTGTGGCACGACTTGGAAAAATAAAACGAAGATTATCAGGATTGCTACAAATCTCAAAAAAATCCTGACTATCCTTGTATGTAAAAGGACGTAAATACATGCGTTCTGTTTCAAAAGAGGCATAACGTCCTAAACGCGTCCAAATATCCATGTCCTTATTATAACACACGACTTTAAAATTTGGTTTAGCAGAATTCAAACAAAAAAGAAGCCCTAAGGCTCCTTCTTATTCTTCGATTAATTTAATATCAGCACCTAAGGCTGTCAATTTTTCGATAATATTTGAGTAACCACGTAAAATAAATTCAACGTTGGTAATTTCTGTTTGACCTTCTGCCATCAAACCAGCTGTCACAAGAGCTGCACCAGCACGCAAGTCTGACGCTTTAACAGGTGCTCCTGTCAATTTATTAGGTCCTTGATAAGCAATACGTCCGCCAACAATTGAAATATCCGCACCCATTCTCACCAATTCAGCGACGTGGTTAGTACGTTTTTCATAGATGGTATCCAAAATCGTACCACGACCTTCTGCCACTAACAACAATGGTGTGATTGGTTGTTGCAAATCAGTTGCAAAACCAGGATATGGTGATGTTTTCACTGATACAGCTTTTAGAGTTGACTGTTTTTCAACAAAAATAGCATCTTCTTCAACCGTCATACGAACACCCATTTCTTCGAGTTTTGCAATATAACTCTCTAAGTGTTCATAAAGGACGTTAGTGATGCGAACACCTTCACCGATTGCTGCTGCCATAGCAATATAAGTACCTGCTTCAATACGGTCAGGAATCACTTGATGACGTGTTCCATGAAGGCTTTCAACCCCTTCAATAGTGATAACATCAGTACCTGCACCACGTACGTGAGCCCCCATATTGTTCAACAATGTCGCAACATCAATAATTTCTGGTTCACGAGCGGCATTTTCGATGATAGTACGACCTTTAGCTTTTGTCGCAGCAAGCATAGTGTTGATTGTTGCACCAACACTAACAGTATCCATGTAGATGTGAGCTCCATGAATTGGTTCACCATCTGTTGCAAGGCGCATAGCTTCGCCTTCATAAGATACTTGAGCTCCCATAGCTTCAAAAGCTTTCAAGTGAAGGTCAATTGGACGAGGCCCAAGATCACATCCACCTGGAAGTCCAACAGTCGCTTCACCAAATCGGCTAAGCAAACTACCATAGAAATAATAAGAAGCACGCAAGCTATTGATTTTTCCATATGGCATTGGTTGATTTTTAACACCACGTGGATCGATTTCAAGCGTTTCGCCTTCTCGCTTAATCTTAGCTCCCATCACTTCCATAATCTCAATCAAACTATCAACATCGGAAATGGCAGGAACTCCATCCAAAATAACAATATCATCAGATAGAATAGCTGCTGGAATCAAAGCCACAACACTATTCTTAGCACCCGAAATAGCAACCTCTCCCTTTAAAGGTTTGCCACCATTAATAACAATTTTACGCATACATTCAAAACTTTCTGCTAGAATTCAACCTTTACATTTTATCATAGATTATGGCATTTGACAAACTGATTATGGTGAATATTTTGACACTTTGTTAAGATTTTGTCATATTTTTTCGTGTTTTAATATCATAAGCAGAAACTACTACTTTTATTTTTCAAACTTTTTTAGTCAAAAAACTTTAAAATCAAGGTTAAACCTGTTTCAAATGTCTACTTTATGGCAAGTGTAACAAACTGATGGACTTTATTAAAAATATTGGTCAGCTATTTAACCTCTTCTTTAACAATCGGTATCCACAAAGCCATTTCATAATCTTCAGCGTGAATATCTCCTTCTGCATAAACTTCAAAATCTGGAGCACCAGAGTGGCGATAACCATTTTCTGGAAAAAATACTTCAAGAACATATTTCCAGGCTTCGTGAATAGCCTCTGGAACATTGCCTCTGACTGGAACAATCGCATACTGCGTTTCTGCTACTTCTAAAAGACTCAAGCCCAACTCTTGTGCCTTTTTCTTATCTGTAACATCATATCCCGCTAAGTAATTAAGTCCCACACCAGATGAGAGCTCTGAGCAGACACCAAAACTTTGACCATTTCCTAATGCTTTTAAATCAGCAATATCAAATTTAGCATAGAGTTCATCCCAAACTCCTGGGCAATCTTTACTTTCAATCTGCGATGCTAAAACACCAGCAACCGCAAAAGCCGCTTTCTTTTCAATTGTGATATTCATAGACTTACCTCCACTTACCGTTAATGATAAGTAAACTTTTGGAAATACTTTGTAGGGCATTCCCTTACGAACTTCAGTTGGCGTTGAACCGTGGAATTTTTTAAAAGCTGCGCTAAAACTATCCGCAGAATCATAACCATATTTCATAGCAATATCAATCACCTTATCAGATGACATCTTCAAATCATTAACCGCTTCTGATAATCTACGCTTACGCAAATACTCCGATAAGGTCATATCTGCCAAGACAGAAAATAAGCGAGAAACATAGCATAGGAATATCCTGATAAGTGTTGAACTTTTTGTTTATCAATTTCGGTCGTTAATACACTTTCAAGGTAAGTCATTGTTTGATTAAATCGTGAAATCATTACCCTCACCTCCTACTGTATAGTCTAGCAAAAGATTGAAAGATTTTCCCATTATTTTTAAAACAAAAAATCTAGGATAAAAAAACGCCGCACTATCAGTGCAACGTTTCTATATTTATTTTACAGCTTCTTTCAAAGCATCGACTTTATCAAGTTTTTCCCATGGAAGATCGATATCTGTACGTCCCATGTGTCCGTAAGCAGCTGTTTGACGGTAAATTGGACGTTTCAAATCAAGCATCTTAATGATACCTGCTGGACGAAGGTCAAAGACTTCACGAACAGCAGCTTCCAATTTGCTTTCAGCAACTGTGTTAGTACCAAATGTATCAACACGAACTGAAACTGGATGTGCCACACCGATAGCATAAGCTAATTGCACCTCTGCTTTGCTTGCAAAACCAGCAGCAACAATATTTTTAGCGATGTAACGTGCAGCGTATGATGCAGAACGGTCAACTTTTGTAGCGTCTTTACCAGAGAAAGCACCACCACCATGACGTGCATAACCACCGTAAGTATCAACGATAATCTTACGACCAGTCAAACCAGAATCCCCTTGAGGACCACCGATTACGAAACGACCAGTTGGATTGATGAAGAATTTAGTCTTGTCATCAAGGTATTTAGCTGGAATAACTGCTTTGATGACTTTTTCAATCACGTCATTGTGAATTTGTTCGTTGGTTGCTTCTGGGTCATGTTGAGTTGAGATAACGACAGTATCGACACGAACTGGTTTGTCATTTTCATCATACTCAACTGTAACTTGTGATTTCGCATCTGGGCGAAGGTATGAAATTTCGCCTGATTTACGCAAATCTGCCAATTTTTTAACCAATTTATGAGAAAGTGAAATTGGTAATGGCATCAATTCTGGTGTTTCATCAACAGCAAAACCAAACATCAAACCTTGGTCACCAGCACCAATCAAATCAAGTGGATCTTGATCAGCATTTCCACGAACCTCTAATGCTTCGTTAACCCCTTGTGCGATATCAGGTGATTGTTCAACCAATGATGGATGAACCCCAACTGATTCAGCAGCAAAGCCGTACTCAGCATTTGTATAACCGATTTCTGCGATAGTATCGCGAACAATACGGTTAATATCAACATAAGCTGTTGTTGAAATTTCTCCAAAAACATGGACTGACCCAGTGTATACAGCTGTTTCTGCTGCAACGTGTGCATCAGGATCTTGTTCCAACACAGCATCTAAAATAGCATCTGAAATTTGGTCTGCAATCTTATCTGGATGCCCCTCAGAAACTGATTCAGACGTGAAAAGTTTACGTTCTGACATAAAAATGTCCCCCCATATCATTAATTTTTCATTTTAATACCTATAGGCATTAAAATGTCGGGAATTTTTCCCTTTCGAAACCTCCACATTAAAAGTAGACATTTCTAATGAGTTACAAAGTACCAATCTAAATCATCTAAAAAGAGATGGCGCGGTCAATAGCGTGTTAGTCAAGTCAGCGAAATCGCAGATAATACTGAAGTATATCAAGATGAGCTAACGAAGAAGAACACACTATTAAACCGCCAGATTGTCTTATCGGGACTCATTAACTAGAATATTGTACCACGTTTTACCCAAATTGCCTATAGAAAAATTCTTACCATTTCGTAACAAATTCATTTTTCATTAAGAATATTTAGAAAAAATATATTATACTATTGGTATGAAAACCTACGAAAAAATTTATCATTATTTACAAAACCAAAATGATTACATTAGCGGAGAGACTTTGGCAAATGAATTCGAACTGTCACGCACCGCTATTTGGAAAGCCATCAAGACTTTAGAAGAAAAAGGCGTTCAGATTGATTCTGTTAAAAAACGTGGCTATAAAATTCTCTCAGGTGACTTGCTACTTCCAGAAATCATTTCTAAAGATTTAAAGATAGCTGTTAGTCTCAACGAAAAAAGCCAATCAACTCAATTAGATGCTAAAAATCATTTAGATGAAGATAAAGAAGCACACCTCTACTTAGCTCCAAGTCAAGAGCAAGCTAAAGGAAGATTTGGTAGACAATTTTTTGCCTCAAAACAAGGTGGCATTTATATGTCACTTCACCTTAAACCAAATGTTCCTTTTGAAGAAGTAAAACCCTATACGCTTATGGTGGCATCTAGTGTTGTTAAAGCCATTTCGCGACTAACTGGCATCGAAACAGACATCAAATGGGTCAATGACATCTATTACAATGGTAAAAAAATCGCTGGCATTTTAACTGAAGCTATCTCATCGGTTGAAACTGGCTTGATTACCAATGTCATTATCGGCGTTGGCATTAATTTTCACATTACGGATTTTCCAGATGATATTTCCAAAAAAGCTGGCTCACTTTTTTCTGAGCAACCTAGCATCACGCGCAACCAACTCATCACCGAAATTTGGAAACTCTTCTTCACTATTCCAGAAAAAGATTTAATCAAAGTTTACAAAGAAAAATCACTTGTCTTAGATAAACAAGTGACTTTTACAGAAAATGATTGTCTATACTCAGGAATCGCCCAAGACATTACCAATCAAGGGCACCTGATTGTCAAACTTGACAATGGTCAAGAAAAATTGCTTCGTAGCGGTGAAATCAGTCTTTCTTCTTGGTAGTTGATGTTAGGGTCTGCAAGACCTTATCAACCGTGTAGGCACGTTGAAGGTCACGTAGCAAAAATAACCCCCAAAAGAAAGCAAAGAAATAATCACCATTAAATAAACATTCATTAAAAAAGTAGGTTTCAAAGGCGCACATGAGTGCCATTAAAATAAAACGTTTTATAGTCATATCTTTATTATAGCATAGATAGCTGCTTTTAGCAGTTTTCGCTGGCACGATTTCACGTTAAAAGGAAGTTTCGATTGAAACTTCCTTTTAATCTTCTACTTTGTTAATTTTATCTGCTAGAAAGTCAAAACCTTCTGGAATGAAAGAGTCATCTTTAACTTCTTCCTCTACTGGGTTTTGCTTTTTCTTTTTAAGATTTTGAGCAAATTCAGTTCGGATGCTGTTAAAGTCCTTTCGAGGCACAGCCAAAATATTTGGTGAGAAACCAGCAGCTTTACTCATGATATTACCAAACATGTCATTAAGGTCTGTTCGTTTCATGGCTTGCTCAGCATTAAAGGCTGCATCAAAAGCTAAAATGGCATTTTCGCTATTGGCAAGAACTGGTTCAGAACCAAGCAAAAGTGCGCGGTCTTGAGCTGAAATGCTATCCAAAATTTCATTCCAAGCGCCTTTAAGGGCTTCAAGATACTCTCTTGATTTCTGACTATCAACAATCGTTTCTTCCATGATGTTTAAAATCTTGACGCGGTCAACCTTGTAGCGATAGCTAGAATTTGCTTTTGGACGCTTGGTTGATTTTGGTGAAATCGCAGAGCTGTCCAGATTAGCTAGTTGATTTTTCAAGTCTTTAATTTCTGACTGTAGTCTAGCTAACTCATCTGACAATCCTTCTGGAACCTGAGCTAGAGCAGTTTGTTTCCCTGATTCTGACAATTGAATGGTCAACATTTCGGCATAAATCTTAGGCTGAACACCGTTTTTTATTTCAGGTAAGGCTTTGGTCACCAAGTCAATCATCGCAAAAATACGCTCTTGTTGAACATTAGCCAAATTCTCTTGAAAAACTTGACTCGTATGGGTATTTTCACCACCGCTTTGAACCACTAATAAATCACGAAGATAGTTCAATAAATCTGTCGCAAAACGACTCATGCTCTTGCCACTATCGAAAATTGTTTCAAGATTTGTCAAAGCTTGGCTAGTTTGATTGGCTAAAATATTTGCTACAAAATCATCCAAAGCTGTCATTGAAATACTGCCTGTGATTTCTTCAGCAATGCCAAGTGAGATATGATTATCACTTGTAAGACTTAGTGCTTGGTCAAGAATAGATAAAGCATCACGCATTCCACCTTCTGCGCAGCGTGCAATCAAGGTCAAAGCATCTTCTTCGTATGTAATGCCTTCTTTGCCAAGAATATTAGCCAAATGGTCTCGAATAGCCGCTAATTTAATAGCTTTAAACTCAAAACGTTGAACACGTGACAAAATTGTCGCAGGAATTTTATGCAGTTCAGTAGTCGCTAAGATGAAAACAACATTTTCTGTTGGTTCTTCTAAGGTTTTTAGAAGCGCATTAAATGCCCCCGTTGAAAGCATGTGAACTTCATCGATGATATAAACTTTATAAGTGGCACGACTTGGTGCATAGGTTGACTTATCACGAATTTCACGAATTTCATCAACCCCATTATTAGACGCCGCATCAATCTCAATGACATCTTCAAGACTACCATTTGTAATATCACGACAAATATCGCAATGATTACATGGTTCACCATTGACCTGGTGAGGGCAGTTCATAGCCTTTGCAAAAATTTTAGCGGCACTGGTTTTACCAGTTCCTCGTGGACCTGAAAACAAGTAAGCATGGCTGATTTTGCCAGAAGAAACTGCTTGTTTTAAAGTCGTTGAAATAACCGTTTGCCCAACCATTTCATCAAAGGTTTGGCTACGGTATTTTCGATAGAGGGCTTGATACATTATTTTTCAACTCCAAACATATCTAGATTCCAATATGATTTTTCGACAAGAATAGCTGCAAATTTTTCAAGATACTCTTGGTCAACAGCATCATAATCATCTGTCAAACGTGAATCCAAATCTAAAACACCAACAAGTTTGTCATCTTTAACCATTGGAACAACGATTTCACTCATGGCAGCAGAATCACATGCAATGTAGTTGGCGTGTTTTGTCACATCTGCAACAATCATTGTTTCTCGTTTAGCTGCTGATTCTCCACAAACACCTTTACCAAGTTTAATATGTACGCAAGATACCCCACCTTGGAATGGCCCAAGAAGCAACTCTTCACCATTGAAAAGGTAAAAGCCAGTAAAAACAGAATTTGGCAAAGTCATCTTCAAGAGCGCACTTGCATTTGAAAGGTTAGACAACAAGTTTTTTTCGTTAGCAAACAAAGCCTTTGCTTGCGCTAACATGATTTCATAATTCTCAATTTTCTTAGTATTTTCCATAAGCTTAATTATATCAAAAAAAGCCTACTTCGTCATACTTTGAAAAAATGATATTTTGGTGAATTTGACGTAAAAAAGAGCTGAGACAATGGCATCTCAACTCAGTTTATATTAAAATGACTGCTTAGTTTGGTTGCCTACTGCTTAATACTTTATTGCCAATAACTTGGACGATTTTTTTCGTAGGCTGAAATCAACTCTTCATATTGAAGAGTAATGCCGATATCATCAAGACCAAGAACAAGCTTACGTTTCCACTCACCATCGATATCAAATGGAAAATCGCCAGCTGATGATTTGATGACTTGATTTGGTAAATCAATGGTAATTTCTTCTCCTGCTGGTAGGGCTGCTAACTTTTGACGCACTTCCAATGGTTGAACAATGGGAAGCATGCCATTTTTTAATTCATTATTGTAATGAATGTCTGAAAACGAACCCGCAATCACACAACGAAAACCATAATCTTCAAGCGCCCAGGCAGCATGTTCACGTGATGACCCTGACCCAAAATTATCTCCAGAAATTAAAATCGTCGCATCACGATATTCAGGCTGATTAAAGATAAAATCAGGATTTTCATCGTAATTATCATTAAGGTAGCGCCATTCAAAGAGGAGATTTTTTCCGAAACCTTTTTTATCAACAGCTTTTAAAAATTGCTTTGGAATCAGTTGGTCAGTGTCAATATTATCATTCATCAAAGGGACAGACTTCCCTGTATAGACGGTAAATTTTTCCATGGTCTCTCTCCTTTATTCTACTTCTGATAGTTGACGAACATCTACAAATTTACCAGCAATCGCTGCCGCTGCCGCCATGGCAGGACTACAAAGATGTGTCCGAGCTCCAAAACCTTGGCGCCCTTCGAAGTTACGGTTACTTGTTGAGGCACAATGTACACCTTCTGGCACATGGTCTGGGTTCATTCCAAGACACATTGAACAGCCTGGCTCACGCCATTCAAAGCCAGCATCCAAGAAAATCTTATCAAGTCCAAGGCGCTCTGCTTCTTTCTTAACAGGTCGAGATCCTGGAACAACGATAGCTGTCAAATTTGGAGAAATGTGTTTTCCTTTGACAATTTTAGCTGCTAATTGAAGGTCTGAAAGTCGAGCATTGGTACAAGAACCGATAAAGACATAACCAAGGTCAATATCTTCTGCTTTCTCACCCGGTTTCATGTCCATGTAGTGATAGGCACGTTCGTCATTCATGTCTTTGATTTCTGGGAATGGTTGACCAAATTCAACACCCATTTCAGGGTTTGTCCCCCAAGTCACCATAGGTGCCAAGTCAGAAACATCGATAGTGATTACCTTGTCGTACTCTGCATCAGGATCAGAAACTAATGTCTTCCAATCTTCTACAGCTTGCTCAAATTTATCACCTTTTGGTGCAGCCTCACGACCTTTCACATAATCAAATGTCTTTTGATCTGGGTTCATCAAGCCCATTTTAGCACCAAATTCAATCGACATATTGGCAATGGTCATGCGTTCATCCATTGAAAGAGCATCAATAGCTTCACCACAATATTCGACCGCATAACCCACGCCAGCATCAACACCGTATTTAGCAATCAAAGCCAAAATAAAGTCTTTTGAATAAACCCCATTTTGTGGTTTTCCGACAAACTCGACCTTCATTTTTTTAGGTTTCACTTGCCAAATGCATTGTGTCGCAAACACATGCTCCACTTCTGATGTTCCAATACCAAAAGCAATAGCTCCAAAAGCGCCATGTGTCGCCGTATGGCTGTCCCCGCAGACAATAAATTTGCCAGGTTGACTGCGTCCTGTTTCCGGACCAACCATATGAACAATCCCTTGACGTTCGCTTCCATGTGTTGCTGCGTCAATACCAAATTCTTCAACGTTTCTTGCAAGAGTGTCAATTTGATTTTTTGAAATCAAATCACGAATATTGAAAATGTCAACCGTTGGAACATTATGGTCAGTTGTTCCAAATGTTAACTCTGGACGACGCACTTTACGATCAGCATCTCTAAGACCTTGAAAGGCCTGCGGACTTGTTACTTCATGAATATAATGCTGATCAACATACATAAGCTGTGGTTCACCTTCTTCGCCAGTAATCACATGACGTTCCCAAAGCTTATCAAAAATCGATTTTCCGCTCATATTTTCCTCCACTGTCTTTACTCTTATCTTTTTAGTATTTAGTGCCACACGACTGAAATCCAATAAATAAAAGCAATATCAATAATAATCCCTAAATACCAAGATGCTTTAAAATACCACTTTAATGTTTTGTGATGAAATATCTTTCCACCAAGAAAAGCTCCAAGACCACCAAGCAAGATACTTTCCCACAACAATGTCTTTTCAGGAATTCGCCAATGGCCAGACTTAGCTTTTTGTTTATCAACCCCATAAGTGATAAAAACAAAAACATTCCAAAAGATAAAAGCAAGGACTGTATAATCTTTTAAACTCATAGATTTGCAATAATGGCTGCTGTCATTTCTGCTGTTGTTGCCTGACCACCTAGATCACGTGTCAAAATACCTTGATTAAAGGTCTTGTCGACAGCTTCTTCAATCATTTCTGCCCCAGCAAGTTCCCCGAAACTTTCACGAAGCATCATCGCAACAGACAAAATCATGCTGACTGGATTTGCAATACCTTTGCCAGCAATATCTGGTGCTGAGCCATGAATTGGTTCATAAAGACTTGGCCCATTTTCTGAATGGCTAGCTGAAGGCATTACGCCAAGAGTTCCTGGAAGCACGCTTGATTCATCAGACAAAATATCACCAAATAAATTTTCAGTTACCACAACATCAAAACGTGATGGATTAGTAATCATAATCATGGCTGCGCTATCTACCAATTGGTGTTCCAAAGTCACATCTGGGAATTCTAGCGCCACTTCTTCAGCTACTTTTCGCCATAACTTTGAAGTTGCCAAAACATTTTGTTTGTCAATGCTAGTCACTTTTTTGCCACGAACTTGTGCCAATTCAAAAGCTTTTCGAATGATGCGACGGATTTCTTGAGCAGAATAGTCATTGATATCACGCGCAGCTTCATCTTCTAATTTGTGTTCACCAAAATAAATTCCACCTGTCAATTCACGAACCACCACAAAATCAACCCCTTCAATGCGTTCAGGTTTTAATGGTGACAAGTGTTTGAGAGCATCAAAAATACGAACAGGACGGATATTAGCAAACAGATTCAATTCTTTACGAATAGCAAGCAACCCTTGTTCAGGACGAACTGTTGCATTATCGTATTTCGGTCCACCAATAGCTGCTAACAAAATAGCATCCGCAGCTTTGGCAGCATCCAATGTATCTTTTGGTAGGGGATGACCGCAAGCGTCAATCCCTGCACCACCAAAAGGTTTAGCATCGATATCATAATCAAATCCAATCTTATCAGCAACAGCTTCAAGAACTTCAAGACCAGCTGCCATGATTTCTGGTCCGATACCATCACCAGCCAATGTCACAATTTTTTTAGTCATCCTTGTATCACTCGCAAGAAAATACGTTACTTGCTCTATCCTTTCTTAATCATTTGTTGGCACATCACGGAATGAAACAGCTTTGCCAATTTCTCCCGCATTTTCCTTTTGAACCAAAGCATTAGCATTCACATAAGCAATGGCACCAGCTTTAAGAACATCGAAATCAATACCTGAGGCGTTAAAAATAGTACCTGTATCATCATTCTCAACTGAAACGGATACGCGCGCTTGAGAATCGATACCATCTGTCACGGCATCCATTGTGTAGCTTAGTAGACGAACTTTTTGGTTGAAGAATTTATCAACGGCATTATAAACAGCCTCAACTGAGCCTTTACCATCAGCTGTTACATCGACTTCTTCGTCCTCAGCATTAATCATTGTCACCTCAGCAGTAACCGTTTCGTCTGGATTAGACGTCAATTTCAAATCACCAAAATGGAAACCTTCTGGATTTTCGATTTCTGTTCCAGCAACCAAAGCACGGATATCAGCATCTGTAATTTCTGTTTTCTTATCAGCCAACTTTTTGAATTTACCAAAGAGTGGTTTAATTTCAGCCTCTTCAAACGCAATTTCCAATTCTTTTAATTTTTCAACAAAAGCGTGTCGACCTGAAAGTTTTCCAAGAGGAAGTGAGTTGTGCTTAACCCCAACAAGCTCTGGTGTAATGATCTCATAAGTAAGTGGATTTTTAAGCACACCATCTTGGTGAATCCCTGATTCGTGTGAGAAGGCATTTCCACCAACAACTGCTTTATTTTTAGGAATTGGAATACCTGAGAAGCGAGAAATCAATTCTGAGGTGTTAACTGTTTCATTAAGAACAATATCTGACGTTGCTTGATAGTAATCTTCGCGGATATTAAGAGCTACTGCAACTTCTTCAAGGGCAACGTTACCTGCGCGCTCACCGATACCATTGACCGTACCTTCAATACGTCCTGCACCATTTTTAATAGCAGCAAGTGTGTTAGCTGTTGCCATCCCAAGGTCATCGTGACAGTGCGGACTAAAGATAATTTCACGGTCAGATGTTACATTTTCAATAAGGTATTTGAAAATATGACCAAACTCTTCAGGCGTTGTAAACCCAACAGTATCAGGAATATTAATGTAAGTTGCGCCAGCATCTACCGCTGTTTGAACTACTTGAAGAAGATAATCAAGTTCCGTTCTAGTAGCATCTTCTGGAGAAAATTCTACCACATCAAATTTACTACGCGCATAAGTTACATGTTCTTTGATAATATCAAGAATTTCTTCTTTTGTCTTTTTCAGTTTGTATTCACGGTGAATTGGACTTGTCGCGATGAAGACGTGACATTGCGGGTATTTAGCATCTTTCAAAGCTTCATAGCAAGCATCGATATCGGCTTTGACTGAACGAGCCAATCCTGACACCGCTGTTGTTGTCATAGCTTCAGCAATTTGGCGAACAGCTTCAAAAGAATCTGGGCTGGCAGCTGGGAACCCAGCCTCAATTGATGCAATGCCCCATTTTTCAAGTTGCTTAGCAATCGCAACTTTTTCTTTAACTGAAAAATTCACCCCTGGCGTTTGTTCGCCATCACGAAGAGTGGTATCAAGAAATTCAACTTTACGCATAGTAACCTCTTTCTAATTCTAGCAAAAACAATAAGATAAAAATAAAAACATCTCACGGTCAAGCGAGATGTTTTTATCCCGCTTGGTAAGCCAAACAGGACTAATGCTTATGCTGCACTAGCCCTCATTACGCAATAGCAAGACTGTCATTGTTGCGAATGTCATTGACTTATTTTCCCTTCGATGTTTTTCGTTTTTTAACATAATACCCCTTTCTAAGGTAAAAGTCAACAGAATAATCTAAATAAAATAAATTTTCTGAAAATAATTACTAAAAGTAAAAAGAGCTGGATTTTCCAGCCCTTCACTTATTCTTCATTTTCTTTCAAAATTGCAGCAATTTTAGTGTTGATAAGGTCAATCGCGACAACGTTTGAAGCACCTTCTGGGATGATGATGTCAGCATAACGTTTGGTTGGTTCGATAAATTGGTGGAACATTGGTTTAACCACAGAAGTGTATTGTTCAATAACACTATCAAGGCTACGTCCACGTTCTTCCATATCACGTTTAATACGACGGATGATACGGATATCGTCATCAGTATCAACAAAAAGTTTGATATCCATCAAATCACGAAGACGTTTGTCTTCAAGAACCAAGATACCTTCAACGATGATAACATCTTGAGGTTCTTGACGATATGTTTTTTCACTACGAGTGTGTAGTGTGTAGTCGTAAATTGGAATATCTACTGGGCGACCTGCAATCAATTCATTGATGTGTTCAATCATCAAATCAGTATCAAAAGCAAGTGGGTGGTCATAGTTAGTTGAAACACGCTCTTCAAAAGTCAAATGGCTTTGATCTTTGTAGTAAGAATCGTGTTGAATCATAGCAATTTTTTGGTCTTGGAAGTTAGCCAAAATTGCTTTAGAAACACTGGTTTTTCCGCCACCAGAACCACCAGTCACACCAATAATAATAGGTTTTTTACGCATTTATTACTCCAAATAAAAAATATTTCCTATCTATTCTACTACTTTTTTTAAAATTTTCAAACATTGAAATCCCTTACTTGCCCCTTAAATAAAAAAAGTTAGCTTTTTCTATGTTATAATGAAGTAAAGACTAGATAGAATAGAAAAGGAAACCTATGATTTCACAATTTCCACAAGTTTGGCAGGAACAGCTAAAATCACTTAGCTTTTCAGAGCTGACAGACATTCAAAAACAGGTATTTGAACCTATTTCACAAGGAGATAACTTACTCGGCATTAGCCCGACTGGTACTGGTAAAACCCTAGCTTATCTCTTTCCCGCACTTCTAAAATTAAAGCCTAAAAAATCTCAGCAATTGCTTATCTTAGCTCCAAATACCGAGTTGGCTGGGCAAATTTTTGAAGTTACAAAAACATGGGCTGAGCCATTAAACCTGTCTACACAACTCTTTATTTCTGGCTCAAGCCAAAAACGTCAAATTGAACGTTTGAAAAAAGGTCCTGAAATTCTTGTCGGAACACCAGGTCGTGTCTTCGAACTCGTTAAACATAAAAAAATCAAAATGATGAACGTTGATACAATCATCTTAGACGAATTTGACGAATTGCTTAGCGATTCACAATATCACTTTGTTGAAAATATCGTTCACCGTGTTCCGCGCGACCATCAAATGATTTACATGAGCGCAACAGATAAAGTTGATCCTGAAGTTTTAGCTGAAAATACGATTACTATCGATCTTTCTGACCAAAAACTTGACCAGATTGCTCACTACTACATTTCAGTTGACAAGCGTGACCGTGTTGAATTGCTTCGTAAATTCGCAAACATTCCTGATTTTCGTGGTCTCGTCTTCTTCAATAGCCTTTCAGACCTCGGTGCAGCTGAGGAACGCTTACAGTTCAACCGTGCTTCTGCTGTTTCTTTAGCCTCAGATATCAACGTAAAATTCCGTAAAGTCATCCTTGAAAAATTCAAGAATCATGATATCTCACTTCTTCTGGGAACAGATTTGGTGGCACGCGGTATCGATATTGACAATCTTGAATATGTCATCAATTTTGAAGTTGCTCGTGATAAGGAAACTTACACACACCGTGCTGGCCGTACAGGACGTATGGGAAAATCAGGTGTTGTTATCACATTTGTCAGCCACAAAGAAGACTTGAAAAAACTTAAAAAATTCGCTGATGTCTCAGAAGTTTATCTTAAAAAACAAGAACTTCATTTGAAATAATAATATCTAAAAATGCATAGCCATCTAGGCTATGCATTATTTTTTATTCTTGTACGTGTTTTCGATTTTCCCAAATAAGAGAAACACCTGCTAAGATTATAAATCCTAATGAAACTAAGAATGATTCTGATTGACTAGATGTCGTAGGAAGATAAGCAGTCTCTTTGGATTGTTTAAGTGGCGAAGCAGATTTTCCTGCTAAACCTCGTTTATTCACCCCTAGTGCTACTACCTCTCCTCCTTTCTCACTGGCACTTTGAGTTCTCATCGATTGTGGTGGTGTTTCACTCTTAATAACCTCTTTTGGAATGAAATCATTAAGCTCAGTTTGAGTAGATGTGGTTTGCTTTTCTTTTCCATCAAGCTCAGCTTCTGCCGCTTTTAGGTTAGCTAAGGCAGCATCGACCTCACCTTGAGTTGCTTCTGAGTTGCTCAAAACAGCTTGCGCTTCGACTAAAGCTTGATTATAGGCTGTTTTTGCTGGTTCACTTGCATTTTTATATTTAGCTGATGTGACTTTCAAGACTTTTGATTTGTTTGAAAGATTTGAAAGTGCTCGGAAATCTGTTGCTTTTCCATCAAGAGCTTCACGCGCAGATTTCAATTTTTTCAATGTCGCATCAACTTCTTCTTGGGTTACTGAACCTTTTGCAAGCACTAAGTTCGCTTTACGGTGCTGAGTGTCATAAGTGGTACGTGCTGCGACTCCAGCATTGTAATAAGCTGGGTCTTCTTGTTCTGCTTGAAACTGACTATCTTCTTCAGTCAATGCCTTAAAGTCTGTCGTTTTGCCATCTAAAGCTTCAATAGCATCTTGTAATGTTTGAAGTGCTGCATCAACTTCAACTTGTGTGTATTTTCCTGACAAAATGGCTTGCGCGCTTGTCAATGCATCTCGATAAGCTAAGAGTTTTTCTAGTGAAGCATTATAATAACGCGCTTCATTTTCAATACCATTTATTGCTTGTGTCGCCGCAATCAAAGCAGTTTTATCAATAATACTAAAAGCAATATGATTTTGTTTTCCATAAACAACTGTGAAATGTGGATCCTCATAAAGCTCATAACCAACTGGAAGTGGCAATTCTAATGTGTAGTCTCCAACATATACGTTTTTACCATAATCTTTCTTAGCATATCTTGCTGCTGGAATAACTGTCAGTTTGCCATTTTTATTTGAAATAGAAACTGTTGTACTTTTTGGAAGTTCCTTATCAAAATCAAGTACCAATGCTGCCTGATTACGCATATGAACATAGAAATTCACTGTTTTGTAACTATCCGCATCTGAAAGCTTAATAATTTGGCTAGTTGGACCAGCTAATTCGGCAGCATCTGTATCATAAAGTGCAAGTTCTACAGTATAATCACCAAATGGCAAATTAACCGTAGATAAATCATTGCCATAATACTTCAAATCAGTGATAACATTACCATCATGGTCTTTGACAATAAACGTATAATCAACATAACTTGCAACATTTGTCTGACCATCAAGAAGGTTGATTGTAACACGCCCACTTTCATTCCCGACATTGACCAAATCACTAACTTTAGCCGTTTCCGTATTGCCAGCAAAATCTTCTACCACATAGTAAAAATCTTCTAGCGAAGCAGCATCAAGCGGCAAAGTAAACGAGCCATCTGGATTTTGTTCAAGATAAACAGGGGTGTAATGGTCATCGATATAATAAACACGTCCACGTAAAACGCCTGAACCATCATCTAAAGCTTTTCTAGGATTAAAGTTTTGGCTAGCAGCATCATAAGTTGCAGTTGTGATAACTGGATTTTTACGATCGACAATAATATCAAATGCTAAATGTTGAGCTTGTGCACCAATAACGGTTGGATAGTAAGTCAAGACATACTTGTATGAACCATCTGACAAGTCCTTACCGTCCAAATTATCACCATACCAAATCGTTGATGAAAGAGCTGTTGAACCTCTTTCGCTCTTATAATTTTTAACTCCAGAAAAAGTCTCACTTTGCCATAAAGGATGCTCAAAATTGACATCATCTGCTGCATACACCGCAGCGCTAGCATCAGTATAATTTCTTAAAAAGACACCTTTGAAAGCTACGAAATCTTGCTTGCCGTCATTATTTGGTGAGATGGCAAGTCGAGTTGTGCCATTTTCATCCATGTGCAAGACAAAGTCTCCATCATTGTTGGCATAAGTACCGAGAACGATTGGTTTTGAACTATCAGTCGAATTTGTTAGTAAAGCTGTCGTATCATCAGAACCAGAAACAATATGGTCACCATCAATTTCTAGATAAAAACCTTCTTTACCATCAGCTACCAATTTGTAGACAGGATCTTCCACAACAGCTAGATTTTGGAAATCACCTCTAAATCCAACAAACGGAAGGCTGACAACTTCAGCAAAATCAACTGAATCCAAGAAACGAACAAAACCTTCAAGATAATAACCATTTGGCATTTCTTTTGTTAATAGCTCAGCAAACTGACGTGCATCAACAGCAATCGTTACTTTCTCAGAACTATTAGCCTTCACAGTAATAGTTCTACCAGCGATACTTGCCAAGTGTCGTGGTGATAAAGTAATCTTACCATCCTCGACAGCATCTGTTTGAAGATTTGTTTCATAGGTTAATGTCTTATCTTGGTCGCTAATGTTATGAATAGTTACATCAAAATTAAAAGTATCTCCAACATTTCCTAGAGTAATACTGCCGTAACCGTCATCACCTGTCAGATATAAACCAGAACTAATAGCTGATGCTGTGTCAACTAGCCCTGCTCCTTGTTGGCGTGGCGAACTAAATTCACCTGCTTGTTCATCATAATGCGCCTTAGCATTGCTCATAATCAAAGCTTTTACCAAGTAAGCTATTTCGGCATCTGATTTTTCTGGGTATTTTTCCTTGAGGTACTGCTTAACCAAAGCTACAACACCTGTTACGTGAGGAGCAGCCATACTTGTACCACTCATCAAACCGTATTGACCATCATTAAACGATGAATAAATACTTCCTCCGGGTGCTGAAACATCAGGTTTTAACTCACCATCACTCGTCAATCCCCAGCTACTAAAGCTTGAAAAATGCCCAGCTTCGATATTATCAAATTTTTCAAGATTACCACTGAAACGAATTTTATAATTACCGTTTGCAAGAGCATTACCAAATTTATACGGAATAAATACGGCTGGAATAGCAATGGCTGAATCATCAAGAGACATACTGATGTTTGCTCCTTGAGGGTCGTTGTTAAAAATAACGACTCCTTCAGCTCCTTGAGCAATGGCGTTAGCAATTTTTTCAGAGAAGGTTAAACCACCACGCTTAATAAGAGCAATTTTTCCTGTTAAATCAACCCCTTGCACTTCTTCTGCTGTACCTGTACCTACGTAGACATAGTCATAATCTCTACCAATTTCAAATTTCTTTTCACTTTTATTTGGGTCAGAAAATGGGCATCTTCCGTAGTCTAAATCCGCATTATTCTCCATTCCAACAAATGTAATGGCTTGACCTCTGGTATAATCGCTATTGTAAGACGCAACAGAAATGGCTCCTTTTGCTGTTGAAGGATTGCCAACTAAGCCATAATCAATATTTTCAGCAAAAGGTTTTTGATTATCACCAAATGCCCCATCGTTCCCTGCTGAAATAACAACCGTTACACCTGCTCGTTGGGCTGCTTCAATAGCCTCAAGCAGGCTCTCCTCAATATTAGCTGTTGAACCCGTGGTACTACCGAGGCTTAGATTAATAGAATCAGCTCCAAGCTTAACAGCGTCTTCGATTGCTCTAACATACAATGCCGGACCAGTTGTATTTTTCAAATCTGAAAAAACTCGCAAGAAAATGACTTGAGCTTCTGGTGCCACACCATAGATATACTCATCTCCAGCTTTTTGAGTTGGGTTCCCAGCTGCAATCCCTGTAACGTGCATACCATGAGAATCTTCAATTCCCTCTTTCAAATTGGTATTTCCATCAACGTAGTTATAACCGAAAATAACCTTGTCATTAAACCATTTTCCGTAAGTAATGCCTGCAGCAGCTTTAGCCGCATCCATTTCCTCTTGACTCTTGTATTTTGCTTTTGATGGATCTGTGATGTGCAAAACATCATGATCAACATCCAAACCTGAATCAATGATTGCTACAACAGTTCCTTGACCTTTATAGCCGCTCTCCCAAACCTCTGGAACTTTGATTTGCTCATCTGTATCAATACTTTGTGGAGTTTCTGGTTGTTTAGCTTGACTTGCTTCTTGCTGTGATGCCGTGTCAAGTGTTTGATTGCTGACTGTACTGATTTTATCTTGAGTGTTGTCAGTCACTTCATTTTCTGTCGGAAGACTTGCTTCTTGATTGTCAGACAAAGTGACATCACCTTGATTAACAGTCTGAGACAAAACTTCTGATGTTTGTTCTGTAGCAAGCTCAGCTTGATTTTCATCTACCGGCAGACTGCTATCAACTACTTGAACAACTTGCTCTGTTCCCACCTGATTAAGTTGTAGCGCAGAATTAACCTCATCTGCTGCTACATGCCCCGCTAAGAAGACTGCTCCAATCAATACAGAAACCAATCCGACCTTGTACTTTCTCAACGAGAAACGTTCTTTTTTACCCATAAATAAACCTCCAAAAATGGTTATTTCATATTGACGGCTCGTCAATATAAAAGATATTAAAACACAAGTTTATTAAAAAATCAATCATTTTCTGAAAATTCTTTTATTTTTACCATATTTTATAGTTGTAGGTATATATTTAAAACTTTTATAGTCAGATTTATTGACAAACAATGTGATAAATACTGGTGATTACCTTGCTTATAATTATGATACAAAAATTGTATTTTTATTAAAAATATCAAAAAAGTATCCGCTAGGGATACTTTTTCATCGAATAAATAGTTTTATAAGAGTATGACCTTATTTTAGATTGTTAATCACCCGTTCCAAACGTGAAATGGCTTCTACTGGCAAAGCAAGTTTTGGGTTGTTTTGGTTGAATGAAAGCAAATAATTCAAACGGAACTGCATACGTGAACGGATGAGTTGTTTATATTTGCTGTCAAAATGATGAACAGGGTATTCTGCCAAATCCAAATATTGGAAACCTTCGATTGGTCCAAAATCTTTAAACTCAGCATCACCATCAACTAACTTTTCAATAATACCTAAAGAAACTTCTTTCGGAATACTTTGTCCCATGTAAGTACCAGTATTGATGATGTAACAATCAACATCTCCTTCAAATAGTGAACGGAATTTTTGATAATCTTCAACGAGCGGATAAACCCTAAATGGGTTGGCAAATGGTTCGATGACAAGTGTTTGTTTATTTCCTTCAATATTTTCAGCACTTGACCGTTTAGTCATCAAGGTACATCCCATCGTTGCTGCCATGAGAGGGTCATTAACCTTAATCAATGGAGGTAGAGAATCGTCTTTCATAATCCAAAAGATGGCATTAATCGGCTCTTCGATATGGTCAACACGATTTGGTGTCGCAAAACGAGATTTAACCGTTCGACCGTTACCATTTCGGATATCTTCTGTCATCAATTTTTTACGACCATTTTCATCCAAAGTCACCCCGCAGTTTTGAACTGTCACAAAGAAATCTTGTTCAGGATGTCCTGTTGGGTAATCATTTGTCTTATCAAAATATGATGGTTCTAGGGCAATTGATGAGCCATCTTTTTCAGAAATAACAAAAGCATCATCGTGTAGAACTTTGATATCATATTTTCCATTATGTTTAGCGTGAGTCAAAGTAGATTTTCCTGAACCTGACAAACCAAAGAATGAAGCTACATAATCCTTCTGACCTTCTTTTCCTTGGAAAATCTTCAAACCACCGTGGCATGACACGTAACCATTACGTGCAGCTGTTCCCCAGGCAAGTGTCAAAGTCGCTTTCTTCAATTCACCAAAATAATTGAGTCCTAAAATAGCTACACAGTTGTGATTAGTATCAAAATAGACCAAACCATCTGGGTAATCTGGATGAGACCATCTTGGATTAAAGAAGACAAAAATATCATCTTCATTGTAGACCTTAGAAACTTTCAAACGATTTTTGAATTCTTCATCTAGAATTTGGAAATTCAATAACCATGAATAAAGATTATTGACTTCTTCTTCTGGCACCATCAAATGGGCGCGTACCATGAATTTTTCATCTAACCCAACAATAGCATCAGCTTTGTAAAATTGACGACGATGTGCTTGATAGACAGCACTTCTGACAATGGATAACAAACGCTCATCTTCCTCTTCGTCTTGGCCAAAAATTCGACGGGCTTTAGCTGTTCGTCCAACGACTGCACCAGAATTTGTTAACAACACACGAGCATAGGAAGGCAGTCCCAATTCCTTAGTATGAATGACAGGCATGTCTAAAATCACTGTACCTGCAGCATTTGAAGCCAGTTGATATGCCTCTTCTAAGGTTTTAATTGGGTGAACCTGGTTTTCATAAAATGCTGTTTCGACAATAGTTTTTAATGCAGAAAAATACGGACTTGATTTGCGCATTTCTAAAGTTGAAAATTGATTACGTGTTACCATTTTCTACCTCCTATTGTATGGTTAATTTCATTCTACCAAAAAAGTATGCGTTTTCATAATTAAAAGTGTAAAAATATTAGAAAAAAGAAATAATTTCTAAAAATTTTCAAAAAAAGCACAAGTCTACTTACGCCTATTTCTGAAAAAACAAAAAGGCTAGAACAATGTTCTAACCTTAAATGTATTATTTGGCAATATCAAATACAGTAGATTTGACAGTTGTCATAGCTTCAATAGAATATTTCACACCTTGTGTTCCAGCACCAGATTTTTTAGCACCAAGGAATGGGAAGTTATCTGTACCACGTTGTGTTTTGTTGTTAATGTGAACAGTACCCACTTCAAGTTGTTCAGCAATCTTGAATGCCAATGGGAAATTGTTTGTAAATACAGAAGCTTGAAGACCGTATTCAGATTTGTTTGAAATTTCGATAGCTTCTTCAACTGAGTTCACACGGATAAATGGAAGGACTGGACCAAATGGTTCTTCCCAAGCCAAGCGCATATCAGTTGTAACGTTATCGAACAAGACTGGGCTGATAAGGTTACCTTCACGTTTGAATGAGATAACTTCTTTAGCGCCTTTTTCTTGAGCATCTTTGATAAGACCTTCAACATAGTCTGCAGCTTTTGTATCGATAAGTGGAGTGATATCAGCGTTATCTTCTGGCATACCAACAGTCAAGTCGTTAACAAGTGCAGAAACTTTTTCAACTAATTTGTCAGCAATGCTATCCATAACAAGAACACGTTTTACAGCTGTACAACGTTGTCCTGAGTATCCATAAGCACCAGCAACAATGTTTTTAGCAGCCAAGTCAAGATCAGCATCTTCAAGGATGATAGCTGAGTCTTTACCACCAAGTTCAAGCATGATTGGACGCATACCAGCCAAGTGACCAATGTGTTCACCAACTGGTGTAGAACCTGTAAAGTTGATGTAGTTAACAGCTTCATGTTCTACAATGTAGTCACCAATAACTGAACCACGTCCTGTGATTGTATTGAATACACCTGCAGGAAGCCCAGCTTCAGCAAATGCTTCAGCCAAAAGAAGACCTGAAATAGAACCTTGCGTAGGTGGTTTAAGGGCAACAACGTTCCCTGAAATAAGGGCAGGAGCAATCTTAGAACCTGCAAGGTTGATTGGGTAGTTAAATGGTGAAATAGCAAGCACCAAACCTACTGGTTCGCGACGAACGATAGCAATTTTTTTCTTGCTTGCTGGATCAAAGCTACCACCTTCAAGAACTTCACCTTCAAGACGAACGCCTTCTTCAGCAGCATAGTTAATGATTTCAGCAGTACGAATAACTTCACCGACAGCTGATTTGTAACCTTTAGCGATTTCTTTAGAAAGAACAGCACCAATTTTTTCAGCATCACGCATCAAAATATCAGCTGCTTTGTGAAGGTATTCAGCACGTTCTACATATGAAAGTGCACGCCATGCTTTTTGAGCAGCTTTAGCTGATGCATAAACATAGTCAACTTCTTCTTGGCTCATTGCAGGAACAGAACCAAGTTCTTCACCAGTTGCGGGAGCGTAAATTTTGATTTCTTCTTTAGAAAGTTTCCACTCACCGTTGACGTAATTTTTATATTGTTTAGTCAAGCGATATCTCCTTTTAAATGTGATAACTCCATTTTATCACTTTTTTAGCTTTTTTCAATATTTTAACACGAAAAAATTCTGAAAATTTAGACAAAAACTTTGTGGTGTCAAATAGTTATAATTATAAAACTTATAAATAATATTTATAATCCCATTGTAAGACCTCTATGTGCTTGTAATATCAGAATTTAGTGAATTTTTTCAATTGAATAACTTTTTATTTTATTCGATAATTGTATATTTTTTCATTAAAAAAACAGTAACATTTCAAATGAATTCAATTAGGATTTCCTGATTTTTAACATCAAAAAAAGCTTTTAACATTACGTTAAAAGCTTTCTCATGTTAATTAGTCAACATTAACATATTCTTTGCTAAGTTCAAGAACTTCTTCCATTGTTGAGCATTCTGTAAGAGCGCGGTTAGCGTATTCTTGCATTTTAGCAGTGTCAAGTTTCTTCATCAAGCTACGTGTACGAAGAATTGACGTAGCTGACATAGAGAACTCGTCAAGCCCCATTCCGACAAGAAGTGGAACAGCTTTTTGGTCACCGGCCATTTCACCACACATACCAGCCCATTTACCTTCAGCGTGAGCTGCTTTGATAACGTTGTTAATCAAACGAAGGATTGATGGGTTGTATGGTTGGTAAAGGTATGAAACTTGTTCGTTCATACGGTCAGCAGCCATTGTGTATTGGATAAGGTCGTTTGTTCCGATTGAGAAGAAGTCAACTTCTTTCGCAAATTGGTCAGCAAGCATAGCTGCAGCTGGGATTTCAATCATGATACCAACTTGGATATCATCTGAAACGGCAATACCTTCAGCTTTAAGGTTAGCTTTTTCTTCATCAAAGATTGCTTTAGCAGCACGGAATTCTTTAAGAAGTGCAACCATTGGGAACATGATACGAAGTTGTCCGTGTACAGATGCACGAAGAAGAGCACGGATTTGTGTACGGAACATTGCATTTCCTGTTTCTGAGATAGAAATACGAAGTGCACGGAATCCAAGGAATGGGTTCATTTCTTTTGGAAGGTCGAAGTAAGGAAGTTCTTTGTCCCCACCGATATCCATTGTACGAACCACAACTGGTTTACCATTCATGCCTTCAAGAACAGCCTTGTATGCTTCATATTGTTCATCTTCAGTTGGGAAGTCTTGTGAATCCATGTACAAGAATTCTGTACGGTAAAGACCAACTGCTTCTGCACCATTAGCATTAACACCTTCAACGTCTTTAGGTGTACCAATGTTAGCTGCCAATTCGAAGTGTTTACCATCTGCTGTTACTGTTTTAGCGTCTTTAAGAAGAGCCCATTCAGCTTTTTGTTTAGCATATGCTTCACCAGCAGCTTTAAATTCAGCAACTTGTTCATCTGTTGGGTTGATGATCACTTCACCAGTGATACCGTTTACAGCAACGATATCGCCATCTTTAACACGGCTAGTGATATCGTTTGTTCCAAGAACAGCAGCAATTTCAAGTGTACGAGCCATGATAGCTGAGTGACTTGTACGTCCACCAATGTTTGTAACAAAGGCTTTAACAAATTGTTTGTTCAATTGGGCAGTATCAGAAGGTGTCAAATCGTGTGCAATAACGATTGATTCTTCATCAATTGTAGCAGGGTTTGGAAGTTTAGCACCAAGAAGGTGAGCCAATACACGTTTAGCAACGTCGCGGATATCTGCGGCACGTTCTTGCATGTATGGGTTATCTTCCATTCCTTCAAAGATAGTGATGAACATATCAGTCACTTCTTTAAGTCCTGCTTCTGCGTTAGTTTGTTTTGCACGAATAGTTTCTTTAATTTGGCTGATCATTTCTGGGTCAGCAAGAACCATTAAATGTGCGTCAAATACGGCAGCTGCTTCTTCGCCAAGTGTTTCTACTGCTTTTTCACGTATAATAGAAAGCTCGTCTTGTGATGCTTTCAATGCGGCATCTAGGCGAGCTTCCTCTGCACTTGTATCTTCAACTGTAACAGTTTCAAATGACAAATCAGGTTGAACGAGTAGATACGCTTTAGCAACAGCAACACCATCAGATGCGGCAATTCCTTTAAGCATTTCTGTCATTTTCTTAAGCCAATCCTTCTTTTGTCATTGTTTCTTCGATTGCTGCAAGTGCGTCATCAGCGTCAGCACCTTCAGCAGAGATAGTTACGTCAGCACCTTGACCAACACCAAGACTCATAACACCCATGATTGATTTAAGGTTTACTGCTTTACCTTTGTAGTCAAGAGTGATGTCTGAAGCGAATTTGCTAGCTGTTTGAACAAGCAAAGTAGCTGGACGTGCGTGAATACCTGTTTCTGCAACAATGTGAAAATCTTTTGAAGCCATATTATGGTTCTCCTTTTATTTGTGTTTTTTCGGATTACCTTATGATAACCCTTACAAGCTATGATTATAGCATAAACCCTTTTTTATTTCAATAGTTACACACCTTGTATGCGCCTTCTTTTTTGAAAAATTAAGGAAAAACGGCACTTTCAGGCTGTAAAATTACCTGTTTTTTTCAAAAATAAATAGAAACAAGTTGAACTCGCTTCCATTTATTGATTAATCTTTCTTTTCAGCTTTTTTCTTTTTTAGGGCTGCTGTTTGTTTACGAATTTCATTAAAGAATGGTGCTGTTGTCAAGCTAAGATTTTTATAGTTCCGCAACATACGACGTTGGTTAAAACGAAATGGCTGAACACCCTTAACTTTTAAATTCTCATTTAGCTGAAGTCTAAATTTCTCCAAACGTTTGCTGAAAGCTTCTCTTTGTTTAGTCCAGTCGTCAAATTCTGTTTTAACAGATCGAAGCAATCTTTCCTGTTCAGAGCGAACATATTTTTCAACCGTTGCTGCTGCTTGTTGAAATTTCACAGTATCTATAACTGTCCAAATCAAATCCGCTGTCATGATAGAAACAATCACTAGGGCAAACCAGCCATTCAAACGATTGATAACAGCCATGACCGTCGGCTGGACAAATTTAACAAGTATCAAAATACTAACTCCCCAAAAAAGTGAAATTTCAGGAGCAATCCAACCTTTAACATTACCAAATAAATGGCTATAATCCCAAAGTTTCATATGAAAGAAGTTCTCCAAAAACCAGCCAGCCAGAAATTCAAAAATCGTCGCAATGAGCATGCCACTGATAAAAAGTCCTAGTAGATTGTTTTGAAATGGTTTTGTGCCGATTAAAACCGTCGCCACCGCAAAGCCATAAACTGGACAATAAGGCCCAGCTAAGAAACCACGATAAGCAAACTTTTTATCACGAATAGAGCAATAAATGGTTTCCCATAGCCAACCGATAAATGAATAAATAAAAAATAGAAAAATAATATCCGTTATAGAATAGCCCATAAAACGTCAACCTCTAAATTTCAAACTATTCTCATTATAACAAAAAACCTAGAACAAGACTTGTTCTAGGCGAGCTTTTACATATTTTCAATAAGTTTAGCTGCAAATTCACTTGTTGAGCAAGCGGCTTTTCCTTGCGCCAAATCTGCTGTAAATTGACCTTTGGCAAAAGTTGTTTCAATTGCTTGAGAAATCAAGCTGGCAACTTCTGTCCATCCGATATAATCAAACAACATACAACCAGATAAAAGAACAGAACATGGATTAGCAATATCTTTTCCAGCAATATCAGGAGCTGTTCCGTGAGTTGCTTCAAAGATTGCATGTCCAGTTACGTAGTTGATATTAGCACCTGGTGAGATACCAATTCCACCAACTTGAGCAGCAAGAGCATCACTCGCATAGTCACCGTTTAAGTTTGTCAAAGCGACGACATCAAATTTTTCAGGATTTAGTAGGATTTGTTGCAAGAAGTTATCGGCAATGATGTCATTCATAACCAATTTCCCACTTGCTAATTCATCAGCGTATTCACGTTCTGCAAGTTCGTAACCCCATTTGCGGAAACCACCTTCAGTGAATTTCTGGATATTTCCTTTGTGAACAATTGTGACATTTGTTAGTTGATTAGCAAGAGCGTATTCAATAGCTGAGCGAATCAGACGTTCACTACCTTCTTTTGAAATTGGTTTGATACCAATACTACTTGATTCAGGAAAACGAATCTTGTTGACAGACATTTCATTTTGCAAGAATTCAATGACTTTTTTCACTTCTGCTGTACCAGCTTCCCATTCAATACCAGCGTAAATATCTTCAGTATTTTCACGGAAAATAGTAATACTTGTTTTTTCTGGTTCTTTAAGTGGACTTTCAATTCCTTTGAAATAGCGAACTGGGCGAACACAAGCATACAAATCCAATTCTTGGCGAAGTGTAACATTTAACGAACGAATCCCACCACCAACTGGAGTTTCAAGTGGTCCTTTGATAGCAATCAAATCTTCTTTAATCGTATCAAGCGTTTCTTCTGGTAACCATTTCCCAGTTGCTTCATGCGCTTTTTTACCAGCTAAAAGTTCATGCCATTCAACTTTTTTTTGACCTTGATAAGCTTTTTCAACAGCTGCATCAAAGACAGCACGCGCATTTTTCCAAATGTCACGTCCAACGCCATCCCCTTCAATAAAAGGGATAATTGGATGATTAGAAACGACCAATTGGCCATTTTCTAAAGTGATTTTATCAGCCATAATTTTCCTTTTTCCTTTCGTAATCTTTTTTAACGATCTTCAAGTGGAACATATTTCAAACCAAGTTCACCTTTATAACGAGAACGTGGACGAATCAATTTATTATGTTTTTGTTGTTCTTGAATATGAGCAATCCAACCAGCAACACGACTCATGGCAAAAATCAACGTAAAGATTGAACTATCAATACCAAGCACATGGTAAACCGTCGCTGAATAGAAATCGACATTTGGAATCAAACCTTTAGTATGTTTCATGTAATCTTCAATTTCACGAGACAAGTCAAACCAAATTTCATTTTCAGTTCCTTCTGTTAAAGCTTGCGCCATTTCACGAAGATATTTTTCACGTGGGTCTTGTGTTTTATAAACGCGGTGGCCAAATCCCATAATTTTTTCTTGTGAATCAAGTTTTTCTTTTAGATAAGCTTTAGTATCACCCATTTCACGGATTTCAGTCAGCATGTCGAAAACACGTTCATTAGCGCCACCGTGAAGAGGTCCTTTAAGGGTACCAATCGCCGTTGTTACACAAGAATAAATATCAGCCAAAGTTGACGCACAGACACGTGCAGCAAATGTTGAGGCATTTAATTCGTGGTCAGCATGTAGTACCAAAGCACGATTAAGAGCTTTAACTTGCAAATCAGTTGGTTCTTCGCCGTTTAACATATAAAGGAAATTGGCTGCAAAACACAAATCTTTACGTGGTGCCACAGGAGTTTTTCCTTCACGCAAACGAGCAAAAGCTGCAATAATCGTTGGCATTTTTGCCATTAATTGAATAGATTGTTCGTAAGTTGCTTCTTCTGAGTTATCTTCTGCATTAACGTTGTAAACACCTAGCAAGCTAACTGTTGACCGAAGAACACTCATCGGATGCAAATGATTACGTGATTGAATCATAATACATTGCACAACAGCGTCACTGATTTCATAGTTATCACGAAGTAATTTTACAAAATCATCAAGCTCTGTTTTATTTGGCAAATGAAGGTTCCAAAGAAGGTAAATCACTTCTTCGAAACTAGCATCATTGTCCATCAATTCTGAAATATTGTAACCTGCATAAGATAAATTATCATTAATAATCGAACTAATACGGGTATTACAGGCGATTAAATCTTTTAATCCACTTGATCCTGTCATATATTAAGCACCCCCTAATTTCTTTCTAACAACCATTGGTAGAATTCCGCCATTTTTGTAGTAACGGATGTCAGCATCCGCATCAAAACGTACCATGGCTTTAAAATGTTTTTCACCTGATTCATCACGTGCAATCACATCAACAATATCGTGAATACCAGGATTTTCTGAAAGGTTAATATCGTATGTTTCGTAACCTGTTAATCCAAGGCTTTCTGCTGTTTCACCTTCTAAGAATTGCAATGGTAAAACCCCCATCATGACAAGGTTTGAGCGGTGAATACGTTCAAAGCTTTCAGCAAGAACAGCTTTAACTCCAAGAAGATTTGACCCTTTGGCAGCCCAGTCACGACTTGATCCCATACCATAGTCTTTACCAGCAATGACCAAAGTATCAACCTTATCTTCTTTATAATGCATGGCTGCATCGTAGATTGGCATTAATTCACCATTGTATTTTGTGTAACCACCAATTTTACCGTCGGCTAATTGGTTTTGAATTCGAATGTTGGCAAATGTTCCGCGCATCATGACTTCGTGGTTACCACGGCGGCTACCATATGAGTTGAAATCAAGGTAATCAACACCATGTTCTGTCAAATATTTAGCAGCTGGACTGTTTTTAGCGATGTTACCTGCTGGTGAAATATGGTCAGTTGTAACACTATCGCCAAATTTAGCCAATGGTTTAAGGTTTTTAAGTGGTTTGATTGCTAAATCATCACCCAAGTTATCAAAGTATGGTGGGTTTTGGATGTATGTTGAGGCTTCATTCCAATGATAGATTTTACTTTCTTCTGTTGGAATTTGGTTCCACTTTTCACTGTCAGTGAAAACATGCTCATACTCGTGTTCGAACAATTCACGTGTGACAAATTGGTCAACGTATTTTGCTACTTCATCATTTGTTGGCATGATGTCTTTAAGATAGACTGGCTCATTGTTTTGATCAAAACCAAGTGGTTCTGTTGTCAAGTCAATGTTAGTATTTCCAGCGAGTGCATAAGCCACAACAAGTGGTGGGCTAGCAAGGAAGTTTGCTTTGACAAGTGGATTAACACGTCCTTCAAAGTTACGGTTACCTGACAAAACAGCTGACGCTAACAAATCGGTATTCGTAATTGCTTCAGCGACTTCTGGGCGAAGGCTACCTGAGTTACCGATACATGTTGTACAACCGTAACCGACAATGTTAAAGCCAAGTGTATCTAGGTAAGTTTGCAAACCAGAGTTACGAAGATAACCTGTCACCACTTTTGAACCAGGGGCAAGTGATGTTTTGACTGTCGGAGCTACGCGTAAACCACGTTCAACAGCGTTTTTGGCAAGCAAACCAGCTGACATGAGCACGTAAGGATTTGAAGTATTCGTACATGATGTGATAGCTGCAATTGCCACATGTCCAGTCTTAATCTCAACATCTTGATCTTCAAAATGAACAGTTGCTGTTTTATTAATTTCATCAGCTGTTAGACCAAATCCTTGAACACCTGCTTCACGTACCAAACTTTCTTGGAAAGTTTGTTTTGCTTGTGTCAAATCAATCAAATCCTGTGGACGTTTTGGTCCAGAGATACTTGGTGAGATGGTAGACAAATCAATCTCAACAACTTTAGTGTATTCAGCTTGATGCTCTGGATCATAGAAAAGATTGTTACGTTTAGCATATTCTTTTGTCAATGCAATGTGGTCTTCATCACGGTTTGTCAAACGCATGTAGTTAAGCGTTTCATCATCGATTGGGAAATAACCACATGTTGCACCGTATTCAGGAGCCATATTAGCGATAGTTGCACGCTCTGCAAGACTAAGATTTGAAAGACCATCACCAAAGTACTCAACGAATTTGCCGACAACTTTTTCTTGACGAAGGACTTGTGTCACTTTAAGTGCCAAGTCAGTTGCAGTCGCAATCTTAGGCAATTTACCTGTCAAACGGACACCGATGACTTCTGGAATTGGGAAGAATGAAGCTTCACCAAGCATAGCTGCTTCTGCTTCAATACCTCCGACACCCCAACCAAGCACACCAATACCATTGATCATTGTTGTGTGACTATCAGTACCAAACATTGAATCAGGGTAAAGCATGCCATCTTTTTCAATGACAACATCACTTAAATACTCAATATTAACTTGGTGAATAATCCCTGTTGCTGGTGGAACAGCACGGTAATTATCGAATGATTTTTCAGCCCATTTCAAAAATTCGTAACGCTCATTGTTACGTTTAAATTCCATATTAATGTTATCTTCTAAAGCTGTATCGCAGCCAAAGAAATCAACCTGGACACTGTGGTCAATAACCAAATCAACTGGGATTTCAGGGTTGATTAAATCTGCATCACCACCATTTGAAACGATGGCATCACGCATTGATGCAAGGTCGACAACAACTGGTACACCAGTGAAATCTTGTAGGATAACACGACTTGGTTTGAATGGAACTTCGCCTTGGATGTTTTTAGGATTGTAAGTTGCTAAATTTTCAATGTGACTTTTTGTAACATCTACTCCATCATACTTTCTGAGTAAACTTTCAAGTAATATACGAATAGTGTAAGGGATTCTTTTGATATTTCCTCCATAATGAGAAACGGCTTCTTCAAGATTTAGGTAAGAATAGTCATTCTCTTTGAAAGAAAATTTAGATAAGAACTCTGTCATGTACGGACCCCCGATTATAATAATATTGTTTTTAATTATACAAAATTCAGAAAATTTTGTCAACATTAATTTACAAGTGCGTGTTAGATTTCCTGACATGATGTGTTACTTAAAAATAAAAAAGCTGTTAAACCTTGATATCACTACATTTTGTACAAACGACAATCACCAACCACTACATATGGTGTTTTTGTAAGCCTTTTTGGTTGCTTTTTTGGTATATTTTGGCTATTCTAATTAAACATTGAATTAAAAAAAGATAACGATTTATGGAGGAAAGCCTAATGGCTAATAAAATTACACTTTTTTCAAAAAATAATTGCATGCAATGCAAAATGACTAAAAAACTTTTAGAAAAAGCGGGCGCTGAATTCCAAGAAATTAACATGGATGAACGTCCAGATATGATTGATTACGTTAAAAGTCTTGGTTTTACAGCCGCTCCAGTTATCAAAGCTGGCGAAATTGCCTTTTCAGGATTTCAACCAAATAAACTAAAAGAAATTATTTAACCGTCCTTCCATTTTGAATTAGAAAGGAATTACCTTACTCAATCTATGAACTAGGTAACTTACTTTATTTATGAGTCTTAAAAATCTCGGCGATGTTTCTTACTTTCGCCTTAATAATGAAATCAACCGTCCAGTTAACGGACAAATCCCTTTAAACAAAGATAAAGAAGCTCTCAAAGCTTTCTTTCTTGAAAATGTCATTCCAAACACCATGACATTTACGACTATCATAGAAAAAATCAATTATCTGATTGCAAATGACTACATTGAAGCTGAATTCATCCGTAAATACTCACCAGACTTTATTGAAAACTTAGCTAAAGACTTGCAAGCTCACAAATTTCGCTTCAAATCTTTCATGGCAGCTTACAAGTTCTACCAACAGTATGCTTTAAAAACTAATGACGGCAGCCAATATCTTGAAAGTATCGAAGACCGTGTGCTCTTTAATGCCCTTTATTTTGCTGACGGAAATGAGGAGCTGGCACGCGATTTAGCGCTTGAGATGATAAACCAACGTTATCAGCCTGCGACACCTTCTTTTTTGAACGCTGGACGAAGTCGACGCGGAGAATTTGTATCGTGTTTCCTAATTTCAGTTACTGATGACATGAATGCTATTGGACGTTCCATCAACTCAGCTCTGCAATTATCACGAATCGGAGGCGGTGTTGGTATTAGCCTTTCAAATTTGCGTGAGGCTGGAGCTCCTATTAAAGGATATGAAGGTGCAGCATCTGGTGTGGTACCAGTCATGAAACTCTTTGAAGATAGCTTTTCATATTCTAACCAACTTGGTCAACGCCAAGGTGCCGGTGCGGTTTACCTTGATGTTTTCCACCCAGATATCATGGCTTTCTTATCTACTAAAAAAGAAAACGCTGATGAAAAAGTGCGTGTCAAAACACTGTCACTTGGAATCACCGTTCCTGATAAATTCTACGAACTAGCTCGCAAAAATGAAGACATGTATCTCTTCAGCCCATATAGTGTTGAGCGTGAGTACGGTGTTCCTTACAGCTACGTGGACATCACAGCAGAATACGACAAAATGGTTGCAAATCCTAATATTGTCAAAACTAAGATTAAAGCGCGTGATTTGGAAACTGAAATTTCAAAACTCCAACAAGAATCTGGTTATCCTTATGTAATTAACATTGACACAGCTAACCGTACTAATCCAATCGATGGTAAAATCATCATGTCAAATCTCTGTTCTGAAGTGCTTCAAGTTCAAAAGCCAAGCATTATCAATGATGCCCAAGAATTTGTCAAAATGGGAACAGATATTTCATGTAATTTGGGTTCAACTAACATCGTTAATATGATGACTTCTCCAGATTTTGGTCGCTCTATTAAAGCTATGACACGCGCTCTAACTTTTGTTTCAGATACGTCATCAATTGAAGCTGTGCCAACAATCAAGCATGGGAATGAACAAGCTCATACCTTTGGACTTGGTGCTATGGGACTTCACACCTACCTAGCTCAAAACCATATTCACTATGGAAGTCCGGAATCTATTGAATTTACAAACATCTATTTCATGTTGCTCAATTACTGGACATTAGTCGAATCTAATCAGATTGCCCGCGAACGCAAGCAAACCTTTGTAGGCTTTGAAAAATCAAGCTACGCTGATGGCAGCTACTTTGATAAATACATCACAGGTGACTTTGTACCAAAATCTGACCGCGTCAAGGAACTCTTCGCTGAGCACTTTATTCCTAGTGGTAAAGATTGGGCTGAGCTTCGTGATGCTATTATGACAGACGGGCTCTATCACCAAAATCGCTTAGCTGTTGCCCCAAATGGTTCGATTTCATACATCAACGATGTCTCAGCATCGCTTCATCCCATTACACAACGTATTGAAGAACGTCAAGAAAAGAAAATTGGTAAGATTTACTACCCAGCAGCTGGGTTGTCTACAGACACAATTCCTTATTACACGTCTGCTTACGACATGGATATGCGTAAGGTCATCGATGTTTACGCTGCAGCTACTGAACATGTCGATCAAGGATTGTCCCTCACTTTGTTCTTGCGCAGCGATATTCCAGAAGGACTCTACGAATGGAAAATGCAAAGCAAACAAACCACTCGTGACCTTTCTATCTTACGTCACTATGCTTTTAATAAAGGACTCAAATCAATCTACTACATTCGCACCTTTACAGATGATGGTGAAGAAGTTGGCTCAAACCAATGCGAAAGCTGTGCGATTTAACTGAACACTTGTTATTGGTCCTAAAGGACCTAATAACAAGACGGCAACCGCTAGGGCGGTTTGCCTAGTTCACTTACTAACTTCATCAAATGACTATTATCAAGTCGTTTGGTTTCGTGTCGTGACTTTATTGAACACTTTGTTTTATCTCTGTAGGCGTTACGACCCAAACAGGATAAAAAACATAACTTGAATCACTATTTGAAATGCCGGTCTTTTGGTTGGCTTTCTTACAACTACTCTTAGGAGAAATCAAAAAACATGACAACATATTATAAAGCCATTAATTGGAATGAGATTGAAGATGTCATTGATAAATCAACTTGGGAAAAGTTGACCGAACAATTCTGGCTTGATACGCGTATTCCTCTCTCAAATGATTTAGATGACTGGCGTAAACTCTCAGACCAAGAAAAAGATTTGGTTGGTAAGGTATTTGGTGGCTTAACTCTTCTTGATACCATGCAATCCGAATCTGGTGTTGAAGCTATTCGTGCAGATGTCAGAACACCTCATGAAGAAGCTGTTCTCAACAATATCCAATTTATGGAATCTGTCCACGCCAAATCATACTCTTCCATTTTTTCAACGCTTAATACAAAATCAGAAATCGAAGAAATCTTTGAATGGACGAACAACAACGAATACTTACAGAAAAAAGCCAAAATTATCAATGATATTTATGAAAATGGTACTGCGCTGCAAAAGAAAGTTGCCTCAACTTTCCTTGAAACTTTCCTCTTCTACTCTGGATTTTTCACTCCTCTTTATTATCTTGGCAATAATAAATTGGCAAATGTCGCTGAAATTATCAAATTAATCATCCGCGATGAATCTGTCCACGGAACTTACATTGGCTATAAATTCCAACTTGGTTTCAATGAATTGTCTGAGAAAGAGCAAGATGACCTGCGTGATTGGATGTATGACTTACTTTATCAACTCTATGAAAATGAAGAAAATTACACCAAAACACTTTATGACCAAGTTGGCTGGACTGAGGAAGTTCTGACTTTCTTACGTTATAACGCCAACAAAGCTCTCATGAACTTAGGGCAAGACCCGCTTTTCCCTGATACCGCAAATGACGTCAACCCAATCGTCATGAATGGTATTTCAACAGGAACTTCAAACCACGACTTCTTTAGTCAGGTCGGAAACGGATACCTTCTTGGTTCTGTTGAAGCTATGCAAGATGATGATTACAATTATGGCCTTGATTAGAATTTTCAAAAAATATTTTCGAACTGTCTTGACAAGAAAGTTTCTTTCATGCTAGACTATAAACAAATTGAATTCACAAAGGAGTGCCTTCGGCTGAGATCGCATTTGCGAAATCCTGATAACCTGATCTCGTTAGGACGAGCGTAGGGATTGTGATATGACTTTTTTAAACGTGATTAAAATAGCATTGAACATATTATCAGAAAAGCTCCTTTGTGTTAGAAGGAGCTTTTTTATGTCGTCGAAGAATTCTCAATTGTCTGCTTTAATTGAGACTGCATTGGTTGCTGCTTTTGCTATGGCTTTATCTTATATTCCAGATTTTGCTAGCTGGTTCACCCCTTCATTCGGTGCGGTGCCAGTCGTCCTTTTTGCCCTACGTCGCGGTCCAAAGTACGGAACTCTAGCTGGTCTTATCTGGGGCTTGCTTCACTTCATTTTAGGTAAAGTTTGGTATTTGGCTTTGTCACAAGTTATCATCGAATACATCATTGCCTTTATCTCAATGGGCTTAGCTGGATTTTTATCTGAGCCATTTCAAAATGCTCTTTCTAAAGACAATAAAGGACGTGCTTTGATTTACTCTACTATCGGTGCCACACTTGCTGTTTTTGTCCGCTACTTCTGGCACTATGTCGCTGGCTTTATCTTCTGGGGAAGCTACGCACCAAAAGGCATGTCACCTTACCTTTATTCACTCAGCGTCAATGGCACTGCTGGACTCTTAACTCTAGTCTTCGTCATTTTAGCACTAGCTATCATCATCCCAACACAAGGAAAACTCTTCTTGGTGAAGAAATAAAATCTTTATTTTCTAAGCTTAACACCATAAAAGCTAAGACAAATCGTCTTAGCTTTTTTTCTATTACATTTGTTTTGCCAAATTAATCATTTCAAGCACACCTTGAGCGCATTCGCTACCTTTATTACCTGCTTTTGAACCAGAACGTTCGATAGCTTGCTCGATATCCTCAGTGGTAATCACACCAAACATAACTGGAATATCGCTAGAAAGATTGATTTGTCCAACCCCTTTAGCCACTTCGTTACAGACCAAATCATAATGACTTGTTGACCCACGAATGACACTACCAAGTGTGATGACACCATCGTATTTCCCAGTCGCAACGATTTTTTTGGTCATAAATGGAATTTCAAAAGCACCTGGTACCCAGTAAACATCAATATCTTCTTCGGCCACTTCGTTACGAATCAAACCGTCCATTGCACCACCCAATAGTTTTGAGGTGATAAATTCATTAAAACGTGCAACTACGATAGCAATCTTTAAGTCTTTTCCGATAAATTTTCCTTCAAATGTTGTCATGATTATTCTCCTTATACGATGTGTAATAAATGATGAAATTTTTCTTGCTTGGTTTGTAGATAAGCTTTATTTTCTTGGTGGGCTGGCATCTGTAAGGGCAAGCGTTCTACAATATCTATGCCTGCCATTTCTAGTTGCTCCAACTTGTCAGGATTATTGGTTAAGAGTTTAACCTGCTCGATATCTAAAAAGCTCAAAATATCCGCTGCAATCTGATAATCACGCTCATCGGGAGCAAAGCCAAGCTCAAGATTTGCCTCATAAGTGTCCAAACCTTCTTCTTGCAACTGATAAGCTTTCAGTTTATTTTTTAAACCGATACCTCGACCTTCTTGACGAAGGTACAAAATAGCTCCGCGCCCAACTTGGTCAATTTTTTCCATGGCAACATGCAACTGTTCTCCACAGTCACAACGCAAAGACCCAAAAATATCGCCAGTCAAACACTCTGAGTGCAAACGCAGTAAAAGCGGTTCATCTGTCGTCAAATCTCCCTTTGACAAGAGAACATGCTCGCGCTTTTCTTCATCTTCAAATAACTGAAGGTCAAAGTCACCATAACTTGATGGCAACTTTACCTTAGGACTATCTTGAAAGCTCACATAACGCGCAATATCACCCACTTCAATCATGGTCAAATTCCACTTGCTAGCAAAATCATGCAAATCAGCTTTACGAGCCATCGTGCCATCATCTTTTAAAATCTCACAAATATAAGCTGCTTCTCTCACACCAGCTAAACGTGCCAAATCAAGACTTGCTTCCGTGTGCCCACGACGTTCTAGAACGCCACCACTTCGTCCCACCAATGGAAACATGTGACCAGGTCTGTGAAAATCACTTGCTTTACTTGTTGACGACGCTAATTCTTGAATAGTCTTAGCGCGGTCAAAAGCTGAAATTCCTGTTGACGTTTCTTTGTGGTCTACGCTAATGGTAAAAGCTGTGCCATGTGCATCTGTATTTTCTTCTGACATTGGAATAAGTTCCAAACGATTAGCAATCTCCTCAGACACTGGTGCACAAATCAAGCCACGCGCATGCTTGGTCATAAAATTCACATTTTCTGGGCTTGCTAATTCTGCCAGGCCAACCAAGTCCCCTTCAGCTTCGCGGTCATCATCATCGACCACGATAATTAATTTTCCTGCTCTCAAATCAAAAAGAGCCTTTTCAACATCCTTAAACATTTATTCTCCTTTCATCCTTGCTACTTGTGCCTGCATGTATTTTGCTAAAATATCAGTCTCGATATTGACCTTGTCGCCTTTTTTAAGACTAGCCAAGTTGGTTTCTTTTGCCGTATGCGGAATCAAAGAAACGCTAAATTGTCCCGACTCAACAGACACCACCGTTAGACTAACCCCATTGACGGCAATTGACCCCTGTCCCACAATTTGCCCTTCAAGTTCTTTTAGAAAAGCAAAGCTGAGTACCAGAGCAGTTTCATCGCTCTTTTTCTGGACAAGAGTTGCCACACCATCTACGTGTCCCGTCACAAGGTGCCCTTCAAAACGAGCATTGGCTGACATGGCCAGTTCTAAATTAACCAAATCGCCCACACGACTTTCTGAAAAAATTGTCCGTCTAAAGGTTTCAGGCATGACATCAACAGTAAATAAATCTCCTGATTTAGCCACGCAGGTAAGGCATACTCCATTAATTGCCATACTGTCACCAATTTTATAGTCTGCTAAAATTTTTCGTGAAGCTTTGCAAGTTAACTTGATATGGTGTTGGTGTTTGACAATCCGACTGATACGACCTTGTTCTTGAATTAATCCTGTAAACATCACGTTCTCCTTTTCGCTGACAATCTGATTGTATTTCCAATTTTTTGACATGAAAAATCTTGCAACTCTAGCACTTCTTCTACCAAACGAAAACTTGACATTGCTGCTTTGCCATTTCCTCCGATAAGCTTAGGCGTCACATAAGAAATGATTTCATCCCAAAGTCCGCTATCTAAAAAAGCATCATGAACAGCCGCTCCGCCCTCGACATAAACTGATTGAATCTTTTCATCATAAAGTACCCGCAAGATATTTGCAATCGAGAACTCAGGCAAATCAATCACCTTCATATGACTAGGCAAATTTGATACCTTACGCTTGCTAAAAATGAGAACTGGAGCTGAATCATCTGTAAAAATCTGCAAATCTTGTCTCTCAAAAACACGACCAGCTTCATCCAAAATCACACGAACAATAGGATACAAGCTCGTTCCTGCCCCCAGTAAACGCGGGTTATCAATCAAGACCGTGTCAGCACCAACCAAAATAGCCTGGTAATCATCACGTTCATCATGAACAAAACGACTAGTCTCATCATCAGTCAAAGCTGTTCTGCTACCTAACACTGCGATTTTCCCATCTAAACTCACCGCCTGCTTCAAAACCACATAAGGACGCTGATGTTCGTAGTAAAAATTATAGTGAGGATTAAGACCTCTAGCCTCTTCTTCTAAAACACCAGTCACCACTTCGATGCCTTCTTCTTTCAAGAAAGCTAGCCCTTTCCCAGCCACCAAAGGATTGGGATCAAGTTGACCAACCACCACCTTTTTGATGCCAGCTGCTAGAATCGCTTGGGTGCAGGGGGGCTGTTTTCCCCTGTGATGGCAAGGTTCCAATGTTACATAAAGTGTTGAATCGACTAGTTCTTCAGGAGTTTGACAATGTAAAATAGCATTCTTTTCAGCATGTTCATGCCCATACTGCAAATGCGCACCGCGAGCAATCACATGATCATCTTTAACAATCACCGCACCAACTAAAGGATTGGTATAAGTTTGACGAAAACCTTTTTTAGCTTCTGCAATTGCCTGCGACATATAATAATTATCCATAATCGTCCTCCTTTCTAGACTAAAAAATCCCGATAAAAATCACTAAACTAGAATGGCCTAGCTAGTTATTTTCATCGGGATAACACTTAAGGTATTATCGAAAAATTCTGACAATACTATAAAGTTACTAAACTAAAATCCCCGCAGCTTACACCACGGGGAATTAAAGACAAGTAAAAAAGTATTCCAAAAAGCAAGAGCTTGCCTTTTGACACTCTATCAATTCTTCTCTCATCCAGACTATACTGTCGGTTCTGGAATTGCACCAGATCAGCTTGCGCTCACGGACTTAACTATCTCACTTGGATATCAAACCAAACAAAGTTGATTGATGATTTGCTTTTAGTTTAGACGACAGCCTCGCAGACATAACTGGTATTAGGCAAGAGGTGTCAACAATGAATAAAAAGCAAATAGCAATCAACGAGACAACATCACCGTCGGTCGGGAATCTCACCCTGCCCCGAAGAAAACTATTCAATTCTGTTTTAGATTAGCACGAATTAGAAGTGCTGTCAATCATTTTTATTATTTTCTGAAATATTTATTCACAAAACGAATGTTAGCAAGGTTGATATAGATATAAATTCCTGTCGTTACTACCAAACCTGAAGTAACATCGAGCGAACTCACGACTGCTAATACACACAAGATAGCATAAACAAATGGTAAATACTGATTAAGATTGAAAACAATCAAAAAAGCTTGCTCATAATTTGCTTGAAGTTCACCCTCATCGTAAGAATAGGCAAATTCTTTTACTTCTTTAATAGTCGGGAAAACTGAAATTTTGTAATGACGAATTTTTCGAGTTAATCTAAATATCGCTATTTGAAGTACAAATAAAAAAATAAAAAAGATAGCTTCTACAACATAGGTCGTTATCTTAAAGGCTAAACCATTATTAATTCTGTTATGAAAATCGCAAATACCAAGACATACTGAAAAGAGAATAAGCGCTACTGAGGCATTGTAAAAAGTCGATGCAAATTCTAAATTTTTAAATGTCTTACGATAAATCTCGTAACTTTCATCTTCATCAGCATCTTCGTCCATAGCCTCATAACGATTTTGATAATGATTTGCTTGGTACATAAACCATAATGTCACGAGAATTGACATAGCAGTCAGTATGTAGACAAAAGTCATAAAAATATCAAAATTAAACGTTAAAACCTTATCACCAAGACCAAGTCCCAAAGCACCAGTTACTCCTCCGACAAGAGCACTAACAGTAACAATTCCTAGATAAAATAAAACACGTTGTTTTGTTGTTAATTGTTTTGTCTTTTTCATTATTCTTCTCCCTCTTCATCAAGACTAAAAACATTTTCGACAGGTTCATTAAAAATTTTTGCAATGCGCAAAGCGATAATCACCGATGGCGTATACTCATTACGTTCCAAAAGACTAATCGTTTGTCTAGAAACTTTCGCCAATTTGGCTAACTGTGTCTGATTCAAACCATCACGCGCACGTAATTCTTTCAGACGATTTTTTAATACCAAATTTTCCTCCATTCTAGTAATTGATAAAAGATGTTTCTTTTTCAAAAAACGTCTTCTTAATAATTCATTTCTCCTAGGATTGGGAGTTTCTGATGTAAGATAAGCACCAAAGATGGCAAGAAAAATAAAAATCCAATCATTTTTAGAAGACATCTAATCTCCCCCCTTCGATGAATTGATTATAGCACTACCTTCTAAAAATGACAAGGATATTTGTCAAAAATACAAAGATAATTGTCAAAAAGAACATAATTTTTGTCAAAAAAAGACCCGGTTAATAAAACCGAGCCTTATTTCCTACAAACTTTCAATCATTTCTACCAGTTTTTTAGCATGTGCTTGAGATTTTGCAATCATTTCTTGGGTTTTGTCAGCGTCCTCACGCAGTGAATAAGACACACCATGTGTGACAACATGACCAACAAAGTTAAGCTGCGTCAATTTAGCTGTCAAACGAATTGGTGCTAAAAGGTCTTCAATCGTTGTACCAGATTCAGCGCTATATGCTGCTTCTCCTGCACCAGTCGTCAAAGATGCAATCAAGTATTTATCTTTCAAGGCATTGCCATTTGACCCGTGAGAAAAACCATGCACAAAAACTTTTTCAATCCATTTATTCATCAAAGATGGGGTCATGTACCAATAAAGCGGGTATTGGAAAACAATGACATCCGCCCAACGAAGCTTATCTTGCTCAGCAGCCACATCAATCTGATAATCAGGATACAAATTGCTCAAAATATCCAATTCAACTTCTGGGTAGAGCTTTTTAATTTCTTTTAAAATGGTTTTATTTGCCAAAGAATCATTTTTCAAATCAGGGTGTCCTGAAACAACAAGAACTTTTTTAGCCATTTTTTCACCTCTTCTATTATTAGAAAATTCTATACAATTGCACACAATTTGTCAACCTAAAAAAGCTGAGAACTTGGTCTCAGCCTCAAACAATTTTATGCAAAAACATCTGCCAAAATGGCTACACCTTGGTCGATTTCTTCTTTTGTCAAGGTTAATGGTGGCAAGAGACGAATGACATTGGTTCCTGCTGTCAACACAATCAAACCTTTGTCACGCGCTTTTTCAACCAAGTCCGCTAGGTTTTCACTGGTTTCAATCCCAATCATGTAGCCAAGACCGCGAACGTCAGTCACTTTAGGATTGTCAGCCAAAACTTTTTTCAGTTCCGTTTGCAAATAATTACCATTTTCAAGTGCTTGTGGTAAGAAACCGTCAGCCAGCATAATATCCAGTACGCTTGAGGCTGCTGACATGACTAATTTATTACCACCGAAAGTTGAACCGTGACTACCGTATGAAAAGGCTGAACCAAGTTTTTCTTTGGCAATCATGGCACCAACGGGAACACCATTTCCAAGACCTTTAGCCAAGGTGAAAATATCTGGTTCAATTCCATAATGCTCAAATGAGAAGAGCTTACCAGTACGTCCCATACCAGTTTGGACTTCATCAACAATCAGTAAAATTCCTGTTTCTTGACAGAATTGACTCAAAGCTGTCACAAAGGCTTTGTCAGCTGGACGAACACCTGATTCTCCTTGAACTAATTCTAACATGACAGCTGCCGTATCTTCCGTTACCAAAGCTTTAACGCTGTCCAAATCGTTGTAAGTAGCGTAGCTGAAATGTGGCACACCATCACCAAAACCAGTCTTGATTTTATCTTGACCAGTCGCTGACATGGAGCCAAAGGTACGACCGTGGAAAGAATTGACAAAGGTAATAATTTCTTGCTTACCAGTGGATTTACGAGCGATTTTAATGGCTGCTTCATTTGCTTCTGCACCGCTATTGGCAAAGAAAGCCAGGTAGTCTTTGTCACCGATTAATTTGCCAGCCACTTCTTCTTGCAAAGAATTATGATACAAGTTAGGCATATGCCAGATTTCTTCTGCTTGTTTTAGAAGAGCTGCCTTAACTTGTGGGTGAAAACCAAGGTTGGTTACCCCAATTCCTGTTGAGAAATCAAGGTATTTTTTACCATCTTGATCAAACAGATAATTTCCTTGCGCCTTAACAAATTCAATAGCTGCGCGTTTATAATTTTGAAATAACTTTGTCATTACTTGCTCCCCTTATCCCTAGCAGATGATTGAAGTTCCTGTTACAAGATTGTCGCCAATCAATACTTCACCAACACCTGCTAAAACAGTGTTCACTGCTGACTCAATTTTTGGAATCATACCACCAGTGATAATGCCTTGATCGATCTTTTCTTGAAATTCTTTCGAAGTCAGGCTATCAAGCACTTCACCATTTTCCAAAACACCTTTCACATCTGTCATCAAAACCAATTTTTCAGCATTCAAGGCAATCGCAACCGCTGTTGCTAAATAATCAGCGTTGATGTTGAGCATATCGCCTTCTTTTGAATAACCAATTGAAGCAAGTACTGGCAACATTTGATTATCAAGCATTTGCTCCAAAATCGGTGTCTGAATATGTGAGACATCACCAACGTAACCATAAGTTTCCTTATCAAGAAAATCAGCTGTCACCACTCTTTTGATATTTGATAGCAACTGAATACTATCAATAGATGATTGGTTTAGTTTTTTAGTCAAATTTTCACCAACCATGTGAAGAAGAGCATAGCTGACCAACTTCATATCAGATTGACTAGTTACACGAAGCCCATTGATTTTTTTAACTGGTACTTGGTTATCTTCCATTAATTTATTAATAGCATAGCCGCCACCATGCACAATGACCAAATTTTTATGGGCATCTTTCCATTTTTTGACTTGTGCTAAAAAGTCTTGCGACAAGTTTTGGCTAGCAACGCCACCAATTTTAATCACAATTGTATCTTTCATAGTCTTATCCCTTTATGTACGATAGAGGGCATTGATTTTCACGTAATCGTATGACAAATCACAACCCCAAGCTTTTCCTTGTGCTTCACCCGCATGTAAATCAACAGTGATAGTAATCTCATCTTCGTGCATAACATCTTGCATTTCTTCTGCTTCAAAGTCAACGGGACTTGATTTTAGCATGACTGGAACATCGCCAAGGAAAATATCAATATTATCAACAGGAACATCAACCCCTGCGTAACCAACTGCTGCTAGAATACGTCCCCAGTTAGGGTCTTCACCAAAAATAGCCGTCTTCACAAGGCTTGAACCCACAACACTTTTAGCCATCATACGAGCATCAAGGGCATTTGGAGCATTTTTAACATTTACTTCAATGAGTTTGCTTGCCCCTTCACCATCTTTAGCAATCATTTTAGCTAATTCTTGCATGACATAATTAAGCATGGCTGAGAATTTATCAAATTCAGGTGTATTTGGCAAAATTTCTTCGTTCAAAGTACAACCATTTGACATGACAAGAACCATATCGTTTGTTGACGTATCGCCATCAACGGTGATTTGGTTGAAGGTTGTTTCAACATTTTGGCTAAGCGCTAACTGCAAAGTTTCACTTGAAATATTGGCATCACAAGTGATAAAAGCAAGCATGGTTGCCATATTTGGGTGAATCATGCCTGACCCTTTTGCGACACCTGCCATAGTTACTTCATCACGTCCAAATTTTTCTGTGACTGCAACTGTTTTAACCATAGTATCTGTTGTCAAAATAGCTTTTGAAAAATCATCTGAATTCCCATTCACCACAAGTTTAGAAAGACCAGTTTTTAAAGTATCCATTGGCAACAAATCACCAATCACACCAGTTGAAGCGACACCGACCAAATCAGGTTCTACACCAAGTTTTTCTGCTGTCCATTTTTGCATTGTATAAGCATCTTCCATTCCTTGCACACCTGTACAAGAGTTGGCAACGCCTGAGTTTACCACGATGGCTTTCATTTTTTGTGCTTTTTTAACAGACTGACGTGTCACAATTAGTGGCGCTGCAATAACTTTATTTGTCGTATAAACCCCAGCAACGCTAGCTGGCACTTCAGATACAATCCAACCAAAATCAAGTTTTCTTTTCTTAAACCCTGCATGTAATCCATCTGCTGAAAATCCAAGTGGGCTTGCTACATTACCTTCAATAACTTTCATATTTCATACCCTTTCTAGACTATAAATAATTTGGTGAAATCAATAATCCTTCTGTTTCATCCCAACCATTCATCAAGTTGAGGTTCTGGACAGCCTGCCCAGCCGCTCCTTTAATCAAATTATCAATGACAGATACTACTGTCAGTACATTAGTCACTTCATTGTAAAGAAAACCAATGTCTGTAAAGTTTGAGCCAATAACATTGTGCAATTCTGGTAAATCATCTTGCACACGAACAAAAGGCGTATCTTTGTAAGAATCTTCATAGATAGCAAAAAGATTTGCGTTTGTTAGTGGCTTTTTCAACTTAACATAAACCGTTGACATGATACCGCGATTAACTGGCAAAAGCGATGTTGAAAATTGAATGTGATTAACCTTGTCATCGAACAACTTCAACTCTTGCACAATTTCTGGAATGTGCTGGTGACGATTCAACTTGTAAGTCACGTAATTATCATGCACATTAACAAAATGACTTGATTCAGAAAGTGCCTTACCAGCACCTGTCAAACCACTTTTGGCATCCACAATAATAGAATCTTCTTCAACCACACCAGCTTTTAGCAAAGGTATCAAAGCTAATTCTGTTGCTGTCGCGTAGCAACCAGGGTTTGAAATGAATTTTTTACCTTTAACATCTGTAAACTCAGCCAAAGAATATGTAAATTTATTCAACGCTTCATCACTTGCCGGTGTTTTTTTATACCATTTTTCATAAAGATAGGCTGGCAAGCGATGGTCCCCTGACAAATCTATCACTGGAAAATCAGCTTCCACAAAAGGCTGTGCTAACTTACTTGCGACCCCACTTGGTGTTGCAAAGAATACCAAGTCTGATTTTGCCATGATTTTCTCGGCATCAAATTCTTCGATAACCAAGTCACAGACACCAACTAAGTAAGGGTATAAGTCTGATAATCGTCGACCGATTTCCTTAGTTGCATGAATCGAAGCAATCGTTACTTTTTTATGATTATTCAATAATTTAACTAATTCTAGACCACTGTATCCAGTGATACCAACAATCGACACTCTCATAATATACACTCCTTGAATAAATATGTATTCAATTTTATAGTATATTTATTCATAAGTCAAGTATTTTTTGCATAAAATATTAAAAAAGCACGAATTTTCATTCGTACTTTCATTATTTTTCAAACAATCCCAGCTGACTAATTCTTTCAACTGCTTCTTCAAGGCGTTTTGGTTCAACTAGGAGTCCGATTCTGACGTAGCCATCTCCTGCTTGTCCGAAACCTTTTCCCGGTGCGACTGCGACGTGAGCTTCGTTTAAGAGTAAATCAGCGAAGCTTTCACTGTTATAACCTTCTGGCACCGGCATCCAAGCATAAAACGAACCTTTTGACTCAAAGGCGTGCCAGCCTATTTTAGCAGCAGCTTTGACAAAAGCGTGGCGTCGCTCGTCATATTTGTGATTTAGCTCTGCGATTGCTACTTTCGCACGTTTATCTAAAAGGGCAACCGCGCCAGCGTCTTGGATTGCCGGAAAAATACTAACAAAGAGGTGATCTTGTAGGAGATTAAGAGCTTCAATCATCTCAGCATTTCCTGCAGCAAATGCCAAACGCCAACCTGCCATGTTAAAAGTTTTCGAAAATGTGTAAAGTTCAATACCTACTTCTTTTGCTCCAGGTGTTGATAAAAAACTTGGATTTTGGTAACCGTCTGCTCCCAAAGCCCCATAAGCAAAGTCGCTAACAACACCGACCTCGTATTTTTTCGCCCAAGCGACCAGTTCTTCATAAAATTCAGTCGTCGCCACAGCTCCGGTAGGATTGTTAGGGTAATTGATGTAGATAAATTTAGCACGCTTTGCCACTTCTTCAGGAATGGCTGACAAATCTGGCAAAAAGTTATTTTCTTCTTTTAAAGGAAAGGTTTCATATTCAATTTTTCCTAGCGCTACACTTGATAAATAGTCTGGATAGCCTGGGTCAGGCAAAAGTAAGAGCTCACCTGGATTCATCAAGGCCAAGGGAAACTCAACCAGACCAATCTTTGCACCACCAAGGACACAAATTTCCTTCTCACTATCAAGTTCCACCTGATAATTATCCTTATAAAACTGACTAGCTGCTTCTTTAAAATTAGCATTGCCTCGAAATTGTGAATATTTATGGGATCCTGGATTCTTAGCAGCTTCAATCAAAGCATCAACAATATAATCGTATGTCGGCTGATCAGGATTTCCTTGACCAAGATTAATCACATCATAACCTTCAGCCAGTTTTGCATTGACCTTAGCAACAAGACTAGCAAAAAATTGTTTTGGTAATGTTTGTAAAATATCTGATTGTGAAAACATCCTAACTCCCCCATTAATGATACAACTCTGGTTTTCGGTCAGCAAAAACAGGAATATGCCCACGAACTTTTTCAACCTCTGATAAGTCAATATCTACCGAAAAAACACCTTCTTGATTATCTGGCGCTTGCAAAATAACATTTCCTAGCGGGTCAATAACCAATGAATGCCCAGAAAAATCGTCCAACGCTCCTTGACCAACACGGTTAACAGCCACTACAAAAGCTTGATTTTCAACTGCACGCGCACGAAGTAAAATCTCCCATTGTTCGACACGCTCTTTCGGCCACTCAGCTACGACAAATAAAACCTTGGCTCCGCTTGACATCAAGGTTCTCACCCATTCTGGAAAACGGATATCATAGCAAATAACACTAGCTGCTTTTACACCGTCTAGTTCAAAAAGATTCTCATTTTTGCCAGCCTGCAAAAAACGATCTTCTCCCATCAAGCCAAAAAGATGAACCTTATCATAATCAGCAATCACCTGACCAGATCGGTTAAAAACATAAGTTGTGTTAAAAAAACCAGTTTCTTTTTTCGTTGCCACAGAACCCGCTACCAGATTAACCTGGTGATCCTTCGCAAACTTTCTAAGCAAGTTTTTAGTTTCTTGACCATTCTCATCAGCAAGCTCTGCTATTTGCTCCAAAGCATAACCTGTATTCCACATTTCTGGCAAGACAATCACATCAGGCTCATCAAGCGCTGCTTTTTCTAACCAAGCTAAGACATTCTCAATGTTTTTCTTCGGCTCAGCTTCGTAAATAGCCATCTGAATTAGTGAAACTTTCATGATTTCCTCGATTCTATCTTTTGTTGAAAATTTTCTGAAATCTTAGTGACTATTATAGCAGTCTCCCTTCTCCTCGTAAAATAGTTATTTTAAATAGATTTGATAGTTAAAAACTATAACCCCAAAAAAGCCCACCATCAGGTGAGCTTTGAATACTTTATACTAAAAACTGTTTTTCAGCTTGAACTAAAACTGATTTTTGTTCACTATATGATGATAACACCTCTTGAAAAGCGATTTTTTTCTCACTTATATCTTCACTATTTTCTAAATAAAAACATGATAGATATTGCAGACGTTTTTGGCTAATCTTATCTAATTTCTCCAAGTTGACTTTAGCAAATAAGTCACTAGACACCCTCTTATACACTAATGCTTCTAAACTTACTAGAAGGCTATAGTAATAATTTCGATTAAACTGATTACTTGGCTTTATCTCTGTCAATCTTTGATAACTATTTCTAATCTGCAACATTTCTCCTTGCAATAACCAAGCATAAATCAGATACAATAAAAAAGTATTTATCATATAGTCAGGAATATTTTTGTTTTCTAAAGTGCTACAAACTTTTGAAACTTCATCAAAGGTCGTAACGCTATAATCTTGCAATAATTGATTAGATACTCTTTGATATAAAAGAAATAAGTTATCTTTCATTAACAATTTATATGCCTTAAAACCATCGTTGCATAAGCCAGAAAAGTTTATTGGAGCTGCCGTTGCTATAAATAATAATAGGCTAGAATATCCAAATACTTTCAAAAATTCCAACTGTGAAAACAAGACAAATGAACCAAGTAAACTAACTAATGGACCTCCAACTAGTAACTTTAACATTGATTTTTCTGGATAATTTGTAACCTTGTAGCGATAAATACCACCATAATACATCCAGTTATCATTAAATCTCACACGAAATCCATTTTCAAAATCAAATTTGATAAAGCCAACAATAAGATGCTGTGGTTTTACGCCATTAATATAACCAACTGCAAAATGACCAAATTCATGAAATAAAATAGCCAACATAATACTAATATAACTTAAGATAAATGTTTCTCGTACTGATGGAAATATTATCATCAACAAAAGTAAGAATAAAAATGTTACACAAACTGGCGAATATAATTTTCTCATATATCTCCCTTTTATTCCTGAATATCTCTGGAATTCCTAAATGATATTACCATTTTATCATAAGATTTTTTAACCATAGCAAAAAAGCCCACCGTTTGGTGAGCTTTCATTTTATTTTCTTTCTTGCAAGGTTTTAATCAGGCTACTGAGTAGGCTTGCTTCTGCAAAGAGAATGACAATAAGTACCCAGTTTACCTTTCCTTGGATGCTATTGACAATAAGTACTCCAGCAAGGCTTATGATTGTTACACTGATTAAGGCAATGGCGAGTTTTAGAAAGATATTTTTTGATTTCATCTTAAAGATTTTCTGCTACTGCTGCAAGAAGGTCAGCGATTTTAGCAGCATCTGAACCACCGGCCATAGCCATGTCTGGTTTACCACCACCACGACCTGATACGATTGGTGCCAAAGCTTTAATCAAGTTACCAGCGTGAACATCTTTTGATTTGCTTGCTACAAGAACATTGACTTTTTCGCCAATAGCTGCTGCCAATACAAGAACGTCAGAGTAATCTTTTTGTTTCCAGTTGTCAGCAAATGTACGAAGGGCACCTGCATCAGAAACAGTTACTTGGCTAGCGATAAAGCGAAGACCGTTTGCTTCTTTAACATCTTTGAAGACGTCACCAGCTTGTGCTGCTGCTGCTTTTTCTTTCAATTCAGCATTTTCTTTTTGCAATTTGTGCAATTGTTCTTGCAAGCTTACTACTTTCTTAGTAACTTCTTTCAATTGAGGCACTTTAAGAGTTTCAGCAATTGCTTTAAGGTCTTCTTCTTCTTGACGGTATGCTTCAAAGGCTTCTTTACCAGTTACAGCAAGGATACGACGAGTTCCTGAACCGATACCTTCTTCTTTGACAATCTTGAAGATTCCAATTTCTGCTGTATTTGAAACGTGTGTACCACCACAAAGTTCGATTGAGTAGTCGCCAATTGTTACGACACGTACGTTTTTACCGTATTTTTCACCGAACAAGGCCATAGCACCCATTGATTTAGCTGTATCAATGTCAGTTTCAACAGTCTTAACTGGGATAGCATTCCAGATTTGTTGGTTAACTTCTTCTTCGATTTGACGCAATTCATCAGCAGTTACTGCTTCAAAGTGAGTGAAGTCAAAGCGCAAGAATCCTTCTTCGTTAAGAGAACCAGCTTGAGTAGCGTGTTCACCGATAACGTGGTGAAGTGCAGCGTGAAGCAAGTGAGTAGCTGTGTGGTTTTTGATAACACTGTGACGACGTTTGCTGTCGATTTCAAGTGTGTATGTTGTACCAACTGACAAGCTTGCAAGTACTTCAACTGTGTGAAGAGCTTGACCATTTGGTGCTTTTTGAACATCAATCACACGAGCAACGATATCGCCTTTATCGTTTTTGATAACACCGTGGTCAGCTACTTGACCACCCATTTCAGCGTAGAATGGTGTTTTAGCGAAAACAAGTAAAGCTTGACCTTCTGAAACAGCTTCAGTACGTTCGTTATCAGCGATAATAACTGACAATGTAGATTCAAGAACTTCTTCTTCATAGCTAAAGACTGATTCTTCAGTGATGCTTGACAATGTTTCGTTTTGCATACCCATTGAACCACCTTTAACAACACTTGCACGAGCACGTTCTTGTTGTTCTTTCATAGCAGCTTCAAAGCCAGCGTGGTCAATCTTGAATCCTTTATCTTCAGCCAATTCTTCAGTCAATTCAACTGGGAATCCGTATGTATCATACAATTTGAAGATGTCTTTACCTTCAACAGTGTCTTTACCAGCTGCTTTCAAATCAGCCAATAATTGGTCAAGCATGTTTGAACCAGCATCGATTGTACGAGCAAATGTTTCTTCTTCGCGGCGTACGATTTTTTCGATAAATTCGCGCTTTTCAAGAACTTCTGGGTAGTATGATTCCATGATTTTACCAACTGTTGGAACCAATTTATACAAGAATGTTTCGTTGATGCCAAGGCGACGGCCGTGCATAACTGCGCGACGAAGCAAACGACGAAGCACATAACCACGACCTTCGTTACCAGGAAGAGCACCATCACCGATAGCAAATGAAAGTGAGCGAATGTGGTCAGCGATAACTTTAAAGCTCATGTTGTCGCCATCTGGATCATAAGTTTTACCAGATAATTTTTCGATTTCACGAATGATTGGCATGAAGAGGTCAGTTTCAAAGTTTGTTTTAGCCCCTTGCATAACCGCAACCAAACGTTCCAAACCAGCACCCGTATCAATGTTTTTGTGTGGTAATTCTTTGTATTCTGAACGTGGAACAGCTGGATCAGCGTTGAATTGTGACAACACGATGTTCCAAATTTCGATATAACGGTCGTTTTCAATGTCTTCAGCAAGAAGTTTGATACCAACGTGGTCTGGGTCAAAGTCTTCTCCACGGTCAAAGAAGATTTCAGTATCTGGTCCTGAAGGTCCAGCACCAATTTCCCAGAAGTTGTCTTCGATTGGAATCAAGTGACTTGGTTCAACACCAAGTGAAATCCAACGGTTGTAAGTATCTTTATCATCTGGGTAGTAAGTCATGTAAAGTTTGTCTTTAGGGAAGTCAAACCATTCTGGGCTTGTCAACAATTCGAATCCCCAAGTAATAGCTTCATCACGGAAGTAATCACCAACAGAGAAGTTACCCAACATTTCAAACATTGTGTGGTGACGAGCTGTTTTACCAACGTTTTCAATATCGTTTGTACGGATAGCTTTTTGAGCATTTGTGATACGTGGGTTTTCTGGAATTACTGATCCGTCAAAATATTTTTTAAGTGTGGCAACACCTGAGTTAATCCACAACAAAGTTGGGTCATTTACAGGGACCAAGTTTGCAGAAGGTTCAACAGAGTGACCTTTTGATTTCCAGAAGTCTAACCACATTTGGCGCACTTGCGCACTAGTCAATTGTTTCATTACATCTTTCCTTTTCTTCTTACTAAGCGATTTTAACGCTTGCCATAGATTGAAATCATCTTTTGCTCTCGTTCAAAGGAGAAAAAAACGACAAGTCCATCTCACAGAGGGTGACGTTAGCCACGGTACCACCTCTTTTCAATGAACCTGTCATTCTTCATTTATCTTTTAAATTGTTTTTCTTATATTTGACCTTAGTAATCAAAATTACCAAACTAAAAATCAGAAAACATGAGTAGCACATTTTTAACTTCATCCATGGCTCGCAGCAACCGCCACTTTTCTGAATCTGAATGTTTAAAAACGATTCTCAATCTTTTTAATTGTACTGTATTTTATGCGTCTGGTCAAGTAGCTTATTCAGCTGAATCTGTAGAACTTGATTCTGCTGTTGAAGAGTCTTCAGTTGAACTAGCTTCTGAAGAACTTGCTTGGCTTGTTGAAGCTTTTGAAGATGATGAAGATGTGCTTGTAGCATATTGTGAAAGGATGCTTGCAAAGCTACGATCTTTAATTTTCACATTAGCTTTATCAAGTGCTTTACCGATAACTTGGTTTTGGAAGTTTGTATCATTTTGGTATTTAGCCATAATGATTTTCTTCAAACGTTTTTTATAAGTTTTCCAATCAGCATTTTTTTCTGTTTTCTTAGTTGTTTTAACGATGTAGTAAGTGTATGAATATGTAGATGAGTTCATCACTTTGATTACATCTGATACTGAACCTTCGTCTTGTTTGAATGCTGCATTCATAACATCTGTTGGAAGTTTTGTATCTGCAGAATCAAATGTGTATTCAGTTTTCTTAGCTGTTGTGTTATCTTTAGCAATTTTATCGAAATCAGCACCTTCTGCTGTCGCTTGATCATGAACTGAGTTAGCTTTGTCTTCATCAGTCAATGCAATAACTGTAGCTGTTGTATCAGGATTGTAATCTTTGTAAGCTTCTTTGTAGTTTTTAGTTGTCAATTTATCTTTGGCAGCTTCTTTAACAGCATATTCTACAAGCATTGATGTACGGATTTGTTGTTTGTAAGTGTCAGTTGTCAAACCAGCTGCTTGAAGAGCGCTTGAGAATGATGAACCATATGATGAAGCTGTTGTGTTATAAGCTTTAGTGACATCTTTATCAGAAACTTTATCACCATATTGGTCTTCAAAGACACGTGACAAAATCAAGTTCAACATTGTTTGTTGAGATGATGATGTGCTTTTAGCTGCACTGTAGAAGTCTGATACTGTAATTGTGTTACCTTTCATTGTAACAAGAGCTTTAGTTTCAGAATTGTTGTTTGTAGCAAGGTAAGTTACACCAGCACCGATAAGAGCTGACGCTACGGCAATAGAAACACCTTTAAAAGCCTTGCTTTGGATCATTTTTGAAAATCCTGATTTTTCTTTGTTAGCCATTGATATTAAACTCCTTAATTTGTCTTTAACTCCATTAGTATACCACAATAACTTAAATGTTGCTTAATTTTACAGTTCTACGTCTTCTGCATTTTTACGGAGCATTAGTAGTCCGTCGCTAAGTGGCAAAAGGCTTGCTGTCAGATTTGGATTGTCAAGCGTTGAGTCGAAGAGTCGTTGAAGTCCACGGTAAATGGTACGTTGTCCACGGCGTACTTCTTCGATTGGTTTGACAATGTCGCCACCTTGGAAAACATCATCAAAAATCACGACACCTCCAACTTTCAAGTGTTTCAAAACTTCTGGCAAAAAGACAATGTATTTTGATTTTGCAGAATCCATGAAGACAAAGTCATACTCACCTTCAAGGGTTGAAAGAGTATCAACGGCATCGCCTTCAACTAATGTGATTTGCTTGCGAGTGTCGTATTTTGCAAAGTTTTCCTTAGCAAAAGCAATCATTTCTGGATTACGATCGAGTGTTGTAATCTTAGCTTCTGGTGCATTTTCTGCCATCAAAAGCGCTGAAAAACCAATCGCTGTCCCAATTTCCAAGATATTCTTAGGCTGCAAAGTTTGCAACAAGAAACGGAAATAAGCTACTACTTCGTGCTGGATAATCGGGATATTTTCTTGATGTGCAAAAGCCTCTAATTCCGCTAAAAAGCCATCATTTTGCTTTTGACGTGTTCGCATATAACGCACGACACCCTCTTTGACAACAGGACGTCGCATATTGTGATTTGCTGTTTTTGAATATGATTTAACCATAACTCTTATTATATAGCAAAATAAAGCCGATGTGAATAGGCAGCATTTTATTTTACTGCTTAAGAAGGGTAACAATATCTGACAAATCAGCAATCTTTTGATTCATTTTTGATGATGGTTGTCCAAGATTAATAGACTTAATACTAGCATTCTCTGCAGCTTCAACATCAATTCGACGGTCACCAACATAAAAAGTGTCTGCTTTGTCTAAGGCATATTTTTTAATAAGATAATTAATAGCCTCTGGTTCTGGTTTACGAGCAAAACCGTTTGCCGAAGTCACTACTTCTGTGAAATACTGACGCACCCCAAGTCTCTCTAAAACATCATTGGCTGTAATTCCTTTATGCGTATAGACAAAATGAGTCATGCCCATTTGTTTTGTCTGTTTAAGCACCTCTGCCAAATGTGGCATTGGTTTTATCATGTGGTCACGCGCTTCCTGCTCTTTTTTAAAGAAGGCTGATAGTTCAGGAAAATCTATCTCTTCCTTCTCTGCGACCTGATAAAGCAAAGCTTTGACGGATTCTTTAATGATAAAATCCATGACCCATTCTTCATTAAAGTCTAGGTCATAATGTGCGTAGGTGACTTTCAAAGCTTCACCAATTGCCTCATATGAGTCCACCAAAGTTCCATCAAAATCCCAAATCAAAGTTGTCAATCTATTTCTCCAATCTAATCCAATAACGTGCTAGACGATGCCCATCTTCTAGGTCAATAATATTTTCCAAAATACCACCAGCTTTTTCAATGGTTCTACGACTGGCAATATTGTCCTCACGCGCTGTGATAAGCACAGGATTGATGCCACGTTTGGCATATTGCTCAAGAGCAAAGCTGAGAAGCCTGGTCATGATACCTTGTCGTCTAAATTCTGGTAAGGTTTGATAGCCGATATGTCCACCAATCGTCGCAAGATTACCCTTTTCCAGCTGCCATCGACAAGATATACGCGCAGCAATTTTTCCATTCACAAAGGCATAATAGGTAGTCATCGTTGAATAATCAGGATTAGTAGCTTGTATTTCTTGCGCTCTGCTATTTTCCACAAAGGTTTTAAAATCACCAATCTCACGTGTCGTAATAAAGGGGTTATCGTCATTTTCCAAAGCTGTTTGATAAGCTCGGTAAGCCGCTTCATCATTAACATCTAGTCTCCTAATTTCCATACTAGCACCTCCAAAATTTTTTCCATTATAACATAAAAAACGAGGCTGGAATATCCAACCTCATAAAGCATTTTAAAGGTGTGCTCCTTTTTCAACCAAAGCTTCCAATTCATTTAGACGGTCTTCAAAAATCTTGAAGGCTGCATCCAAATAATCACTACTTGTCATATCCACACCTGCTTTAGCAATGACATTTAGCGGATAATCAGAATTTCCTGCTTTAAGATAATCAAGATATCGATCAATATCAGCCTGAGTACCGTGAACCACTTTATCAGCTAGATAACTTGCTGCTGCAAAACCTGTTGCGTATTGATAGACATAATAATTGTAGTAGAAATGCGGAATACGTGCCCATTCGTATTGAATTTCTGGATTGTCTTCCTTGCTAAGACCATAATATTTTTCATTTAGGTCTGCATAAAGATTGTTAAGGTATTCGCTTGTCAATACTTCACCAGCTTGATCTGCTTTATGAATCATATCTTCAAACTCTGCAAACTGTGCTTGACGGAAGATTGTTCCTTTGAAACCATCCAAGAAATGATTCAAAATCGCAAAACGATCCTTGTCATCATCTACTTCTTTTAGAAGTGTTTCTGTCAAAATATTTTCATTAGTTGTTGAAGCAATCTCAGCTAAGAAAATACTGTAATCACCGTACACATATGGTTGGTTTTCACGTGTAAATGTTGAATGAAGACTGTGACCTGTTTCGTGTACCAAAGTAAACAGATTATCAAGGGTATCTTGCCAGTTCAAAAGCATAAAGGCATTAGTATCGTAAGCCCCACCAGAATAAGCTCCTGAGCGTTTTCCTTTATTGACATGAACATCAATCCAACGTTCTGTGAAAGCACGATGAACACGCTCAGAATAATCTTTACCAAAGACAGCCAAAACTTCTTCTGCTTTTTTCAAAGCTTCTTCATAAGTGAAGCTCATATCCATTTCAGACAATGGTGTATGGATATCATACATTTTCAAATCATCTAATTTAAGAACTTTTTTACGAAGTTCTACATAACGATGAAGCAATGGCAAGTGGGCATTCACGCGGTCAATCAATGTATCATAAACTGCTTCTGGAATGAAGTTAGCAGAAAGTGCTGCCTCACGTGCTGACTTGAAGTGGTGAACACGCGCATCGTAGTTATGAACCTTAACATTTGTCTGCAATGTCTTAGCGTAAGTATGCTGGAATTGTTCGTAAGTGGCATACATCGCTTCATAAGCTGCTTTTCGGACGTCGCGATTTTTTGATTCCAAAAGACTAATGAAATTACCATGTGTTAGTTGCACTTCATTGCCTTCATCATCTAAAACCACTGGGAAAACAATGTCGGCATTATCTAGAATTTCAAAAGTTTCACCAGCAGCACCAAAGATTTCATGTGCACCAGCTAAGAGCTCCTCTTCTTTTTGTGACAAGACGTGTGCTTGGCGTTTGAAAAGTTGTTCAAAGAAATGCGCATAAGCTGATAACGCTGGCGTTTCAGCAACAAATGCCGCAAAATCTTCAGCTGATAATTGCATCAATTCTGGTTCGTAAAAAGCAAAGACTTCGCTGTATTTAGCGTAAAGGGCTGTCGCTTTTGCTTGGTATTCTTGGTATTTTGCCACTGTAGTATCTTGGTCGTTTTTCATTGACGCATAAACATAAACTTTTTCCAAACGACGTGACAAAGCAAGATAATGCTCCGTAATTGCTAATAAATCCTTGCTTGATTCTGTCAAGTGACTTTTGTATTTTTTGGCATCTTCTAAGTCAGCATCTAACTTAGCTAATTCAGCCTCCCATGTTTCATCTGTCGCAAAAACAGTGCTCAAATCCCATTTGTATTTTTCATCAATATGACTACGATTATCTGACATTATGTTCTCCTTTTCTTGATATTATTAACCATTCTACCATAATAAGCTGGTGGGTAAAGTTTTTGAACACCTTTTTCACTTTGATTTTGATAATAACACCTGAAGGTCTCATAAAAGTCTGATAAGTCTTGTGAAATTTGACAAAAACCAGCCTTAGTTTCTGGGGGCCTAACTTGCGGAAAAAAAGCTGACAAAGGCAGTGTGAGAAGATTTTTCCCTTGCAAATAAGCCTTTTCTTGGCGCTTTAACCAAAAAGTATTTCGAGAAGATAGTTGTCTTTGAATGTAGCTTAATAGATTTGAATCTTGTTTAACCTCATAAGTTGAGAGTTTTTGTTTTTGATAAGGAAGTCTGAAAAATGCCATTAAGTTTCCTGAGAACGAGCAGTTTTTTGTCAAATAATGCACTTTACCATGCCAATCTTCATAAATTAAATAATGTAGTCGAACAAGCCTTTTCTTAGCATCTAACTCCCACAGATGAAATCCCATATTCTGCGAAAAGTAAAGAAAGTGTCGCTGTAGCGGCGTTAAACGCTTGCCAAGCCATAGTTTTTCTCCCAAAAGCCATAAAACATTAAAGCCAGCCTTGTGATAAGAAGCCGTGCGTTCTCTGAGACGCTTTTCTGATAATCTGGAGCACTGAACTTCCAGAGCAAGGTTATCATTGACCAAAATATCTGCAACCTGATGCAGCTCTGGCAAAACAGCCTCAACGACCACTTTTTCACTTTGCGAAAGCGACTGATAAAGTCCTGCTTTTAACTGCAAATGTTCATCACTTTCATTTTCACTATAAAAGTCACAATTTTCCAGTGACACATGCGCAAAATGCGGACGCATAATCTGACCATGTCTCAGTCGAACTGGTGAATGACAGGCTGGACAAGTAAAAGCTTGTTTTTTAGGAATCTCATCTAACAAGGAGACCAAACGACCTTTTTCATCAAGAGCAGACAGCATATTAAACCTCCTACTTTTTTATTCGAAAAAAATCCTGAAAAACCACCGGATTAATCCAAATAATTTTTCAAGATTTCTTTTTCTTTCGTATTCAATTCTCGGTATTGTCCCCTTGGCAAGTCACCAAGTTCAAAGGCACCAAAAGTCATTCGTTTGAGGTAAATGACCTTGACCCCATAAGCCAAAAACATTTTCTTAACTTGATGAAATTTTCCTTCTGCAATCGAGATATAAGCGGAGCTTTTTTCAGAACTTGCCTCGATAATCTCAAGATTAGCAGGTTTACAAACCGTTCCGTCATCAAAGGTCACACCATTTTTAAAAAATACTGACGCATCAGCTGCTAAAAGACCATTTACTTCGACATAGTAAGTCTTTGTAACGTGATATTTTGGATGCAACATGCGAAACCCCAAAGGACCATTATTGGTAATTAAAAGTAGCCCTTCCGTGTCGCGGTCTAAACGCCCAACTGGATAGAGTCTTGGCACTCGGTCTGCTTCAACAATCAAATCAATGACCGTTTGATGTTCTTTATCAGACACCGCAGAAACCACACCAGCTGGTTTATTTAAAATGAAATATTTTTCAGTCGACAGCTCTACTCGTTTTCCCGAAACAGTTATCTCTTGCAGACTTGGCTCAACATTCAAATTATCAGCCTCAGCTAAGCGACCATCAACATAAACCTGACGACTTCTGATGAGCTTTTTGACTTGATTTCGAGAGCCAAATCCCGCTTGTCCTAATAATTTATCTAAACGCATGCTCCTATTTTACCATGTTCTGAAGCAATTTTTTAGTCTAATTCGCTCGCTGCTGCTTCATCCACAATCACCACAAGATTTGGGTGATTGTGAAGAACGCTTGCTGGCAAATCTTCGCTGATTGGACCATTAATCATTTGATTAATAGCGTCTGCTTTGTCCTTGCCATAAGCCATTAAAACAACCATTTTTGATTGCATGATTGAGTGAATTCCCATTGAAATAGCTTGTTTTGGCACTTCTTCCATGCTGTCAAAGAAACGACTATTTGCCTCAATCGTATCTTCAGCCAAATCGACGATATGAGTCGTCATATCAAATGATGTGCCAGGTTCATTGAAACCAATATGACCATTTCGACCAATCCCCAAAATTTGAAAATCAATTGGGTGCTCAGCTATCACTTGATTGTAACGGCGAGCTTCTGCTTGTAAGTCAGTCGCCAAACCATTTGGTAAAAAACTTTTTTTGAAAGGTTTATATTGGAAAAGATTTTCCTTCATAAAATGATGATAACTTTGTGCGTTATCTGCAGCCAAACCAACATATTCATCAAGATTAATGCTTGTCATTTCTGAAAAATCAAGGTCACTATTTGCAATTTCTTTATAGAAACTAAGAGGTGTGCTACCTGTTGCAAGCCCTAATGTTTTAGCACCATTTTCCAAAGCTCCTTTTAACAAAGCAAATGCTGCTTTACCACCTTCAATTTGATCATTAACACGAATTACTCTCATCTTATTTCCCCATTCTTGTTTTTTGGTATATACCATTTATCTAAAATTATTATATGGTATATACCAATTATTGTCAAGGAAAATATTTCGAGAAATAAAAAAGCCTGAGAATTAATCTCAGACATCATTTTTCTATCTTGTTCCTGCAATCTGTCCTAGGAAATCTCCGACATAGTAGGCAAACAGCGCAGCAATTAAGCCAATCAGTAGCGTTCTAAAAATTTCTTTGAATTTGCTTTTCTTTGTTATCAAAGCTTTGACAAATCCAAGTAAGGTTAGCGCTAGCGATACTAAAATACAAGCCATCATAAAAGTATGGACTTTGAAAATGCTAAAAACATTAATCAAAAGGTAAGACAAAAGAGGAATCAAGCCAAAAAATATGAATGAAAGGAAAGTTGCCCCAGCATTCTTAACTGCCTTACCTTTTACAACTGATTCTTCTGTCGTTGAACTCAAATAATCTCCGACCGCCATTGAAAAGCCATCAGCCAGAAGATTTGAAAAGCCAAGAATAACAATCGGTGTGATTCCTAAGTTACCACCGACAGCTCCTGCAACAACCGCAAATGTCGTCACAATCCCGTCCATGCCACCATAGACGATTGATTTTGCGTAGTCTCCAAATTTTTCTTTCATCTTTTTTCATCACTTTCCATTAATTTTTAAGCGTTTTCTTTGTTGTTTTCATTATACCATCTCTTTAGAATTGTTACAATTAAAACAAGACCAGATGACGGAAAATGCTTATCGTGTTATAATGATTAGTTGAGAATATAATATTAAGGAAACATGTTAGATTATGCATACCGACGATTTTGATTTTAATTTACCAGAGGAGTTAATTGCCCAAACACCTCTTGAAAAACGAGATAGTTCTAAACTTTTAGTCATTGACCACAAAACACACGAGATGGTTGATGCACACTTCGACCACATTCTTGATGAGCTAAATCCTGGTGACGCTCTTGTCATGAACAACACACGCGTTCTTCCAGCTCGTCTTTACGGTGAAAAACCAGACACACACGGTCACGTTGAATTGCTTCTTTTGAAAAATACTGAAGGCGACCAATGGGAAGTTTTGGCAAAACCAGCTAAACGCTTGCGCGTGGGAGCAAAAGTATCATTTGGTGATGGTCGCTTGACTGCCACAGTTGTAGAAGAATTGGACCACGGTGGACGTATCGTTGAATTCGACTACGATGGTATCTTCCTTGAAGTTTTGGAAAGCCTTGGTGAAATGCCATTGCCACCATACATTCACGAAAAATTGGATGACCCAGACCGTTACCAAACTGTCTACGCTAAAGAAAACGGCTCTGCTGCTGCTCCAACTGCTGGACTCCACTTCACCAAAGAATTGCTTGAACAAATCGAAGCAAAAGGTGTAAAACTTGTCTACGTGACACTTCACGTTGGACTTGGAACATTCCGTCCAGTTTCTGTTGACAATGTCGAAGAACACGAAATGCACTCTGAATTCTACCGCTTATCTGAAGAAGCTGCTCAAACCCTTCGCGACGTAAAAGCTGCTGGTGGACGTGTTGTTGCAGTTGGAACAACATCAATTCGTACCCTTGAAACCATCGGTTCAAAATTCAACGGTGAAATCAAAGCTGACAGTGGTTGGACAAATATCTTCATCAAACCAGGTTACGACTTTAAAGTGGTTGATGCCTTTTCAACAAACTTCCACTTGCCAAAATCAACACTTGTGATGTTGGTATCAGCTTTTGCAGGACGTGAATTCGTCCTAGAAGCTTACCAACACGCCATCGATGAACGCTACCGCTTCTTTAGCTTTGGCGATGCCATGTTTGTTAAATAACAAAATTACTTAAAAAGAACTTCGAAAAAATTCGAAGTTCTTTTTTCATTATTAATCAGCCATGTTGGTGTAAACATCTTGAACGTCATCGTCGTCTTCGAGTTTATCAACCAATGTTTCCAAAATGTCTGCTTGTTCTGCATCAAGGCTAACGTAGTTTTGTGGAATCATGCTAAGTTGAGCTTGCGCGAATTCAAGATTTTGTGCTTGCAAAGCTTCTTTAACAGCTGGAAATTCTTTTGGTTCAGTGAAGATTTCAAAGGCATCATCTGATGTTTTCAAATCTTCTGCCCCAGCATCCAAAATCAACTCAAGCATGCTGTCTTCGTCCAAGTCCAAATTTTCACGGTCAATGACAATATAACCTTTACGGTCAAACATGTAAGCAACAGATCCTGTTGAGCCCATATTACCACCATTACGAGTGAAAATGGTATGCATGTTAGCATCTGTACGTTTTTTGTTGTCAGTTAAGGTGTGAACTAGGATGGCAACCCCGCCTGGTCCATATCCTTCATAAGTAATTTCATCGTAGTTAGTTGTATCACCAACATCTGTTGCTTTCTTAATGGCGCGATTGATGTTATCTTTTGGCATATTAGCCGCACGCGCTTTATCCAAAACCATACGAAGACTGGCGTTCATTGATGGATCACCACCACCAGCTTTAGCAGCTACAAAAATTTCACGTGACAATTTGTTGAAAATCGCACCGCGTTTAGCGTCTGCTTCACCTTTTTTATTTTTAATTTTGCTCCATTTATTATGTCCTGACATGCAAAATTCCTCCCTATTCCCTGATATTATATCATATTTAGACGTAAAAAGAGGATAGACATCCGCCTATCCTCTAGATTAGAGAGTGCTATGATAATAATAATTAATCAGCAATTGCTGCTTGATACAATTCAGCAACTTTCGCCCAATTGATAATATCAAAGAATGCTTTGATGTAATTTGGACGAACGTTACGATATTTGAGATAGTAAGCATGTTCCCAAACATCAAGAGCAAGAATTGGTTTCTTACCTTCTGAAAGTGGAGTATCTTGGTTAGCAGTTGAGGTTACTTCAAGTTTACCATCTTTGTTAACGACAAGCCAAGCCCAACCTGAACCAAAGCGAGTTGTTGCTGCTTGCGTGAAAGCTGTTTTGAAATCTTCAAATGAGCCAAATGCTTCTTCAATCGCAGCTAAAACATCTGCTGTCGGTTCTTGTTTTTCTGGAGAAAGGAATTCCCAGAAAAGTGAGTGGTTAAGAGCACCACCACCATTGTTAATAACCGCTTGACGGATATCAGCTGGAATGCTATTAACATCTGACAATAATGCTTCCAAGTCTTCTCCGATTTCTGGGTGTTTTTCAAGAGCAGCATTTGCATTTGCTACGTAAGTAGCGTGATGTTTGTCATGATGCAATGTCATTGTTTCTGCATCGATGTATGGTTCAAGTGCATCGTATGCGTATGGTAGTTCCGGTAAAATAATAGCCATGCTAGTTACCTTCTTTCTTTTCGTTATTTCTTATCATCATTTTATAAGAATCAAGTCTAACTAGCAAATTATTTGACCGCTTTTTTTAAGTCCGCTTAATGATGCTCATGAGCAATTTTTAAAATAGCCACATCAAAGAGGTAATCTTTATCATACGTTCCTGTCTTAATGGCATAATCTGTCTCAATCAAAACAGCAATAGCTTTTTTCAAGAAAGTCATTGACAGTGTGCGTGAATCACGCACAGCAAATTTGACTTGATAAGGATTGACACGGCGTCCAAGATAATCAGACAAGGTTGCTACCATCTGCTGCTCTGTCTTTCCTTGACTGGCTAAGATGCTGACTTGCAAAAACATACGAAATTGCCCTAGCATAATAGCAATCAACTTGATTTCATCTTCACCTTGCAAGCGCAAATCACGAATCAAGTCACGCGCCTCGTCGATTTTGCCATTCAAGACAAACTGCGTCAAGTCAAGAATATTATCCTGAAGCGTTTTAGGAATGGCTTGATTAATATCATCTGCCGTGATATGACCATCTTTTTTATAAGATTTCAAAAAAGCAATGTTTTTCAAAATCTCACTAAAATCATAATTGGATTTCAAAAGCAAAGCCTCAAAAACACCTGAATCAAAGGTCAGATTTTCTTTGTGAGCTAATTTTTGGAAATAAGTCTTTAGCTCTGCTTCTTTTAATTCACTCGCTTCAAAAATCTGCGCATCACGTTTAAGAATTTTCACCAAGCGACGTTTGCCATCTAATTTTCCTGGGGCAAAAATAATCAAGCGTGTCGTGTCCAAAGGATTTTCCAAATATGCCTCAAAACGTTTGAGTGCCTTATCATCCAAATAAGACTTCTTAGCCGTCGTGATATCAAGCAGATTATCAAAAATAACCACTTTTTGATCTGCAAAAAACGGTAAGCTTTCAAGATCCATCTCAGCATCTTGGTAATCAACCTCAGCCATATCAAAATAAGAATAAGTCAAATCATCCTTATCATATCCCACGCGCTCCATCATACGCTCTTTTAGCTGAGAAAATTGTCCCAAATCCTCACCCGTTACCACCGTAATCAAGCTAAGATTTTCTTTTCGTAATTTATCAATTTCTTCGATTGCAATCATAAAGATATTATAACAAAAACAGCCACAAATCGACTACTGTTTTTCGTGTGCTATCACTTTTAAATCATCTCACCGTTTCAATTTTCCAGTGGTTTAATCCTCTAAAGCGGATAGCACCTTGTTCATCAGTACGGTAAATAGTCATGTTTTGTGCTTGAAAGCGTTCAAGCGTTTCTTGATGAGGATGCTTGTAGCGGTTATTTTGTCCTGCGGAAATCAGAGCAACTTGCGGTGAAATATGCTCTAGAAATTCTGGGCTCGACGACCCTTTTGAACCGTGGTGCCCTGCTTTTAAGACATCAACTGGCAGATTGGGGTAAGTTGCTATCATCTGTTGCTCGCCCTCTTCTTCCAAGTCTCCTGTAAACAAAAAATTCTTGCCCAGAAGATTGCCATAAAGCACCACAGAATCATTATTTCCACCGTCACCAACAGCATTTGGATAGAGCACCTGCAAGTGACTTCCCATAATTGGCAAGTTATCTCCTGCAGAAACTGCGTGAACTGGCGTCTTCATTTGTCGAAGTTTAACCACAAAATCTGGCTTTGTGAGACTTCCTGGACTCACCAGGACTTGACCAATTTTCAGCTCTTTTGCGACTTCCAGCATATCACCCATATGGTCTGTATCCGTGTGCGTCAAAACCAACTGGTCAATTTTACCAATTCCTCGACTTTTCAGATAAGGAATCAGTGTCCGCTCAGCATTGCTATCAGCTAAGCGCTTTTGCCACGATTTTTTCTCACTAAAACTCACTTTTCCTCCGACATCAATTAACAGCGTATGCCCTTTAACATCACGCACAAAAATACTATCTCCCTGACCAATGTCAACCACCGTCACTTCATTTTCCAGCGGATGCTTGATTTGGAAAAATAGCAAAGCTACTAAGCTAAAAAGGAAAAATGCCACTTTTTTACGTTGATAACAGTCATAGAGAAGCCCTATTGTTAAAAGTAATAGCAACAAAATTCCTAGACTTGGTCTGCCAAAAACGAGTGGGGTGCCAATCAGCGACTTACTAAATTTGATGATAGTTTCCAAAAAAACAAAAAATGGATTTAACGCGGTAATTTTAACCAGAGGTGATAAAAGAAAAACAAAGGTCAAAACAGGTAAGATAAGCGTATCAAAAGCCAGTGAAAAAATAGCTGTTAAAAGCAGCGACAAGGGTTGAAATACTGAGAAGAAATATAGCAAAACCGGTAAACTTCCCAGCGAAATCGCCAAACATTCTGTAAGGATTTTTCGATAATGACTAAGCTCATCGAAATCAATAAAACTCAGGATAAAAGCGTAAGTAAACGAAAGAATGCCTCCCGTCGTCAGTAGAAAATTTGGCATCAAAATAAAAAGGGTCATTAAAGTAAAGGCAAGATTATCTAATTTTTTTATGCCAAGATTTGCAAAAGCAGACTGAATAAGGCTCCGAACAACTGAAACCGAAAAGCCTGTCAAGCCAGCATATACAAGTGAAAACGGGATTTGCAGTATGTCCACATAATCTCGCCGTAACCCAAGACGTAAAAAGATAAAACGAAAAAGTCCCACAAAAAAGCCCACCTGCATACCAGACAGAGCAAAAAGATGAATAATCCCTAAACTCGTGTATACATCACTCATCTCATCAAAAGACTTATCCAAATATCCAAACAAAAGGCCAGTCATATAATGTTGCATTGGGGCAGGAAAATTCCTTTGAATACTGACAATCGCCTGTCTTCTAAGTTCATGTAGTCGTTCAAAAAAACTTAAAGAGCTCTGCTGTCTCATTTCAGTAATCGAAGAAAGATTAGCAATCCGATAAATGCCTTCATGTTTAAGGTAAGTGCGGTAATCAAAACCACCAAAATTCCGCTGTGGCGTTGCCTCTTCTAAATCCACCTGCCCTGATAAAAGCACTGTTTGATTAAGATTTTTAAAAAATTCCTGCTCTTTTTCTGACTTCAAGGTATAAAAAACTTGATAAGTCTGCCCAGCCTCCTTCCCTCGAAAAGATAACAAATCACCATTAACCGAAATCGTATCAGGAATTATCTGGATTTTTGTTAAATGAGCTGGTGCTGCTTGATAAGCCTGTTCTGTCTGATTAGACTTAGTCAGGAAAAAAATCGCAAAGAAAGCCAAGCACAGTGAAATCTGACACCAAACTTTCCACCCGTAATGTCGCCATAAAAACAGCAAGGCTAACAGGAGTAAAATCAGACATAACACCACTTTTTCAAAACAAAAATAATAAAATAAAGTGAGCAAAAAAGCCAATTGAATTGGCTTAATGGGAAAATGCTTAATCAACAGTCACCTCTGCTTTTAATTTTTCCAAAGTCTTCTCACCAATGCCAGAAACATTTTTCAAGTCATCAACGGATGAGAACCCACCATTGGCATCACGATAATCAATGATATCTTGCGCACGTTTAGCCCCAATGCCAGAAATAGTTTGAAGTTCTTCTGTAGTTGCGGTGTTAAGATTGATTTGCGCTGAGCTGTCACCTTGTACCCCGCTAGCTGTCGTTGGTTTAGCTTGAGAAGGTGTGCTTGCTGGTGTGACTTCTTCACCAATTTTTGCCACATAGACAACCGCTTCGTCAGCTAATTTTTCAGCTAAATTGACTGACTTCTTATCAGCATCATCTGTAAATCCGCCAGCTTTTTTGACCAAATCCGTAACACGGCTGCCTGATGATAATTCATAAACACCTTCATTTTTAACCGCACCCTTGATATCGATAAAAATTTTGCCAGAATAATCTTGAGAACGTGATGTCATAGTCTTTGTCTTTGATGGTTCAAGACTTGAACTTGCTGGGATACTACTAGAAAGCGCAGGTAAATCACTTTGTAGCTGCGCTTGTGGTCTAGTCATACTAGACCAAGCAAAGAATGCCACAAGCATAACAAGCACCGTTCCTAAAACCGCCGCTACCGTCTTATGTTCCAAAAGTCTTTCTTTCATCTCTTCAATCATCCTATTACCTCACCTTTTTAGCATTAGAAAAGGGCTCCTCGGAGCCCTTACTTAATTATTCGAAAAAAACTCGGAAAATGCGAGCTTTTTCTCATTTATTTCATTTTACGGTGTTTATCAGGATCCCAGACAAAGCTTGCAATGTAGCTAAAGAGTAATGTCAAAAGAACAACGACAATAGCTACCAAACCAAGTGGAACACGATAAATGTATGTCAATGGATTTGGTTTTTTATCGATGTGGTAAGTTGCATTTTCAGCATCCAAGCGGTCAAATTCAGTTTGAATACGGTTGGCAACTTCTTCAATACCTTCGTCATTCATACGTTTGATATCAGAAATATCAATTGGGTTACCAAAGTTCATGTCAACACGTTCACCAGTCAAAAGACCTTTTAATTGCATTGGTCCTGCGTAAACAACTGGCATGATTTTAACTTTTGCCATTTTAGCAATGACGGCTACCCCACCTTTAACATCTGTTGAGTGACGACTTCCACTTGGAAACATGACAAGTGAACGATTACTTTTTTTCAACATGTTAATCGGATATTTGATAGCTTTTTGACCAGGATTTTCACGGTCAATTGGAAAAGCACCACACATGCGAATCCACCAACCAAAGATACGATTTGTGAACAATTCCTTTTTAGCCATGAAAATGAATTGTTTTGGACGAGCAGCGAAAGCCATATAAACAGGGTCCCACCATGTACGGTGTGGTGCAACCAAAATATAGTTTTCATCTTTGCTCAAAATTTTGTCTTCATTGTGATAATGGGCATTACCATTGATAATCCAAAGAAGGAAAACCACTAGCCCGCGTAAATAAGTATAAAACACAGATTTACTCCTTTTTTTCTCATTACCTTACATTGTACCATGCTTAAGCGGTTTTAGAAAGTAAAAATTAACGACCTCGCTAGTGAGAACACGCAAAATCTGCTATAATAAATGTCATGACTAAATCAATTTTAAAAGAAGGTGAGCGTATTGATCAGCTCTTTTCGACAGATGTAAAAATTATTCAAAATAGAGAGGTTTTCAGCTATTCTATCGACAGTGTCCTCTTGTCACGTTTTCCAAAAATCCCATCACGTGGCTTGATTGTTGACCTCTGCTCTGGAAATGGTGCCGTTGGACTTTTTGCCAGCACCCGCACTAAAGCGCCAATTATCGAAGTTGAAATTCAGGAGCGCTTAGCTGACATGGCAGAGCGTTCAATTCACTTGAACCACCTAGAAGACCAAGTGCAGATGATTAACGATGATTTGAAAAATTTGTTAAATCACGTGCCGCGAACTGGTGTTGACTTAATTCTCTGCAATCCTCCTTATTTCAAGGTTTCAGAGACTTCTAAGAAAAATGTATCTGAACACTATCTTCTAGCTAGACACGAAATCACAACAAACCTTGAAGAAATTTGTGACATTGCAAGACACACTCTAAAATCAAATGGAAGACTTGCTATGGTGCACAGGCCAGATCGTTTTCTAGACATCATCGATACCATGAGACAGTACAATCTAGCACCAAAACGCATCCAATTCGTTTACCCAAAAATGGGAAAAGATGCCAATATGTTACTTATTGAAGCCATCAAAGATGGTTCAACTGACGGTCTAAAAATCCTTCCACCACTCTTTGTTCACAAAGAAAATGGCGAGTATACCGACGATATTTTTGAAATCTATTATGGAAAAAACGGAAAGAAAGACTAAAAAAGCTTATATGTACGTGGTAGAGTGCGCAGACGGTACACTCTACACTGGCTACACTACTGATGTAGAACGCCGCATCAAAACGCATAATGCAGGTAAAGGCGCTAAATACACAAAAAGCCGCTTACCTGTCAGACTCATTTATCAAGAAAGTTTTGATAGCAAAGAAGCCGCCATGTCCGCAGAAAGCTATTTTAAACAAAAAACACGACAACAAAAACTCGATTATATTAACGAACACAAAGCTTAACCAAAAACGCACCCTGCTCAAGCAGAGTGCGTTTTACTATTATCTTTCCCCTTTGTTACGGATAACAAAACCATTTTTCTTCTCGCTAGATGTGCGATGAGGACGTTTGTTATCTTTATTTTGGAAATCGCGTTTGTTTTTAGATGATGTGCGTTTGAAATCGCGGTAGCCGTTGTCACGGTCATCACGTTTGCGATCACGTCCGCCGCGGCGGTTATCACGTCCACGGCCATTATTTCCACGTCCACCTTTACGGTTGTTAAAGCCACCACCTGAAGGTTTGAATGGCAATGGTTTTTCACGCGCAATTTCAACTTTCGGAAGAGTTTCAGGGTCTTTAACGGTTAAGCTCAAGATGTAAAGTGCCAACTCCTCTGGTGTGAATTCTGCAGCCAATTTAACCGCATCGCCTTTGAATTTATCAAAGTTATTACGGATAGTTTCATCAGCAAAATCACGTTCAATTTTCTTAAGAGCAACTTTTTTCTTAGCTTTGAAGGCTTCATCAGCAGTTGCTGGTTTCAAACCTTTCATACGTTTTTTCGTCAATTTTTCAATGATTGACAAGTAACCCATTTCATTTGGAGCAACAAAAGTAATAGATTGACCGTGTTTACCTGCACGTCCAGTACGTCCAATACGGTGTACGTAACTTTCTGGATCTTGTGGGATATCATAGTTATAAACGTGTGTAACCCCTGAAATATCAAGACCACGCGCTGCAACGTCAGTCGCAACAAGGATATCAATATTGTCATTTTTGAAATCTCGAAGGACACGAAGGCGTTTACCTTGGTCAAGGTCACCGTGAATACCTTCTGCACGGTAGCCGCGCAATTTCAAACCACGTGTCAATTCATCTACACGACGTTTTGTACGTCCAAAGACAATTGACAATTCAGGTTGATCAACGTCCATAAGACGTGTCATTGTATCAAATTTATCTTGTTCTTTAACACGAATGTAGTATTGATCGACAAGATCAGTAGTCAATTCTTTAGCAGCTACTTTTACGTGCTCAGGATTTTGCATAAATTTAACCCCAATACGTTTGATTGCTTCAGGCATTGTAGCTGAGAAAAGAAGTGTTTGACGTGTCTCAGGCACGCGGCTGATAATAGCTTCAATATCTTCCAAGAATCCCATGTTAAGCATTTCATCTGCTTCATCAAGAATCAATGTTTCTACGTGTTCAAGTTTTAAAGCTTTACGTTTAATCAAATCAAGCAAACGGCCTGGTGTTCCGACAACAATATGAGCACCTGAACGAAGAGCTTTAATTTGTTTTTCAATGCTTGAACCGCCGTAAACTGAACGGACTTTAACACCTTTTTCACGACCAAAACGGAACAATTCTTCTTGACCTTGAACCGCTAATTCACGTGTTGGAGCGATAACCAAGGCTTGAACAAGATTACGACTTGTATCAATTTTATCCAAGGTTGGTAAACCAAAGGCAGCTGTTTTCCCTGTACCAGTTTGCGCTTGTCCGATAACATCCTTACCTTCCAATGCCAAAGGAATTGTTAATTCTTGGATTGGAGATGGCTCAACAAAGCCTGCTTTTTCTACAGCAGCAAGGATTGCTTCCGATAAGTTAAGTTCTGTAAATTTCAAATTTTTCTCTTTTCTAAAAGGCAGTGCGAAGCTGCCTTATTAAACTTTAGTTTCGTTGTTTAACAACTTAACTAGTGTAACACATTCTAGGTCAAAAAGATAGGAAACAGTTTCATTTATTATGATTAACACGTTTTCACAGTGTCAATTATTTAAATATTCTGTAAAAAAGTTATTAATGCATTTTTGGATGATTTTTAAGTTTTCTTTAAGGTATAATAGATAAAATGTAAACATCCTAAAACTTTTCTTTTTCATAATCTCAAGGAAACAGCTCTGATTCGTCAGTGCTGTTTTTTTTATGCTAATAACCAAAAAAGCCTGAGCAATGCTCAGACTTTTTATTATTACATTTTTTCTTCCAAATCAACATCTGGGTATTTATCCGCAAACCAACGAAGTGCAAAGTCGTTTTCGAAAAGGAAAACAGGTTGATCGAAACGGTCTTTAGCTAAGATATTTCGGCTTGAAGACATGCGTTCGTCAAGATCTTCTGGCTTAATCCAACGAACAGTCTTTTTACCCATTGGCGTCATAACAACTTCAGCGTTGTATTCATTTTCCATACGGTGTTTGAAGACTTCAAACTGCAATTGACCTACCGCACCAAGCATGTATTCGCCTGTTTGGTAGTTTTTATACAATTGAATAGCCCCTTCTTGCACCAATTGTTCAATCCCTTTGTGGAATGATTTTTGTTTCATGACGTTTTTAGCAGCAACTTTCATGAACAATTCTGGTGTGAAGGTTGGTAGTGGTTCAAATTCGAATTTGTTTTTACCGACAGTCAAGGTATCACCAACTTGGTAAGTTCCTGTATCGTAAACCCCGATAATATCACCAGCAACGGCATTTTCAACATTTTCACGTGATTCAGCCATAAATTGAGTCACGTTTGATAATTTCACTGATTTTTTCGTACGTGCTAAGTTAACGCTCATGCCACGTTCAAATTCACCTGATACGATACGAACAAAGGCAATACGGTCACGGTGACGTGGGTCCATATTTGCTTGGATTTTGAAGACAAATCCTGAGAAATCTTTATCGTAAGGATCGATTTCATTACCTTCAGTTGTTTTGTGACCATGTGGTTCTGGAGCAAATTTCAAGAAAGTATCTAGGAAAGTTTGCACACCGAAGTTTGTAAGGGCAGAACCGAAGAATACTGGTGTCAAATCACCAGACAAGATAGCTTCTTCTGAAAATTCATTTCCTGCTTCTTCTAGCAACTCAACATCTTCCAAAACTTGTTGGTAGAATGGGTTGTTAGCAAAAAGTTTATCCCCTTCTTCCAAATCCGCAAAACGTTCATCACCTTTGTAAAGTTCCAAACGTTTGTTGTACAAGTCGTAAAGCCCTTCGAATGATTTCCCCATACCGATTGGCCAGTTCATTGGATAACTTGCAATACCAAGCACTTCTTCCAATTCTTCCAAAAGGTCAAGTGGTTCACGACCATCACGGTCAAGTTTGTTAATAAAAGTGAAAACTGGAATGTTACGGTGTTTTACAACTTCAAATAGTTTTTTAGTTTGTGCTTCGATACCTTTGGCCGAATCGACAACCATAACCGCAGCATCCACAGCCATAAGCGTACGGTAAGTATCTTCAGAGAAGTCCTCGTGCCCTGGCGTATCAAGGATATTCACACGTTTACCAGCGTAGTCAAATTGCATCACTGATGATGTAACAGAGATACCACGTTGTTTTTCGATATCCATCCAGTCGGATTTAGCAAAGTTACCTGTTTTTTTACCTTTTACGGTACCTGCTTCACGGATTTCTCCACCAAAATAAAGTAATTGCTCTGTAATTGTCGTTTTACCAGCATCCGGGTGACTGATGATGGCAAATGTACGACGTTTTTTAATGTCATCTTGAATTGTCATTTTATTTCCTTATTAATCTTAATTATCTCTTTAAAAACGTATCACTCATTAACGATTATAGTGGCTACATTGGTCCACTCCTTTTTCACTGCAATACAAAAATAGAGCCATGGACTCCCATGACTCTATTATTATAACGAAAATTAAACGCTATTTCAATATTTCTCCTCTAGCTTATCACCAGAAACCGCAAAATAATTCAGCAATAAGATAGTGCAAATTTCAACACTTGCTCCATAATGTTCCATAGTACCAATAAAGAATGTCAACAAGAAAAGCAAGGTATGGAAAAGCGTGAACTTTTTACCTTTTAATTGAACCAATAAGAAGGTTGGATACATGCAGAAAAGAATAATCCCCTGACGCAAAAGCGCATCAACATAGAAACTATCATCATACATTGGAACACCGTTAATCTCTGTAAATGTTGGAATATTTCTCGGCATCCAATTGAGACCAAATTGTTCCAGATACGCATGACCGATGCCAGTTCTTCCAGTAAATAGATGATTCAATGTAACAAAAATAGGATTATCTGGTGTAAAATATCTCGGTAAAGCAAGCCCAAGCGCAAACATTCCTATAACAAATGGCATGATAACATATCCTGAAACTTTAATTTTCGATAACATTGGTTTCAAGAAATAACACAAGATAATACCAAGTGCAATGAAAAATGATGTTCTTGAATCCGTCACTGAAAAGACAAGCAAAGCTGCTAACAACATGATTATTCCACCATCAAAGCGATAAGGCTTTCTAAGCAGTGAAAAATCATAAATTAAAGTAATGAAAAACATTCCAAGTGAGTTTGGATGCATAAAGCCATAAGAGTGCCTTACAATATCTGTATGTGGTCTTATTCCAGAGACATCATGAATAAGATGTCCATTGTAAGCCAATAAAACCATAATAGCCACGACTAGCTTGAAATAAAAGAGTGCAGTGATTAAATTATCATCATCTTTATCAACACTTACCGACAATAAAAAGAAGACAATCATGCTTAAATCATCTATTGCTGTATCAAGATAGCCTGATGGGGGCAAAAGAATCATAAATGCGAGAGCAAAAATTCCAGCTAAAATTTTAGCAATTGAAAAACCTGTTCGACGGAAGTTCCATAAATAAATAGCAAATCCACCAATAATTGACAGGCTAGACATAAACAGGAAGACATGTTGTGGAAACGGGTAACGTTTTAAAAACCACGCTAAAAATAAAATACAACATTCAAGGAAATACAACGCTCGGTAGATAACAACCGAGTCTTTATTTCCCTCCTTAACACTTTTCTCTACCATCTCCACCTCACTAGTTTTCCAATGCTTCTACAACTTTAGCGAGATGCATTGAATTACTACCTTTCAGTAAGATTTGGTCAGCTGGTTGTAAAACTGTTTTAACCGTTTTTAGCATATCATCGAATTGATCTTCATCAGCTGTTTTCTTAAAGTAATAAACTTTACCTAGTGGGAACATTTGACTAGCAAGTTGCGCCAGTTCAGCAATGTCTTCACCGTAGAAAATAAGAGTGTCTAATGTTTCAGGTGACAAACTCATAATCATGCGCTTGTGAAGTTCGACAGATTGCTCACCTAATTCTTTCATATCAGCAAGCACAGCAATTTTTTTACCACCTTCATTAGCAGGAATTTTAGAGAATGTTTCTAAAATCAAACGCATTGCTGTTGGATTAGCATTGTAGACATCTGACAGGATATCTGCACCATTAGCCGCTTTTTTCCATTCTGTGCGGTTACGTGTTAATTCGATGTTTTCTAAGGCTTCAACAATATCATCATCTGAAATCGCCAATAACTTACCAACATAAGCTGCTACCATGGCATTTGTAGCATTGTATTTTCCTGGAACAGGAAGTGTAATTGGACGGTCAATTACATTGGTTGTAAAAGTAAGCGAATCTTTGCTTTCTTGCAAATCTTTGACAAAAATCTCAGCACCGTCTCCGAAACGAATCACCATTTGACTTTCTGGTAAGTAAGGATCAACAATTGAGTCAACTGGTGCAATCAAAATACCATCTGAGTCCATACCGTCAACGATTTGAAGTTTACCTTTGGCAATTTTCTCACGGCTGCCAAAGAATTCCAAGTGAGCCTCACCAATCAAAGTCACAACACCGATATGTGGCTTAGCCAGTTCTGACAAGAGATGAATATCACCCATGTGATCTTGTCCCATTTCAAGGACAATTTTTTCTGTATCATCTGGCATGTGAAGTGCTGTATAAGGTAAACCAATTTCATTATTGTAATTACCTTGTGTTTTGTATGTTTTATATTCTGTTGAAAGTACCGCAGCAATCATGTCTTTGGTTGTTGTTTTACCATTTGACCCTGTTACTGCAATCACATCAACGCGTTGTTTTTCAAGATAATAACTTGCTAGAGCTTGGAAAGCTTCTAAACAATCGTCAACTAAAATATAAGGATGACCTTCTACTTCGCGCTCTGAAAAAGTTGCAACAGCTCCATTTTCAAAAGCTGTTTCAATAAAGTCATGTCCATCACGCGCACCCTTTAGAGGTAAGAACAAATCGCCTTTTTCAATCTTGCGACTATCAAATTCAATTTGTCTCAGAGGAACGTCATCAAAATCCGAAATAGTGTTCTTTGCGCCAACAACTTTGGCGACTTCATGTAAATTAAGTTTCATTTTTTATTATCTCCATTATAAAAAGAGCCTTTTGGCTCCTCTTATTATATCACAAAATAAAGTGCTCTCAAGCATTTTCCTTATGGACCTTAGAATGATTCTTCCACCATGAAGATAAAATCGATCCAGAAATATTATGCCAAATTGAAAAAATCGTTGAAGGAATAGCTGCTTGAGGAACAAAATACTTCATTGCTAAAGTTGCACCTAAACTTGAGTCCTGCATTCCCACCTCAAATGTAATAGCTTTTTGTTGTGGTTCTTTCAAATGAAGAAGTTTTGAAAAGGCAAAACCAAGACTATAACCACATAAATTATGTAGCATAACAACCGGAATAACTAGCGCTGTTGCAGTCGTAAAAATATTAGCATGGTTAGCAGAAACAACAGCTCCAATAATCAAAAGAATCGCTACTTGTGAGATTAGAGGCATCAACTGAATAATGGTATTAATTTTTTTACCTAAAAGTGTATGAACTAACACCCCTAAAATGATTGGCACAACAACAATTCTTAAAGTTGAAAGAAAAAGACTTGCTGCTGGTACAGCAATAAATTGCCCTGCTAAAATCGATAACAATAAAGGAAGCATAATTGGCGCAAGAAGTGTTGAAAGAATTTCAATAGAAACATCCAAAGCAACATCTCCTCCTGACAAAAAAGCCATTACACTAGAAGACGTTCCACTAGGACAAGAACCAACTAAAATGACACCAGCTGCTGTTGCTCCTGTTAAATGAAAAAGATGACATAAAAGCCAAGCTAAACTTGGCATAATAATATAATGTGCCACTGTACCTAGAATGACAGGAATTGGACGTTTAGAAATACGAACAAAATCTTCAGTCTTAAGTGTCAGCCCCATCCCAAAAAGAATAATTCCCAACAAATACGATGTATTAGGGATAACCCAGGTACTAGTCTGAGGTAAGAGATAATTAAAGAAAGCCCAAATAATAACAACCAAGGTAAAACATTTACTAAGTTGTTTTGAAAAATCAGTTAGTTTTTCCATCATTTTCTCCTTAACTAAAAAGCTTTTTATCAGCAAAGCCTTTGATTTTTACAGCTTCATTATACGACTAATTTCAGAATTTTCAATCTTTTTACGTAATCATTTTCATTTATTTTCCAAGTCATATTCAAAAGAATCTTTTTTGTGATACAATAAACCTGTAAGGAGATAAAACCTTACACAGAGTAGATGATTCGCGTTAAGTGTGTGTGAATGGGATGTCGTCACACAACGAAGCAATTTGCGCGGTGAATCGTTGCATCCGCTGTTATTTTTTAACAGCTCCAGTTTTCAAATGTAAAAAGGAGCAAAAAATGAAAAACATTTTTCAAACACCAAAACTCACATCAAAGCGCCTCGTGACCCTAGCTATGCTAATTGCACTGGCATTCATTGTTGGAAAGTTTTCTATTCCAGTCATTCCAGAACAGTTGGTCGTAAGCTTTACTTTCATTGTCAATACTATTATCGGAATGGTTGCTGGCCCTATTTGGGGATTTATTAGTTTTGCCATTCTTGATGTCGTTGATAATCTCTTAAGCGGTCAAGGAAACTTTATTATCTGGTGGACTTTGATGGAAGCTGTTCAAGGATTTTTTTATGGACTTTTCTTCTATGGAAAAGAGCTCAAATGGTCAAATAAAAAAGATTGGCTTCACGTCACTCTGGCAGTACTTGTTACCATGCTGATTAGTACTTTTATCTTCACACCACTGCTTGTTCAGATTTATTTTCACGTTCCATTTTGGGCACAATATCTAGCAGGTCGCTGGTTAAAAATCTTTGAAATTCCAATTCGTATTATCGTCATCATGCTTGTTGTTCCAAGGTTGCAGCGCATCCCTGAACTACGCAAGCTTGCTAATTTATAAATCAAAAACCTCAGAGAGTTATCCCATCTCTGAGGTATTTTTTTGCAGCAAAAAAGCACCTAGCGGTGCTTTTTAGTTTTAAATTAAGTGGCTTTCGCGTTTTTCAAACATTTCTTTAGCCAACTCAACCAATTTTTCAATCAAGTCTGAGTAAGCAAGTCCCATGTTTTCCCAAAGAAGTGGATACATTGACCATTGTGTGAAACCAGGCATTGTGTTCAATTCATTAAGGTAAACATGACCATCTTCTGTCAAGAAGAAATCACAACGTGACAAACCACAGCCACCGATAGCACGAAAAGCTGTTGTTGCATAGCCACGCATTTCTTCCATAATGTCGCTATCAATATGAGCTGGAATATCCATGGTAATTTTGTTATCGATGTATTTAGCATCGTAATCGTAGAAAGCAACGTCTTTAACAACTTCACCAGGAAGTGTTGTCTTCACGTCAGCATTTCCCAAAATACCAACTTCGATTTCTCGAGCGTTAACACCAGTTTCGATAAGAATACGGCTATCATATTTAAGAGCAAAGTCAATAGCTGAGCGAAGTGCTGCTTCATCTTCAGCTTTTGAGATACCTACTGAAGAACCCATGTTAGCTGGTTTAACAAAGACAGGGTATGTCAATTTGTCATTTACTTCTGCTACGGCTGCATCAAGATCAGAACCTTCAACATAAGTCACGTAAGGAACAAGTGGAACTCCTGCAGATTCAAGGACATGTTTTGTTGAAATTTTGTCCATTGCAACACTTGATGACAAAATGTTAGTTCCAACATAAGGCATTTTAAGAACTTCAAGGAAACCTTGGACAGAACCGTCTTCACCCATTGGTCCGTGAAGAACTGGGAATACTACTGCGCCAGGTTCATAAATATCACTTGGTTTAATTTTTTGACTTTCAACAACTGTGTCGTTAGTCATCAATTTTTCATCATCAGCAGGTTTGCTAAAGAATTCTTGTGTTTTAATAAAATCACCAGATTTTGTGATGAAGTAAGTTTTCACAAAGAATTTATCATAATTAATCGCACGCATGACGCTTTCAGCTGATAAAACAGATACTTCACGTTCCGCAGAACGTCCACCATAAAGTAAAACAAGCGTTTCTTTTGCCATAAACTTTAATTACCTGAACAGAAAAAAGGTACCAAGTTTTAATATACTTAATAACATTTTTCATCGAACCAAGAAGCCTCACAAAATAAGCCAAATCTCAGTTCAAGTTCAATTCCTTTTCTATTACAATTTCCTAATTATCATACCACAAAAGAAGCCTCCTTTCAAACAAGATTGGGCATTAGATGGAAGAAAAGATGACAAAGAAAAAAGCAGCATTTCGCTGCTTTTCTCGTATCCTACAATTCTGTTCGGTTTTCGATGGCACGAAGTAGGGTAACTTCATCGGCATATTCGATATCTGAACCTACCGCTAATCCACGCGCCAAGCGTGTTACTTTGATTCCTGCAGGTTTTAGGACACGTGAGATATACATAGATGTTGCTTCACCATCTGCGGTGGCGTTGGTTGCAATAATAACCTCACTAACCTCACTATCCATTAAACGTGTAATCAATGACTTCAAATTAATATCATCAGGACCGACACCATTCATCGGTGAAATAAGCCCGTGTAAGACATGATAAAGTCCGTGATATTCTTGGATTTTTTCCATAGCTGAGACATCTTTTGAATCCTCAACCACCAAAATCACTGAACGATCACGTGTCTGATCATTACAAATTTGGCAAGGATCTTCATCAGTCAAATTCCCGCACACTGAACAATAAGTTAATTCTCGTTTTGCAGCCAACAAGTTTTTAGCAAATTCATTCACGTCTTCATCAGACATACCAATCGTGTAAAAGGCCAAACGCGTCGCCGTTTTAATCCCGATTCCTGGTAACTTTGTAAAACTATCAATTAGCTTTGCAATCGGTGTTGGATAAAGCATTTTTTCTCCTTTCTTCTGATAAAGTCACGAGCCGACCTTCGCCGACTCGAACTTCTTTTTTATTTATTAGCGTATGTTGACATGTACAAGTTAATAATGTCACGCGCAATTAATTGGTTAGGGTGATTATCATCACTTGTCAAGTGAGGGATGATAACCGCAACCGCAATTTTAGAATCATCATTTTTTGAGTAATCGTAAGCAAGAACACTCAAGTTTACTGTTGTCACAACATTACCATTACCATCTTCTTTGTAAGTTTCGGCAGTACCTGTTTTACCAGCGATAGTGACATTTCCACGCATGTGAGTACCAGTAGCATAACCACTTGTACTATTTACCACTTGATAGAAACCTTGTTGAAGAAGAGCCATTTCATCACTTGAAATATTAACTTTGTTTAAAACATTAGTATCAATCGTTTTAGACAAGTTGCCAAGTCCTGTTGTGCCATCATTATCATAAACACTATCGACAATGTGTGGTGCAACACGGTTACCACCATTTGCGACTGTTGCAGCGTACTGAGCAAGTTGCATTGGTGTGTAAGAATCGTACTGACCGAAGGCTTCTGTTAAGACATTACCAGGGCTGTAATCTTCTGAGAGGTAACCAGTCGTTGTTTCTGGCAAATCCATTCCAGTGCTTGTTCCTAAACCATATTCGGCATAGGTAGCACGAAGTTCTTCCATAGCTTCTTTTGTTCCAGTTGTGGCAAGTGCCATTCCAGAATAATATTCTTGCCCCATCATTTTAAGAGCAACTTGAACCATGTAAGTATTTGAAGAGTACTCAAGGGCTTGAACAGCTGTGATATTCGTTGCCCCACTACCTGTGAACCACGATTTAATGGCTGGAGAGCCAGCAAGATTGATTGACTGGTCGGCAATGACTTGGTTACCAGAAATCGCATTATTTTCCCAACCTGAACTGATAGTTGCAGCTTTGACAACTGACCCTGGAACAAAGAGGTCATTAATTGTTCCAAGAGCGTCTAGAGTTGTTGTTGATGAACCAGTGTCATGCGACAAACCAGCCATGGCTAAAATAGCTCCTGTTTGAGGATTCAATGCAACAGCATAGGCACCTTCTGAATAAGTAGCAAAACCAGCAGCGATTGAGGCTCCGTAATACTGATTCAAAATATTTTCGACACCTGATTGAAAATCAGAGTTAACAGTCAACTTCAAATTCTTACCAGCTTTACCTTCGCTAGTAACATCATCTGCCACAACGTTACCATTCTTATCGGTAGTGATTTCACGAACTGTGTGTGTTCCTTGCAAATCATCTTCATAAGCTTTTTCAAGATAAGATGTTCCGACACGGTCATTCATCGAATAACCTTTAGCTAGATATTCTTCTGCCTCTTCAGCTGGCAAACCTGATTGTTTTGAAGAAACTGTACCAATAAGGGTTGATAGAGAACCTGTTGATGTTTGACGATCCCAATCAGTTGCAATCGAAATGCCTGATAATTTAGAACGGTTAGCTGTGATATAAGCAATTTGCTCATCTGTCAAATCACCAGTCGTCAAGTTAACCGTACTGAAAGTTGAGGCAGCATTCATCTGACTGAAAATGTACACCAACTTCAATTCGTCTTCTGAATAATTAATCTCATCATCCGTTACAGCCTTGACAGCATTGGCATAAACTTTTGATTCTGTTAAGTTATTACCATAATTATCATATTTTTGATTATTTGGAAGACTCTTGACTACCTTAGCATAAGTGTCTGAATCAGCTAAATAATAATCTTTTTTCTGACGTGTTGTAACATTTGTTTCTGTAAAATCAACCAAGGTCGATAGCGTTTTTGCCAAGTTTTTCATTTCCTCAGCAGTGATGGTATTACTACGTGTGAAAGCAACGACCTGTTTAACATTATTTGATACTAATAGATTGCCTGCGGCATCAAAAATTTGACCACGAGGACTTGAGGACGTTACCTTGTAGGTAGTTGATGAATTTAACTTATCATCGTAAAAAGATTTATTTAAAATTTGCATCTGTGCCAATCTTAAAATAATAATTGAAAATAAGACGACGATAACTGCAAAAATCAAATAAATACGTTTTGTAATACTGGTTGTTTTTTTGGCAATTTTGATTTTGCTCAATCTCTTCTTAACTGACATTCTTTCCTCACAATTAAAAGCTTCGTTTTATATTTTATCACAATTTACTTAAAAGAGAGTGACACAAAATGTAAAACTTTTCACTTTTTTACATCCCCACTTTTCAAGAAAAAAAGCGCACCAAAAAAGGAGTGATTTAACACTCCTTTCACTCTATTTAGCATCAACTGAAAAATCAACGCCAACTTTATCACGTAAGAATTTCCAAAGGAAATACGCAATGTAAAAATCAATTGTTCCATGAACGAGAGAACCTAACCCAATCAAGCCTACCAAAGACCAAATATAAGCTGCTCCTGTATGTGCACCAGCTGTTAAAGCAAGAACAACGATGAATTCTGCTAAACCATGTAAAATATTTAAGAAAATAGCTAATCCAAATGTCAAAACTGGCTTTTCAAGCAGTGATGGGCGTTTTTTAATCATGATAGCACCAACGACTGCAAACAACAAATGCGATACAGCTCGCAAAACGATGACAATTGGAAAACCAGCTAACAAGAATCCAAGACTTGTTCCCAAAGCGACTAAAACAGCCACTTGCGGTGAAATGAACATAGCCATAAAGACAGGCACATGACTAGCTAGTGTAAATGAAGCTGGACCGATGACAACCTTAACCGGCATAACCATAGGAATTAAAATCCCAAAGGCAACTAAAATAGCTGTAAAAGCAAGAGACTTAGTTTGATGACGTCTCATATGACAACTCCTTTTATATATGATAATACCTGAATGATCCCCAATTATCACTCAGGTATGACGATAGCTTTAATCAATTAACTAACAAGCAATACACACGTTTTTTTGAAAGTAGCTAACTGACCTAGCCTATTATAAAGAAAAAAAGAACAGGTGTCAAGACACCTGTAGCTGTTTTAATTTGATTTCAAAAGCAAGCCCTTATCAGACAAGTCAGATTTGATTTCTTCAAATTCATCTTTTGAATGACATGACAAGGTATGTGTATGAATACCATCCGTTAAAGATGAAAGGAGTGTAGCATTTGAATGTTCAACCTTCTCCATAAAGTTATCAATATCTTCCTGACTTTTGATATTAAGAGGTGCTGTCAGCATCCCATAAATTGGATGTTCAACTTCCACATCAACCATAATGCCACCTTTTGAGATGACACTCTCCAATTCTTCTTTAGTATGCTCTGGACCGTGTTGACAAGCAATTTTCCCGATAAACTGGTGTGAGTAAAGTGCCTGAGATAAGACATAACCTCGTGGCGTAGAAATGACATCATGATTAGCTGCTCTCAACAAAGCCACATCTCCTACAATAATTTGGCGACTCACACCAAGTTGACCTGCTAAAACACTTGCTGAAATGGGAACTTGCGTCTGACTCAAAATATCAATAATTTTTTGACGGCGTTCTGCTGCTTTCATAAAAGCCCCCTTTACAAAATATAATACTTACTACTAATCATACCACAAATTGAACGAAAACAGAATTTCTCCGAACTGATAACAAAAGGGGTAACAAATTCAAAAAAAGCACCCTAGGGACTAGCCTAGAATGCTTTCATATCAAGGGCTTTACGCCTTATAATCTCTTATCAGATTATTTACCCAAGAAGTATTCGTCAGTAACGTTCAATTTTTCGTCAAATTCGAATACAAGTGGTGGGAAGTTAGGGATTTCTACATCCATAATTTCGTCATCTGACAATTGTTTGATGTGTTTTACAAGAGCGCGGATTGAGTTACCGTGAGCACCTACAAAGACGTTTTTACCATCTTTAAGAGCTGGAGCGATTTTATCTTCCCAGAATGGAAGGGCACGTTCCAAAGTAACTTTCAAGTTTTCTGCATCTGGAACAACTTTGTCATCAAGGTTAGCGTAACGACGGTCAGTGTGTGCTGAGTATTGATCGTCTTTAGCCATAGCTGGTGGCAATACATCGTATGAACGACGCCAGATGTGAACTTGTTCGTCACCCCATTTTTCAGCAGCTTCAGCTTTGTTTTGACCAGTCAAACCACCGTAGTGACGTTCGTTCAAGCGCCATGATTTTTCAACTGGAACCCAAAGTTGGTCAGAAGCTTCAAGAGCAAGGTTAGTTGTTTTGATAGCACGTTTAAGAACTGAAGTGAAAGCAACATCGAATTCGATTCCTGCTTCTTTGATCAATTTACCAGCTTCAGTAGCTTGTTTAGTACCTTCTTCTGTAAGGTCAACGTCAGCCCAACCAGTGAAAAGGTTAGCTTTGTTCCATTCAGATTGCCCGTGACGTGCAAACACTAATTTTACCATTAGATAAAGTCTCCTTTAAAATAGTCCAAAGGCTATAAATACACAGCGAAAAATAGATCTTAACTCTTACCAGAATGGCAAATCATTAAACTATTTTTGGCTCAGCATTTTAACCAATTATTATTACGACAAAAGTCGTTTACTCTTACTATTCTACCCAAAAAGCTCTAAAAAAGCTAGTATAATTGCTAATTTTCTGTAAAAGACTCTGCCATTACCAACCATTTACTCACATTTTTTTCAAAATAAAAAAAATGGCATGACCAGCAATCGATTCTCAAAAAGAATGATTCAATTGCGGTCATACCACCCCACTTTCTAACGAAAATGGTAGCTTTCTATATGATTAAGGCTATTATAATTCAAAAAATTTTCTATGTCAATTTCATTGTTCGCATGGCATTCAAGGTCGCAAGTACTGTCACACCAACGTCAGCAAAGATGGCTAGCCACATATTAGCTAAGCCTAAACTAGCGAGTATCAAGACTAAAACCTTGATACCGATTGAGAAAATAATGTTTTCTCTAGCGATAGTGATTGTCTGGCGTGCAATCTTGATAGCCTGCGCAATTTTTGACAAATGGTCATTCATAACAACAACATCTGCTGCTTCAATGGCAACATCACTACCAAGCCCCCCCATGGCGATACCGATATCAGCTCTAGCTAATACAGGAGCATCATTAATGCCATCACCAACAAATCCGACTGTGGCACGAGGAGATTTTTTCGACAAATAGCCTTCCAGTTCACTGACCTTATCAGCTGGCAATAGCTCCGCTTTGTAATCTGTCATTGACAAGTCATCAGCAATTTTTTCAGCTACTTCGTGACGGTCTCCCGTTAACATGACAAGATTTTTCACTCCAGCTTTTTTAAGTTGTTCCAGAGCTTCCTTGGTATCTGATTTAATGCAATCTGAAATAACGATATGACCAGCATAAGCACCATCAATAGCCACATGAACAATCGTTCCGACTTTATGGCAAGGTTTCCATTTAGCTCCTAAGCTATCCATAAATTTAGTATTTCCGACAGCCACATCATGACCGTTTACCTTAGCACTAATACCGTAACCAGATTTTTCAGTCACATCTGTAATCGAACAATCATCTGCTTCTTTTTCATAAGCTTCACGAAGTGATTGAGCAATCGGGTGACTTGAAAAACGTTCCACGTGACTAGCCAAATGTAGTAAATGCTCTTTCTTAATATCATCTGAATGAAGAGCCGTTACCTCAAAAACACCTTCTGTCAAAGTCCCTGTTTTATCAAAAAGCAACGTTTCAAGTGAAGCTAAACTTTCAAGATAGTTTGAGCCTTTAATGAGAACACCAGCTTTTGAGCTTGCTCCCAAACCGCCAAAAAAGCTAAGCGGAATAGAAATGACCAAAGCACATGGACAAGAAATAACAAGGAAAGTAAGCGCACGGCTCAGCCACTCTGGAAAGTTCCCTACAAAATCACCTGAAAATACTGGCGGTAAGAAAGCTAAAATCAAAGCAGCAATAACTACCGTTGGCGTGTAAACTTCTGCAAACTTAGTCATAAAACGTTCGCTCTTTGATTTATTGGCTGTTGAATTTTCAAGCAAATCTAAAATCTTACTCAAAGTAGAATCTTCAACACGATGCAAAACTTTAACACGAATCACACCAGTCATATTAATCATCCCTGAGAGAACTTGGTCACCAACCTGAACACTTTGTGGTAAACTTTCTCCTGTCAAAGCTGCTGTGTCAACTGAAGACTCACCAGAAACCAAGATACCATCAATCGCAACCTTCTCCCCAGGTTGAATCACAATCACTTGGCCTTCTTGTAAGTCTTTCGGATCAACATCAACCGTTTGACCACCTTCTTCCAAATGAACAAGGCTAGGTCTCAAATCTAGCAATTCTGAGATTGATTTTTCACTGCTACCTTCAGCAATATGCTCAAAGAATTCACCAACTTGGTAGAAGATCATTACAAATACTGCTTCAGCAAATTCAGCCTCACCAGTCATAAAACTAAGAGCAAATGCTCCAAGTGTCGCTAGTGACATCAAAAAATGTTCACTAAAGACTTTCCCTTGACTTATTTTTACCAAGGCTTTTTTCAAAACGTCATAACCAGCCATTAAAAATGGAATGGCATATAAGAGAGCTTGAACGACTAAGCCCAGATGGTTCAAGCGAACCACAAGGAAAACGACAAGAAAAACTAGCGCTGCTAGCAAGATGCGAGCGAGCTTCTTTTTATGTTTATGTGACATGATTAATCCTCCTGATAATGCTCTACAACAGACTCCAAAACTTGGCTAATATGCTTATCAGCAAGGGCATAAATCTGATTTTTCCCTTCGCGTCGAACAGAAACAATCTTGAGATTTTTTAGCATAGTCAACTGATGTGAAATCGCTGATGGCGTCATCTCTAAAATTTCTGCTAATTCACTAGATTTTAACTCTCCCTTGCTTAAACAAGAAATAATTTGCAAACGAGTCGTGTTTCCTAACGCCTTAAAAAAGCTGGAAACATCCGTTAGCAAATCACCTTTTAGCAATTTTTGTGATTCATTAGTCTCAATCATCTTAATTATCTCCAATATCTTTTATAAAACACTTGAACAATTACTCAAATGTTCTACTGTAATCAGTTTATCACTTTCACAAAAACTATGCAAGCATGAACTAACTTTGTTTAATTCGAGAGGTATTTTTCATTTTTTCAGTCTATTAACAAGATAAAAAACAGAAAAAGTATCAAAAATTACGCAAAATCTTTCTGTTTTTTATAATATTTTCAAGATTGTTCGGAAAAACACTTGCTTTCAGGTTACTGAAATAGTAAAATGTTTCTTGTAATATCAGAAAATTCACTATTGTGTGATAATAGATTTTTGGAGGACTTTATGGTTTCAACTGCAACAAAAATTGGAGCTTTCGATTTTGACAACTGCTTGATGAACGCTGCTGGCGTTTATTGTATGACTCGAGAAGAATTAGCTGAAATTGAGGCTTCTGCTGCAGGCTCTTTCGTCACAAAAACTGGAACATTGGCTGCGCGTCCAGGAAATCCCGAACCGCGTTACGCTGATACAGCTCTTGGTTCAATCAATTCTATGGGACTACCAAACAATGGTTTCCAATATTATCTTGACTACGTTACTGAACTCCAAAACACACCAAATAGTAAAAATCACTTCTTGTCACTTGTTGGTATGTCTGAAGAAGAAACACATACTATCTTAAAAACAGTTCAAGAATCTGACTACCAAGGACTTGTAGAACTAAACCTTTCTTGTCCAAATGTCCCAGGTAAGCCACAAATTGCTTATGATTTTGAAACAACTGAACGAATTTTAAAAGATATCTTCACATACTTTACAAAACCTCTTGGAGTTAAACTGCCTCCATATTTTGACATCGCACACTTTGACCGTGCGGCAGCTATCTTCAATCAATTTCCACTAACTTTCGTTAACTGCATCAACTCAGTCGGAAATGGTTTGGTGGTTGACGATGAAACTGTTGTTATCAAACCTAAAAATGGTTTTGGTGGCATCGGTGGTGATTATGTAAAACCAACTGCCCTTGCTAATGTCCATGCCTTTTACAACCGCCTAAATCCTTCTATCCAAATCATTGGAACTGGTGGTGTCAAATCTGGTCGTGACGCGTTTGAACACATCTTGTGTGGTGCAAGTATGGTTCAACTAGGAACAATTCTTCACCAAGAAGGTCCTGCTGCCTTTGCCCGCATCACAGAAGAACTTAAAGCTATCATGGAAGAAAAAGGTTATGAAACCCTAGAAGACTTCCGTGGCAAATTGAAATATATCGACTAATAAAAAAACAAAAAGAGCAAGGACATGTTGTCCTCACTCTTTTTAGGATTTGCCACCTCCTACAGTTGACATAGAAGCTCTTCTCATAAGAGAAAGAGTTCCTAAAAGATTAATTATTACGCATTAAGTTCAAAATTGGTTTTTTGATAAGTAGCAACAAAGCACCAATACCAAGACATACAAGTCCTAAGATACCGAAGAATGCTACTTCTGTGTCTTTAGTAAAGTATGGTGTAATCAAAGCATTCACTGCTTGTGAAGTTGAGTCTGCCAAGAACCAAAGTGCAACCATTTGTGATTGGAATGCAAGTGGTGCAAGTCTAGTTGAAACAGATAGACCTACTGGAGAAACTAACAACTCACCAGCCATTTGAACGGCAAACATTACTACCAACCAGATAAAGCTTACACGGTTGTTTGTTCCATACAACATACCTGGCAAAGCCATGATCATGTATGACACACCAGTTAACAACAATCCTAATCCAAATTTTGTAACCGCTGATGGTTGACGTTCACCCATTTTGTTCCAAATCCAAACAAATAATGGTGTCAAAATAACGATGAACAATGGATTAAGCAATTGATACCATGAAGGGTCAATGTAAAGGTTAATACCAAAGATTGTTGGATGCAAGTTTGTACGAGTTTCACCCCAGACAGCAATAACTGTCGCACTTTGTTCTTCAACTAACCAGAAAACGATAGAAGACAAGAACAATGGAAGGTAAGCCAACAATTGCTTACGTTCTGTACTTGAAACTTTTTTAGATGCGAACATCAAGATAAAGTAGATAAATGGGATGAAGATACCAGCCATTGATAGAATATTGATGACGTTATCAACGAATTTAGCTGGGCTTGCTTGGTAAAGTAATGTTCCAGCAACAGCTAAGATAACAAAACCAATAACTGATTTGATTGCTAACCCTTTTTTCTCTGCTGTCGTTAATGGATTGGAAGGTTTGTTTCCAATTTCTGGGAATTGCTTCATTCGTCCATACCAATAAACAAATAGAGCAAATACCATACCAATAGCGGCAAGAGAGAAACCTAAGTGATAGTTGATACTTTGTCCAACTGTTCCTACTACGATAGGAGCAAGCAATGAACCGATATTGATACCGATAACAAAGATATTGAAACCTGTGTCACGACGAGGATCGTCTGGTTCATATAAGTGACCAACCATATTTGAAATGTTTGGTTTCAACATCCCTGTTCCCAAGATAATCAAGAATAGTGAGATGAAAAGAGACGTCAAGCCAAACGGAAGAGCTAAAACGACGTGCCCTAGGGTAATAAGAATACCACCGATAAAGATTGTTTGAGATGCGCCGAGGACGCGGTCTGCAAACCATCCACCAATAATACCAGAAAGGTATACAAGAGCTCCATAGATACTTACAATAGCCATTGCTTGTGGCTTAGGAAGTCCTAACCCTGCGTTAGCTGAAGTAACAGATGCGTACAAATAGTAAATTAAGATTGCACGCATTCCATAATACGAGAATCGTTCCCAAAGTTCTGTTTGGAATAAAGTAAACAAAGCCTTAGGCTGTCCAAAAAATGTTTTTTCTTTATTTTTTTCCATACAATCCATTATATAGATTTTTTTTAATTTGGGCAATAGAAATTTTATTTAAAATATTAAGTAAATTCTTGAAAATGGATATAATCACAGTAAATTTCTCTCAAAATCAACATCTTTTTCAAATGACTTGCTCAAAAAAATAGCGCCACAAAGGCGCTATTTTTGGGCTTTTAAAGAGGCTAAGTCAAAAATACTCAACCTCTCAATTTATAAAATTGTAATAAAAATACGCATTTCAACAATCTGGAGATAAATTTTTAAAAATGATTGTCAAAAATATAAAAACAGTGATTGCCAACTTTAAGTGACTTAGTTTCCTTTACAAGCTAGATTTCCAACTTCAGACAATTTTTAAGCAAGTACTCACTGCTAACTTAGCCATAATCGGCTGAGAAATCAGCTCTCACCCCAACTTCCTTATTCTTTACCAATTATCCCAAAAATCACTGTCGTCTTCGCCTGGGCTTGTTTTATCATCTTCTTCTGCTTGATCTTGAGCGATGACATTTCCGTTTTCATCAACTTTTGGTTTCATGGCAAGCCCCACCATAATTAACATCACTGCTTTAAAAAGTGAAAACGCCCCTAAAAAAATAACAACTAACAAAAGTGTTTTATCCATGATTTAACTCTTTCTTTACATTTATCACACGTAAGTTCACGATATTTCTATGTTCGATTATAACATAAAAGCATGGATTACTTTGACTTATTACTGTAAAACTTTTCCTCTTTACAAGAAAAAAAGAGCCTTGCCAGACTCAACAAAGGTTGATATGACAAGGTTCTTTTCTATGTAATTATTTTACAGCGTCTTTAAGTGCTTTACCAGCTTTGAATGCAGGTACTTTTGAAGCTGCAATTTCAATTTCTTCACCAGTTTGTGGGTTACGACCTTTACGAGCTGCGCGTTCGCGAACTTCAAAGTTACCAAAACCGATTAATTGAACTTTTTCGCCTTCAGAAAGGAAGCTTTCGATTGCTGAGAATACTGCATCTACAGCTGCTGCTGAATCTTTTTTAGTAAGCTCAGTTGCTTCTGCAACTTTAGCGATTAAATCTTGTTTGTTAGCCATTTAACAAATCCTCCAATTAATTTCTAAGCGTTAACACTTTAACAAAGTCTATGATACCCAAAAAAAGGCTTAAGGTCAAGTATTAAACGTTTAATTAGCTGTTTTTCTTGTAAATATCAAAGTTAAATTGATCGCCCACAAGATCGATTGTTGTCGCTTTCAAAAAGATACCTGCATCGTTTTTTATGCTCTGAATATTGATATTAATAACAGACTCTTTTGGCAAAACTTCCACAAAATTTGGAAGGTCTACACTTGATTTTAAGTATTTCAAAACTTCTGATTCTGGCAATGTTAGTGTCCCAACTGAAAATGAGGTGATTTTTAGCTGAATAGCTCCCGATTCTAGGCGACTTGGTTGGAAATAAATATAAAGTGGTACTTCATAACCTAAAAAAGTATAAGTTCCTTCAAACAAAATCGCTGATGAAGTTGCGTAAACATTATAAGACGAATTTTTTGTTTGATAATCTTTCAAATAAGCAGCAACCGTATCATTCAATTGCTCACGTGTCGTTGAAACTGTTCCAACTTTGACACTTTTAACCTTTTTTGAAGTAATCGTTTGTGCTGCTGGTTCTCTAACTTGAATTAAGCGGCTAGCAATCACTCCCACAAAAGCCACATTAATAGCTAAAATGAGGAGACACGCCCACTTCCACCAGTTAGTCTTTGTTCCATTCGTTTTTAGTTTCATTGATTTTCTCCATTGTTACGTCTGACATAATTTGATAGCCAATATTATTCGGGTGGAAATGGTCACCACTAAACAAAGCATCGTTGATAACCGTTGTTTGGTCACCAGATGTTGACACGATTCCTTCTTGACCATCAATTCCTTTATAAAGTTGATCATTGATTGGAACGAAGTAAACATGATGATACTCTTTTGTCACGCTCTCAGTAGCATCATTCCAATCATTGATAATTTCTTGCATCTCCGTCATTTCAGGGAAATTCAAGTAAAAAGGATTATAAATTCCCAAAATATAAATTGGCAAATCTTCATTTTCTGAACGAGCTAGCTCAATAATCTGACGTAAACGTTCTTGATATGATTTGGTAGGCTTTTTAAAGGTCGCCACAGATAATTTCGTCAAATGCTTGCGAATGACGGCCATAACATCATTCCCCCCAACGGTTAGGGTCATCATATCAGCTTTAGCTAAGGAATTTTGGATGTCTTGCTTATCTTTCATTCGTGTCAAAATCTGGTTACTGGTATTTCCTGAAACCCCATAATTATCATGTGTGACTTGATAATGATAAGTATCTGTTAAACTTTGGGATAGAATTGGGACAAAACCACCTTGATTAGTTGTATCGCCAACCCCTTCGGTCAAGGAATCACCGATAGCCACATAATGAAATGACTTTGTTTTCTGAGCTAAGAAATCCTTTTTGGTTAATTCTTGATCTGATTTTGGAATCAAAATATTAAAAACGGCGATAAACAGAAGAAGGCTTGCTAAAAAGAAAGCAAACCCAGTTAAAAAATTCTTTTTCTTATTCATAGCGTACCATAACCGCAAAAGCGTCTTCACCAGTGTGCGTTTGGATGATTGAACCAGTTTCTAAAACAGCGATTGGAGCACCCAAAACTTGCAGCTTTTCTTTAAAGCCATTTGCCATATCAGCCGTTCCACAGTATGAAATACCGATTTCAGCGACTTTCTTGCCAGATGTTTGTGCATGCTCAATAAAGCTATCAAGCCATTTGTTAAATGTTTTAACACCACGACCTTTGATAACTGTGTTCAATTCGCAATCAATCATTTCCATAACCACTCGAATGTTAAGTAGTGAGCTGAGAAGACCTGTAACACGTCCAATACGTCCACCCTTAACCAAATTTTCAAGAGTTGAAACACCAATGTAAAGTTCTGATTTTTGACGAACTTCTTCAACTTTTGCAAGAACTTCTTCTAAGCTTGCACCTTCTTGGGCTAATTTGGCAGCTTGCACCACTTGGAATTTTTGACATTGGTCTGTAAATGTTGAATCGATAACCGTTACGTCTGCTCCAGCAAGGTTAGCTCCTTGACGGGCTGCCTCAACAGTTCCAGAAAGGGTGTGCGTGATGTGAATTGAAACAATGTGCTCAGCACCATTTTTCATCAAGTTTTCGTAAACTTCTGCAAACACACCAACAGGGGGTTGACTTGTCTTAGGCAATTCTTTGCTGTTACGCATCAAGTTGAGGAATTTTCCTTCCTCTTTCATGTCGTTATCAGAATAAACAACACCATCAATCATAACTGACAATGGCACAACTGTAATATCATATTTTTCTACTAATTCTGGTTCAATCGTTAAAGATGAATCTGTAACAATTTTAATTTTACTCATTTTTTATCCTATCATACTTTCAAAACTTTATATCAAAATTTATCCTAACAACCATTATACCAAATTTTTAGCAGTTGGGGGACATTTTATCAACCAGGTTTTAGAAGACAAAAAAAGAAGCCCTGAGGCTCCTATTTTATTTCTTTAGCAATTCACGCGCTTGTTCACGCGCCATTTCCGTAATATCACTACCAGCAAGCATTTTTGCAATTTCTTCCACACGCTCTTCTTCACTTAACAAACGCACTGTTGAAACAGTTGTATTTTCATCACTACGTTTTTCAATAAAGAATTGATAATCCGCAATCGCAATCACTTGTGGCAAGTGTGAAATCGCCAAAACTTGCCCGTGACTACCGATTTTATAGATTTTTTGGGCAATAGCTTGCGCTACACGTCCAGAAACTCCTGTATCAACCTCATCAAAGACAATACTTGTCTTGTCTTCTTTACGTGAAAAGGCAGATTTTATAGCTAACATTAAACGTGAAATTTCACCACCAGAGGCTACCTTAACCAAAGGCTTGAAACCTTCACCAGGGTTAGTTGAAATGTAAAATTCAATAGCTTCATTCCCATCACGATTGAATTTTCCCTTGCTAAATTGCACTTGAAAATCAGCCTTTTCCATGTACAAATCAGCCAGTTCTTGCTTGATTTCAGCTTCCAAATTTTTAGCTAATCGATGACGTTCTTGGCTAAGGTTTTCAGCAGCAACAATCAATTCTTTTTCCAAGCGTTTGAGCTCTTTTTCCATATCATCAGATGACTCATCATTGCCGGTCAAAAGATTGTACTCTTTAGTGATATTCTCGTAATAATCCAAAACATCATCAACACTGCCACCGTATTTTCGAGTAATGCTGTAAATCACTTCTAAACGAGCTTCAATTTGTTGAAGACTGCCAGCATCAAAATCAAGCTCATCAATAACATCACCTAAGTGCTTAGTCACTTCTTCTAAAATATAATAAGCTTCAGAAACATTTGATGACATATCTTTGTAATCCGCATCGAATTCTTCCAAGGTCATCAAGTCGTTCATAGCTGAACGAATGTTTGACAAACTTGAAAACTCTTCATCATCAAGCATGACATAAGCATTGGTTAATGTGTCTGCGATATGTTTGTGATTTAACAATTTATCACGTTTTTGGTTTAGAACTTGGTCTTCACCTGATTTTAGGGCAGCTGCTTCAATCTCTGCAATTTGAAATTCCAGCATTTCGATACGAGCCTTATGTTCTTGCTCATTTTTTTGCTTGGTTAAAACACGTTTACGCAAGCGACGGTAACTTTCAAAAAGTTCTTGATAATGCTTTTTAACCGCAGCAAAATGACCGTCTCCAAACTCATCAAGCATGTGAATATGCATATTTGGCTTCATTAGTTCCTCTTGGTCATGTTGGCCATGAATATCAACCAAATATTGACCAACAGCTCGAAGAGTTGTCAAATTAACCATCTGACCATTAATGCGACCAATTGAACGACCATTTTGCAAAATTTCACGACGGATAATTAATTCTTCCGTAACTTCAATGCCGTTTTCTTCCAGAATTTGCGTGAGCGCAGCATTTTCACCAACTGAAAACAGACCTTCAATTTCAGCTTTATTTGCCCCGTGACGGATGACATCAAGACTCGCACGCGCACCAAGCATGAGATTCATGGCGTCGATAATAATAGACTTCCCTGCACCAGTTTCACCCGTCAAAACGGTCATGCCATTTTCAAAAGTCAATGAGATTTCTTCAATGATGGCAAAATTTTTAATGGAAATTTCTAAAAGCATAGAACGACCTTTCTTATTTGTGGTCAGACATCCATTTACGAACTTCTTGGCGAATGGCTGCAGCATCTTCTGCTGTTTTTGCGACCACTAACAAACTATCATCATCAGCAATAACGCTAAAAAGACTATCTTTGAAATCTTCCAACAAGAAACGTTTGATTAAGCGGCTGTTTCCTGGAATGACATCAAGATTAATCATGTTTTCAAGACCTGCAGTTTCCTCTGAAACTGCAAGGACAGTGCTTTTAATTGGAACAGACACTTGTCCAACTTTTTTAGTTTTATCTTTTGAAAGGCCATAAATGTATGGTCCATCAACTGACGGCACTTTGATGATACCAATCTCATTCATATCACGAGAAATGGTAGCCTGTGTCAAAGTGAGTCCTTCAGCCTCAAGCAACTTTAGCAAATCATGCTGTGTTTCGACAGCATTTTCAGCAACAATCTTTTTAATTAATTCTAAACGTTCACTCTTTTTCATCTTTAAATTCCTTATGCGCTTTTTCAACAATTTCTGGAATCATAGCAGCAACTAAATTTTTCGCATCAGCTGATTTTTGCAAATGCGCCAAAAATTCAATATTACCATGTCCACCTTGGATAGGCGAGAAATCAAGCCCTTTAACTGTAAATCCGAAATCGACAGCAAAACTTGTCACAGTTTCCAAAACTTTTTGGTGCACAGCCTTGTCACGGATGATTCCATTTTTTCCGATTTGGTCACGTCCAGCTTCAAATTGTGGTTTGATAAGAGCTACCACTTGACCATCATCAGCCAAAATATTATGAAGTGCTGGCAAAATCAAATTCAGCGAAATAAAACTGACATCGATACTAGCAAAAGTTGGTTGCCCTTCGGTAAAATCAGCCAATTCAGCATAGCGGAAATTATATTGTTCCATACTACGCACACGTTCGTCTTGACGTAGTTTCCAAACCAATTGGTTGGTTCCCACATCAACAGCATAAACCAATTTTGCACCATTTTGTAGCATCACGTCTGTGAAACCACCTGTTGAAGCACCAATATCAATCGTTGTTTGACCATCAACAGAAATCTCAAAAACTTGCAAAGCTTTTTCAAGTTTTTGTCCACCTCGGCTGACGTATTTTAATTTTTCACCCTTTAGTTTTAATTCTGTTGCATCATCAATTTTTTCACCTGGTTTGTCGTAGCGCTCGCCGTTAATAACATTGACCACTAGACCAGCCATTACTCCACGTTTTGCCTGCTCACGTGTCTCAAAAAGCCCTTGTTTATAGGCTAGTACATCAACTCTTTCCTTAGGCATTTAGTCGTAACCTTTCTATCATTTCTGTGATTTTTTCTGCATGTAAGCCATGAGTGGCTGAGAGGTTTTTGAAAATCGCTAGCGCTTGGTCAAGCGATTGATTTAAAATCTCATAAGACTTATCTAAACCAAGTAAGCTTGGGTAAGTCGCTTTGTCAGCTAGTAAATCTTTTTTCGGTGTTTTTCCAATTTCTTCAAAACTTGCTGTCACATCTAAAATATCATCGCGAACTTGGAAAGCAAGCCCAATCAAGCTTCCTGCTTTGCGCAGCTCCTCAAGTTCTTCAGTAGCTACTCCTGCAACAATACCAGCCGCCACAACAGGGAAGGTTAATAATTTTCCTGTCTTATTTGCATGAATCAATTGCAATTCTGAAAGGTTGAGTTTGCGTTCTTCACCTTTCATATCAAGCATTTGACCACCAACCATACCATAAGTTCCTGAAGCATGTGATAATTCTGCAATCAAACGAATTTTGATGTCAGCTGTTAGCGCAGCATTTGCCACCAAATCAAATGGGTCTAAAAAGAGACTATCTCCAGCCAAAATCGCTGTTGCTTCATCAAATTTTTTGTGGTTTGTTAAGCGTCCGCGACGATAATCATCATCATCCATGGCAGGTAAATCATCATGAATCAAACTACCTGTGTGAATCATTTCAAGAGCGGCAGCCACATCATAATGAGCATCTGTCAAAGAAATTCCAAAACCTTCTAGCAATTCCAGAAAAATCAATGGACGGATACGTTTGCCCCCAGCATCAACAGAATACAAGATTGACTCAATCAAATCTGGTGATACTAAATCTTTTTGTTCGTAATATCGATGAATGGCTTGACCAATTTTACTTACTTTATCCATTAGGCATCCATTTCTGTTTCAGTTCCGTCAGCTTGCATCACTTTAACAAGTGTTTTTTCAGCTGAATCTAGTGTTTTTTGCAATTCTTTCGAAAGAAGCATTCCTTTTTGAAATTCAGCAATAGCGTCTTCAAGAGCCACATCGCCGTTTTCAAGTTTTGTTACAATCGCTTCTAAATCTTGTAAATTTTCTTCAAATGTTTTTTTACTTGGCATCTTTTACCTCCACTTCGAGTTGACCGTCTTTTAATTGAACCGTCAATTTGTCTCCTAGATTGACATCGGTCACACTTGAGATGACTTTATCATCTTTTTGCACCATCGCATAGCCCCTAGCAATAATACGGCTAGTATCAAGGGACAATAAGGCATCTTGTGCCTTTTCAAATCGAGCTAACTTACTATCGTATTGACTAGTCATATTTGATAACAATAAGCGTCTTAAACTTTGCAAATTGTCTTTGTAATGCTTAATCTGACTATCAAAATCCAAAGCAAGTAAACGCTGATGTAATAACTCTTGACGTTGTTTAGCTTGGCTAAATTGATTTTGCATGGTATTTGTCAAGGACATGACCAAGCGATCCAGTTTTTGAACATAACCATCATATAAACGCTCTGGCTGTCTAAAAATCACTGAATTAGCTAATTTATCAAGACGTTCTTGACTTTGCTTAATGCGACGTAGAGCAGCTTGATAGATACGATTATCACGTTCAGCAATCCAAGAAATAATATCAGCCTTAGTCACAGGTGTCGCAAGTTCAGCAGCCGCTGTCGGAGTCGCTGCACGACGGTCGGCAACATAATCTGCCAATGTCGTGTCCGTCTCGTGTCCCACACTCGAAATGACTGGCAAACGAGATTCAAAAATCGCTTGAACAACAATTTCTTCGTTAAAAGCCCACAAGTCCTCGATAGAACCTCCACCACGACCAATAATCAAAAGATCTAAGTCATCACGTTCGTTTGCTTTGGCGATATTAGCAGCCACTTCCTGACTAGCACCTTCTCCTTGAACCTTTGTCGGGAAAAGTAAAATCTCAACCCCAGGAAAACGACGAGAGACAGTCGTGATAATATCTCGAATAACCGCTCCACTTGGACTGGTTACCACACCAATTTTCTTCACAAATTGAGGCAGTTGACGCTTATGACGCTCATCAAAGTAGCCAGCTTCTGCTAATTTCTTCTTCAACTGTTCAAATTGCAGCGCTAAAGCACCAATACCGTCTGGTTCTGCCTTTTCAATAATAATAGAATATGACCCACTCGGTTCATAAAGTTGGACACGTCCCACAACATTGATTTTCATACCTTCTTCAAGCTCAAAACCAAGTTTTTTAAAAGTCCCTGCCCACATCGTCACTTGAATCACTGCATTTTCATCTTTCAAAGAAAAGTACTGATGCGTTGGACGACGTCGAAAATTGGAAACCTGACCTGTCAAATAAACCCGCTCCAAATAAGGATCGCGATCAAACTTTAATTTAAGGTATTTAGTTAAGGTTGAAACACTTAAATAATCTGACATGACAGGCTCCTTTCCATAGTATTTTTGACTTCATACAAATTTTGCATATCATTTACTATTATAGCAGAAAAAAACTGTCCAGTGGACAGTTTTTTCTCGAGCCCAGAAATTCAAAAGCGAGTTATGTCCAGTGGACAGTTTTTTCTCGAGCCCAGAAATTCAAAAGCGAGTTATGTCCAGTGGACAGTTTTTTCTCGAGCCTAGAAATTCAAAAGTGAGTTATGTCCAGTGGACAGTTTTTTCTCGAGCCTAGAAATTCAAAAGCGGCTCTATTGAAAATCGAAAATTTTTTCTAATTCTAGGACCTCTAACTAATGCACACTAACGATAACTCCTTCTGGCATGTTCTCAAAAAGCCACTTGGCATCTTCTTTTGATAACCTTACATTCCCATCAGTACATGCCTTTCCGAGTTTTTTCGTCTCTCCTTTCAAGACCTTTCCTTTCCAATCCGTCGGAAGACTTTGAAACTGACATGCTCCATGGTCTTTAAAGGATACCCAGTAACAAACACCTCGGTTCAAACTATCATCATAAGAAAAGTCACCACGTTCTGCCTCGATAGCAAATTTCCCCGTTGGTGTTGGCGTATCTTTAGCGCCAGTCGATACTTTGGTTTTAAAAATGACATCATTTTTAGAATAAACAATCATTTTCTGCTGTGAAATTGACACTAAAATACTTAAATGATCATACTTTGACAAGTCAGGATAAATTTTCTTCTGAGTTTTCTTCATGCTTTTTTCAAAAGCATACTCATCAAGTTTAACCTCAGATTCTTGATGAGTAACCATCAGTTGTCGACACAGACCATAACCAACCACTAGGTTAGTAAAAGTCAAAAGTAAGATAAGAACCTTTTTTGAAAACTTCTTTCTCATTTTCCCTTTTCCTAAACTCTACCTCTACCAGTTTAAGCACTGGTAGAAGCCCCTTCTCCTTTTAATCTATTAAAACGTAACGTCTTAAACCACCATAGCTAAGATAAGAAATCCATTGATGACCATCCGCATACAAAGCCTTGTCATAGCGGACTTGGTAACCTGCATCAAGCGTGAATTCTGTTGGTGCTGATAAACGCGGTTGACTCTTGACCTCTTTTAAACTTGTAAAAGTATAAGTCCCACTTTGTGGCATTGCTGGTGTCTTAGGTGCTTCAAGGGTTGTTTTAACACCACCGACACCCTTCAGAGAACCATCTGCTTGCTCATAATAAAGGTGGATATTGTACTCACCATAATTATTTTTATGGTCACTAACATTAACCCTTGTCTTATAACTACCATCAGCTTGTTTAGTTGCAGTGTACCAAATAATGTCATCTTGTCCTCCCTGCGTTGACCAGACAGGTACCTTAACTGCTTTCAGTGAACCAGGATTAGACACATTAGTTACCAAAATATCAAAACCTGCTGCAGACTGATTGCTAATGTGTAAATCGCCCGACAATCTTGCTTCAGGAATCGTCACTTGAGTTCCCGCAACACCTTGCAGCTGACCATTTGATTCTACATAATAAAGGTGAATATTATAGGCTCCTCGTTCATTACGATGGTCTGAAAGTTTGACAGTTACCTTATAAGTCCCATCGTTTTGTTTGGCACCATCGTACCAAATGATATCGTCTTGGTCATTCTTAACGGTCCAGATAGGAACCTTGACGGCTGATACACCATTGGCATCTGAAATATTCGAAATAACCACATCAAAATCACCGTTAGCATGATTATTAACCGAAATATCTCCTGTTGTTTTTTGATTTGTCAAAGTTGCAATTGGAATATAGCGACGAACGCCACCATGGCTGACGTAAGAAATCCATTGATGATTATCAGCCTCTAAAACTTGGTCGTAATAATCTAATTTATAACCCTTTTCAAAGGTAAATTCTGTCGGTGCTGACATACGAGCTTCATTTTTTACTTCTACTGTATTTTGAAATACGTAAGAACCTTGAGCTGGAATTGTCTTGGCACCAACTGTTTTTTCTGGTAAAGTTACTTGCTTAGCCGCTACCCCTTGAAGATGTCCATCGCTTTCTTGATAATACAAGTGAACATTGTAGGTTCCTGTTTCACCTTTATGATCCACTATATTCACATGGACTTTGTAATCACCATTACCTTGTCTAGTGGCGTCGTACCAAATAATATCATCTTGATCGTCCTTAACAGTCCAAACAGGAACTTTAACACTTGTAATCTCCTTAGGATCTGAGATATTTGTTACTAGGACATCAAAGCCTTGGCTTGTCACATTTTGAAAATTAAGTGAGCCAGATAATTTTTGAACAACTTCAGCTGTTAATTTAGAAATAGCAGCATAACGGCGTTGACCTGAATAAGAATTATAAGAAATCCATTGATAACCGTCTCGTGTTAAGACTTGGTCATAAAAGACACGGTCACCAGCGTTAGCATAAAAAGCAACTGGAGCTGAGGCACTCGGTTCATTTTTTACTTCTGTCTTTTGAGAATAAGTGTAATAACCTTGGCTTGGCAAATTACTTCGAGCAGTGACAGACACTTTTGATTCTCTAACAAATGACTCTTGATTGGCTTTTGCTTCACCTACTAAATCAGCCGCATCAACAGTGACAGTTTCAGGAAAGTCCGCTGACTGATTAATTTCTTCGCTAACAACAGTCTCTTGTTCTGGCTGATTTTCTTTTGTAGATACTTGATCATCCTTTAAAGCTAGGTTTTGATCAGCATTCACAGTTTCTTCTTTATCACCGATATCAGGCACTTCACTGGGCTGATTGATTTTAGAAACAAGCTCTTCCTCACTTGTTTCCTGCTTAGTATTTTCGTTAGTTACTACCTGATTATTACCTGATTGAATGACTTGTTCTTGTAACATGGTATCCGCTGACAACATATCCTCAGCTGCTACAACATGTCCTCCCATAAATAGCACACTTGCTACCAAAACAGATGCAACTCCAATGCTATATTTACGAATTGAAAAGCGTTGTGCTCTTTGATTAAAGTTACCTTTTTTCATAATATCTTTCCCCTTTGATAAAATAAACATTTCCCAAAAACTTGCTTATAACCAGTTTTTTGTTACAAAAAGATTACACTGTTTTTTCTAAAAAAATCTTTTGGATAATTTTAGAAAAAAGCTAATACAGATT
>NZ_JAWVPQ010000006.1:0-105998 GCF_046592795.1 Streptococcus sp. TATVAM-FAB8
GCCAATCGCTTTTGTCAATAACTTTTTTTAAGTTTTTTTGTTATTAACTTAAGTCTCTTGAAAGGCTCGCTCTCAAGCAGCAACTATATTAATTTATCATCTATCGCTTCCTATGTCAATAGGTAAATTAAAAAATCCGCTAAAAAATTTAGCGGATTTTTCTACGGGTTATTTGGCTTCGATTAAACCAAGTTCACCGTCTTCACGACGATAAAGAATGTTTGTTACACCATCTTCAGCATCTGTGTAGATAAAGAAATCATGTCCCAAAAGGTCCATTTGAAGAAGCGCTTCGTCAAGATCCATCGGTTTCAAGCTAACGTGTTTTGTACGAACGACGTTTACTGCTGGTCCTTCTTCTACAGGTTCAGCTTCAAACTCACTTGTGAAAATTTGGCTAGCTGGAACTTTTTCACGATGTTTTTTAGCAATTTTAGTCTTATTTTTACGAATTTGACGTTCAATCTTGTCAGTTACCAAATCGATTGATCCATACATATCTTGTGAAACGTCTTCAGCTCTAAGAGTGATTGAATCAACCAAAATTGTTACTTCAACTTTTGCAGTTTTTTCACGGTAGACTTTTAGATTAACACGAGCATCTAATTCTTGTTCAGTATTGAAGTATTTTTCAATTTTTCCGAGTTTAGATTCGACATAGTTACGGATAGCATCTGTTACTTCGATGTTTTCTCCACGAACACTATATTTAATCATAAAAACACCTCTTTCTCGCTATAAAGCGCTTTCTTTACTCTTTTATTATACTGCTTTCATGAAAATTTGCAAGCATTTACCGTGCAATTGTTAAACTTTTTACAATCTTTACTCCTTTTTCATAAAATAAGCGATAAATTCCTTTTAAAGTTGCTCCCGTTGTGTAAATATCATCAATAATTAATAATTTATCTGGTATCGGAATATCTGATTTAATCCTAAAAGGACAGTCACTTGTCAGTCTTTCTTTTCTACTTTTTTCAGATTGCTTTTTAATATCTTTCTTCTCTAAAATATCATAGTAAGAAATCTTAGCAGCATCTAGAATGCCTGTAACTTGATTGAATTGTCTTTCTGTCATTCGTTCTTTGCTGAGTGAGACAGGAATAATGGTATAGCCCTTGTAGTTCTTCAAGACTTGTTTGACTTCTTTTGCAAAAACATGGCTTAGCATAGCATCTCCTTGAAATTTGTATTTTGAAAAATACTCTTTCATGGCTTCATTGTAAGTATACAGTGCTCGGTGCGAAACTTTATGATTTTCTTTTGCCCACTCCTTGCAATCATCACACTGCTCTTTACTGCCTTTTCGGTAGCACGTTGGACAGTGGTCATCACCAATTTTTTCAAAGTTTTCCTGACACTCTTTGCAAATCAAGTAACGGCTCTTGCGCATTGTAATAATTCCTAGAAAAGTTTCCTTCTCAGAAAATTCTTGTCCGCAAAGCAAACATACCATTAAAATCCTCCTTTATGATTCATTTCTTTTATTTCAGAAATAGCTTTTTTCATAGCTTTTGTTACGCCATCATGCAAGAACAATAGCTCTCCTGTCGGTCTCTCGGCTGCTCGTCCAACTCGTCCTGATATCTGTACAAGTGCACTTTTGCTGTACAATTTATGATTTGCAAGTAGAACAAAAACATCGACACAAGGAAAGGTTACCCCACGTTCTAGAATGGTTGTCGTCACTAGTATGGTTAATTTTCCTTGTCTAAATTCTTCTACCAATTCCAGACGATTTTCGGTTTTACTTGACACAAGTCCTATCCTTTCATCTGGAAAAATGGTTTGTAAGATACTTGTAAATTCTCTACCTTGTTCAATATTCGGAAAAAAGATAAGAAGCGGGAATTGACTTTGCCTTTGTTTTTTTAAAAGAGAGATTAGTTTAGGAGGAAATTTTTTCTTTTTCATTGAAATTAGCACTTTGCTTAACCAAACCATTTTGGGGACTACCAAAGGATTGGCATGAAAACGTCTTGCCAAATGCAGCTTTGTCAACTCTCCTTTTTTCACCTTTTTATCAAGTTCATCAGTCGAAGTCGCTGTTAAAAAGAGTTCAACGCCATCATCTTTTAGCGATTGATTGACAGCGTAATAAAGCATTTTATTATCAACAAAGGGAAAGGCATCAACTTCGTCGATGATTAATAAATCAAATGCTCGGTAAAATTTTAAAAGTTGATGGGCCGTTGCAATTACCAGTGGAGAACGTTTATACGGCTCAGAATCACCGTATAAAAGCGTAATCGGGCAAGAAAAATCCCGTGATAAACGTTTATAAAGTTCTAAACAAACATCAATCCGTGGACTCGCTAAGCAGACACTTCCACCATTATCAATAACTTTGGCTAAAGATTGATAAATCATTTCGGTTTTGCCCGCACCAGTTACGGCGTGAATCAATAAATCGCGTTTTTCAGAAATACCTGCAAGCATGCCTTTGGAAACTTCATCTTGATAAGGAGTTAGTTTTCCTTGCCACTTTAAAGACTGAGTCTTTAAAAAAGGCTTCTGAGGAAAATAATAAAGCTTAGCATCACTAGTATTTCTGCCAAAAACTAAGCATTCTCTACAATAAACTCGGCCTGTTTGGAGGGTATGATTTGGTGACATAACACTTCCACAGCGATTGCAAATCATTTGCCCTTTTTCTCTTTTAATCGAAGGAAGGACTTTTGCTTCTTTTTTCAAGTCATCTGTTAACTGACTTTCTGTAAAAATTCTTCCATAGTAATCATTTAACTCTGTCATACTTATTTATTCGAAAATTTTGCTAAATCCCAAAAAATCTTGTAAAATTTTGATATGAACTATAAAACAATTAAAAACGATGGCATTTGCGAGGAAGAGATTAAAAAATCACGCTTTATTTGCCAATTAAAACGCGTTGAAACTGAAGAAGAAGGACGAGAATTTATTGCTCAAATCAAAAAAGAACATTATAAAGCAACTCATTCTTGTTCAGCTATGATTATTGGAGAAAATGCCGAAATCAAGCGTTCTAGTGATGATGGTGAGCCAAGTGGAACAGCTGGTGTACCGATGCTAACTGTTTTGGAAAAACAAGGTTTAACCAATGTTGTCGCCGTTGTCACACGTTATTTTGGTGGTATTAAGCTTGGTGCAGGTGGGCTAATCCGTGCTTACGCTGGCAGCGTTGCTAATGCTCTTAAAGAGATTGGTATCGTAGAAGTTAAGGAACAAGAAGGGCTAAAACTCACCCTTTCTTACCCACAATACCAAACATTCTCCAACTTCTTGCAAGCTGAAGATCTTCAAGAATTTGACACCGAATTTCTAGAAAATGTAACGACTCACATCTACCTTGATCCTGAAAATGTCCAAGAGGTCAGTGACCGTCTTGTTGAATTTTATCAAGGTAAGGTTTCTTTTGAAAAATCTGGTTCAAAAATTGTCGAAGTTGCCTTGTGATAAGATTTCCCTATCACCATGATAAGAATTATATATTTTACAAACAGTCAATTTGAGCATATACTTGACCTATAAATTTTAATTCAAGGAGAATCATTTATGGCAAAAATTTATAACTCAATTACTGAATTAATTGGAAACACTCCTATTATCAAACTTAACAACATTGTTCCTGAAGATGCTGCTGATGTTTACGTCAAAATTGAATCATTTAACCCAGGCTCATCTGTTAAAGACCGCATTGCTCTTCGTATGATTGAAGACGCTGAAAAATCAGGTACAATCAAACCTGGTGATACAATTGTTGAACCTACATCAGGTAATACTGGTATTGGTCTTGCTTGGGTCGGTGCAGCTAAAGGATACAAAGTCATTATTGTAATGCCTGAAACAATGAGCCTTGAACGTCGTAAAATTATCCAAGCTTATGGTGCTGAACTTGTTTTGACACCAGGAAGCGAAGGAATGAAAGGTGCTATCGCTAAAGCCAAAGAAGTCGCTGCAGAGAAAAATGGATGGGTACCACTTCAATTTGCTAATCCATCTAACCCAGCTGTTCATGAAGCAACAACAGGAGCTGAAATCATTGAAGCTTTCGGTCCAAAAGGTCTTGATGCTTTCGTAGCTGGTGTTGGTACTGGAGGAACTGTTTCTGGTGTTTCTCACGCTCTTAAAAAAGCAAACCCAGACATCAAAGTCTATGCAGTTGAAGCTGATGAATCTGCTGTTCTTTCTGGTGAAAAACCTGGTCCACACAAAATTCAAGGAATTTCAGCTGGCTTTATCCCAGATACCCTTGATACTAAATCTTATGATGCTGTCATTCGCGTCGCATCAGACGATGCTATTGTAACAAGCCGTAACCTTGGTGGAAAAGAAGGATTCCTTGCTGGTATCTCTTCTGGCGCAGCCATCTTTGCAGCTATTGAAAAAGCCAAAGAACTTGGTAAAGGTAAAAAAGTCTTAGCCCTTCTTCCTGACAACGGCGAACGTTACCTTTCAACTTCTCTTTACGACTTTGGTGAATAAATCTATCTAAAATCAAACAAGGCTAGAGTTCTGCTCTAACCTTGTTTTCTTATAATTATGATAAAAAAAATGCTGAGCACTTCGTCTCAGCATTTTATCAATCTTTTGTTAGTAATTCAAGGCTTTCTTTTGTCCATTTTGGCAGATTGTCTGCCAATGGTTGAAAACCAATATTTAAATGACTATTTGAAAAACGATGGCGTCTGTGGAGGTGATGTTTTTCCTCTTCAAGGGTACGCAAAGAAAGGCTAGCTTTTTGCGTAAATTCATCAAAATCAACAACTTGTACCAAGACTTTCTCACCAACTTTAAGCAGTTGGTAAATATTTTCAATATAGCCTGTTTTAATTTCTGAGATATGAATAAGGCCTGTAGTCCCATTATCCAATGCGACAAAGGCACCATAAGGTTTTATACCTGTTATTGTTCCAGTGATTTTGTCGCCAATTCTCATTAATCTACTACCTCAATTGTTTCAATAACTACATCTTCAACTGGGCGGTCTTGTGCGCCAGTTTCAACGTTTGCAATTTCATCAAGAACTTTGTATGATTCTTCGTCCATGATTTGTCCAAAGACTGTGTGACGACGGTCAAGGTGAGGTGTTCCACCTTTAGCAGCATAAAGTTCTGCGATTGGTTTTGGCCAACCACCACGTTCTAGTTCTTTTTGAGCGTATGGAATTTTGCTATTTTGAACGATAAAGAACTGGCTTCCGTTTGTATTTGGACCAGCATTTGCCATTGAAAGAGCTCCACGAACATTGTAAAGTTCTTCTGAGAATTCATCTTCAAAGCTATCGCCATAGATAGATTGTCCACCCATACCAGTACCAGTTGGGTCACCACCTTGAATCATGAATTCAGGAATGATACGGTGGAAAATGATACCGTCATAGTAACCATCTTTTGACAAAGCAACAAAGTTTGCTACTGTTTTTGGTGCATGATCAGGGAAAAGTTTGATTTTCATGTCACCATGATTTGTTTTAATTGTCGCAACTGGACCTTCAACTGTTGATAAATCAACTTGTGGGAAATTTAATTGTTTTTCTACCAAACCGAGTTCCTCCAAGGCATATAAAATGCCATCTTCTTCTACTGTTTTTGTTACAAAATCTGCTTTTTCTTTGAGTTCAGGCACGGCATTGCCCATAGCAATTTTCAAGCCAACATAATCAAAGATTTCCATATCATTTGGACCATCTCCAAACATCATGGCATTGAGTGGTTTTAAGTTTTGACTTTCTAAAACATGGGCAACTCCTGAAGCTTTAGAAACGCCAACCTTAACAACATCAGATGAGTGTTCGTGCCAAGGTACCAAACGAATCTCACTAGCTAAGTCTTCTGGCAATTGCAAATCAGCATTATTTTCAGCAAATGTCCACATTTGATAAACATCATTTGTTAAATAAAAATCTGGCTCAACATCACAAATACCATAAATAGGTTTCATCGCATCATCAATCAAATCACAACGTTTTGACACGACTGGTTTATCCTTACCAGTAAAGCCGTACTCAATACCTTCTGACTTAGCCCAGTTGACGTATTTTTCAACTAAATCACGTGGAAGAGGATCACTAACAATCTCTGCTTCTTTTTTGTCAACAACATATGTTCCATTGATTGTGACAAAATAATCAGGGTTTAAATCACGGATTTCAGGAACAACACCATAGAGAGCGCGTCCCGTAGCAATCCCTGTCATAATTCCTTTTTCTTTCAAGCTTTTAAAAACATACTTGATTGATTCTGGCATATAACCTGTGACTTTGACACGTAAGGTATCATCAATATCAAAGAAAACAATCTTCGTTTTTTTAGCCTTGTATTTTGTTTTTACATCCATCTGTATCATTATGGGAAAGGAAATGGTCACTAAAATCTCATTTTCCATAAAAGTCCTTAGACTTTTTGTCCCATTTTCCTTTCTAACTTTGAAATCAAAGAAAAGCTATGTTTTTATTATAACATTAATCCTCATCTTGCGGTACTAAATGATGCTTAAAGGCATAGACAACTGCTTGTGTACGGTCATCCACTTCTAGCTTAGCTAAGATATTTGAAACGTGTGTTTTAACAGTTTTTAGCGAGATAAACAGTTCATCAGCAATAGTCTGATTGTCATAACCTTTGGCTAAAAGCCTTAAAATATCTCGTTCACGCGCTGTCAAATCTTCATGCAATTCTGGTCTTTGATCGTGTGCTTTGATCTTCTTATCAACTTCTGTTTCGATTGCTAGTTCACCACGCGCTACTTTCTGAATGGCGTTAAGAATTTCAGCGGCACTAGATGTTTTTAACATATAACCTTTAGCACCTGCTTCAATAACTGGGTAGATTTTTTCATTATCAAGATAAGATGTCAGAACAAGGATTTTAGCTTCTTTCCACTCTTTTAAGAGTTTTAAGGTCGCTTCAACGCCACTCATTTCAGGCATTACCAAATCCATTACTACCACATCTGGTTTTAACTCTAAAGCAAGTTTTATCCCTTCAATACCATTGCCTGCTTCGCCAACAACTTCAACGTCAGGTTGCAAGTTAAAAAAACTTTTCAAACCAAGACGTACCATTTCGTGGTCATCAACTAGGATAACTCTAATTTTTTGGGTCATCTTCTTTCTCCTTGTTTTCTCCCTTAACCAAAGGCAAGCGGATATCCATTGATACTCCTTTTCCTTTTTGGCTCAATAGTGTCATTGTCCCTGCCATGTCATCAACACGTTCTTCAATATTATTAAGACCATAACTTAAATCATGCCTTTCATCCATATCAAAACCGACACCATTATCAACCATTTTTAATTGTAATTCTGTCTCTGTCTGATTGAGGTAAACTTCTAAACGTGTTGCCTTGGCATGTTTAAGCGTATTGCTGATAAATTCTTGAGCAATTCGAAAAACATTATCCTCAATCTTTTTAGGTAGTTTTCCGATATTTTTCTTATAAACAACTTCTATACTACTCTTATCTGTTAATTCTTTCAAGAGGATATCAAAACCTTCTGAAAGGGTTTTATTTTCTAATTCAGTAGGTCGTAAATGTAAGAGTAAAATACGCAGGTCTTTTTGAGCATTTTGTAGCATACTTTCAACGGCAGTCAACTGGAATTCAAGCTGCTCTCTTTCAATCTGATCAAGGTTAGCAGATACCCCAGAAAGAATCATTGAGGAAGCAAACAGTTCTTGGCTAACTGTGTCATGTAAATCACGTGCGATACGTTTGCGTTCTTGTTCTACAATTTCTTGACCATTTTGAATACGACTATTCTCAGTATTTTGAAGACTATTTGTTAAGTGTGTCATCTTTTTAGACAAGCGTGACAAATTCGTGTTGATTTCTGTATCTTCATCAAGAGATACCTCTTGATTATTTAAAATGCGGCGCAGATTTTGGTTAATACTTCGTTTACTATTATCATCCAAAATAACCCAAAGTAGTAATAACAAAATAGTAACAGCTAAGATAAGAAAGACAATTGAAAAAACAAAACGTTCTCCCATCCAAAAATCTGTTATCAAACTTTTCAAATGCAACTCTAAACTATCTAGGACAACAACAACAATTGAAATGATGATAATACTTGCATAAAGAATCAAAAGTAAAAAATGATGTTTTTTCATTTACGCACCACCTCAACATCTCCTGCTAAAACATTAACAATCACCTTAACAGCTTTCAAACATTCTTCATCTTTAGGATGCCATAATTTTAAAGATTCATTTCGCAGGTCATATTCTTCAAAATCAAAATAACGAACACTGCCATAAATCGCACTAACATCCAATTTAACCGCAACGTCAATAGGAACTAAAATCTTTGTTGGACCAAAAACTTTGCGAATGATTACCACATTATCCTTACCAGTTACGATGACACTGCTTAAATCAATAGTGTCACTGCCTGTTAAACGAACCATGTTGATGTCATCAAAGGCATAAAAATCACTGTCATGCATATCCGCCCCAATCCATTGATTGCGAATTGGTTTTGCTTTCAAGTCTTCCTCACGAAAACGAACCAAAGCAAAGCGATTTTTCTTCTTAACTTGCGAAAAGTGATTAATGACCACATAAACAACCCCAAGCACAACCGCCATGATAATGTATGGATTAAGCATCAAAATCAAAAATAAAAGAACCAATCCTACTGTTAACAATAAATTATTGCGCTTGTCTTGATTATAAAAACGTAATGCCAAAAGAATTAAAACTAAAATTAAGATAAAACTCGATAAATTGTTGGCCATAATTGTCATTAAGCCCATGACTAATAAAATAGTTTCGACAATGACAAAAAATTGAACTTTCCTCATATCATACCCTTTCTTTTTCTGTATTTTACCAAAAAGAAGCGGAAATTGCTCGATTTTGACTAAAAAAGAACACCTATTTAGGTGTTCTTATAATATCTTATTGTTCAACTGATGATGAGTCGGTTTGTGAACTTTCTTCAGTGCTGCTACTGCTGCTACTTGAAGAACTTGACTCACTAGTTTCACTTGTCTCAGATGACTCAGGAACAGATTGAGATGGTGCGACTTCTGAAGACTGAGATTCACTTCCAGCTGAGAAGTAAAGTTTCACATTTCCTTCAATAGCTGCGCCAAAGTAAGGATCTTGTGCCACAACAACTGTAGAGGCAGATGGTGTTTTGACTTGAGAGTATCCAGTTGATGAAGTAGCATCTGCTTGGAATACTGTAATATGTGAGCTTGATAAGCCAAGTGCAGTCAATTCAGCAATTGCATCTTGGTAAGTATAACCAATAAGGTTTGGCATAACGATTGCTGCAACCTTGAAAGTAATCTTATCTTCACTAGCTACTTTTGTACCTTTTTCAGGTGTTTGACTAATGATAGTACCACCGTCATAGTTAGTACCTGTTATCCATTCGAGATCAATCTTATCACTTGAAATACCGTGCTTATCTTTGAGTTCTTTGATAACTTCTTGATAGTTTTGACCAGTATAATCTTTCATCTTAAAGCCTGATGTTCCTTTTGACACATAAATGTCAACTTTGGCACCTTCTTTTTTAGATGAACCTGCTGTTGGGTCAGTCTTAATAACATGACCTTTTTGCACAGTATCACTAGCTACTTTATGAATATCACCAACTTTAAGTCCAGCTGAAGTTAAACTTGTCTTAGCATCTGCTAAACTTGTTCCTGCTACATCTGGAACGTTGACTGAAGCTGGTGCGCTTAGCGTCAAGTAAGTAAAGATAGCAATTGCAACTACTACGACCGCAAAGAAAATTTTCACTAAAGTACCAAACATACGATGTGATTTTTTCTTCTTCGTTTTCGCTTTTGCAATTTTATTATCCGCAGCTTCACGATTAACTTTAGCCGCTTTTTGTTTTTTCAACAATTGTTCTGTAGTTGAGGGAACAGGTGTTGAAGTTGTTACTTTTGGAAGTGTCTTCGTATTTTCTGTATCTTCAAAGACAAGTTTGCGTTCACGACTGCGATTATATGAAAGAGCAGTCATTAAATCACGGCTCATCTCAAAAGTTGAGGCGTAGCGATCACTCAAACGTTTTGCAGTTGCTTTAATGACAACATTTTCCAAAGCTTGTGGAACATTTTTATTTTCATCAATGATTGATGGAAGTGGTTTTTGGAAATGCTGAAGAGCAATTGTAACAGCTGAATCACCATCATATGGGATGTGACCAGTCAACATTTCAAACAACATAATCCCCATAGCGTAGATATCACTTTGAACAGTGGCTTTTGAACCACGCGCTTGTTCAGGTGATAAATAGTGTACACTACCAAGCATTGAGTTTGTCTGTGTTAAACTTGTTTCTGCAAAGGCTACAGCGATACCAAAGTCGGTAACTTTAACTGTTCCATCTTTGGTTAACAAGATATTTTGTGGTTTCAAATCACGGTGAACAATTCCTTGTTGATGAGCCAAAGTCATCGCAGACAAGACTTCTTCCATGATTCTAACAACTTCATTATTAGAAAGCGGGGCATGATCTTGAATATATTTTTTCAAGTCCGAACCATCAACATATTCCATTACTAAGAATTGCTGTCCGTCTTCTTCTCCAATATCACGAATCGAAACGATATTTGGATGGTTTAGCTCTGCCATGGCACGCGCTTCACGTTGGAAACGAGCAACGGCAATTTGATCTGTTTGATAATTAGTTCGAAGGACTTTGATAGCCACTTCTTCATTATCAAGAATTAGATCTTTGGCAAGATAAACATCTGCCATTCCACCCCGTCCGATAGATTTGAGGATCCGATAACGACCAGCAAATAATTTGCCAATCTGAATCATTAAGCTTCCTCACTTTCGGCGTGGATAAGAGCAATGGTGATATTATCAAGACCTCCACGTTCGTTAGCAAGAGTAACTAACTCATTATTTTTATCGTCAAGATTTTTATCTTGGCTCAAAATGCTAACAATTTCGTCATTGGTAATCATGTTTGTTAAACCATCACTGTTAATGATAAGATAATCGTCTTCTTCAAGAACTTGAACCCCTAAATCAGGTTCAACTGGATTAGCTTGTCCAATAGATTGCGTGATAATATTTTTTTGTGGGTGATTAGCAGCTTCTTCTTCTGTCAATTGACCAGCTTTAACCAATTCATTAACAAGAGAGTGATCGCTTGTTAACAATTCGTATTCACCATTATGAAGCAAGCCAATGCGTGAATCACCAACGTGAGCAAAGATAACATTGTTATCAACAATCGCTAAAGCTTCAACGGTTGTTCCCATACCTTTATACTCATCGGTTTGACCCAGTTCATAAATTCTTTGATTTTCTGCTTCAAGCGCAGTAATCAGCCAATCACGAATTTGGCTTAATTCAGTAAAATCGGTAGTAATCCATTCACGTCCAAGGTCAGTAACGGTCATTTCACTAGCAATATTACCAGCACGATGACCTCCCATACCATCTGCTAGGATGACTAAAGTGATACCTTTTTCGTTATCAAATTTATTAATAAAATCCTGATTATTTGAACGTCTTTGTCCGATATCAGTTACAAGTGAAATTTTCATAGTTTTCCTTCTGACTGTGTCAGTTTCCTCCTTGAGATTACAAGATACGTTTAACTTGTCCAATAAAGAACCCGTCTGTCTGATATTGTTCAGGGGTAATCGCAATACAACCATCTCTTACAATATCTTCTTGCGTATGACTCAGTTTTACCTGTTCAAAATTTGGATGAGTTTCTAAAAATTTGTTAATGACTTGGAAGTTTTCCTCATCAAAAATCGTACAAGTGCTATAAGTTATTATACCACCTTTACGCAATGTTTGACAAACGCTATCAAGAATTTGCAATTGAATTTCCTGTAAAGCCGTGAAATCTTGATTTTCTTTATTGTACTTAATGTCAGGTTTACGGCGGATAAGACCAATTCCTGAACATGGTGCATCAACTAATATTTTATCAAAAGTGTCTGGTGCAAAATGTTCGTGAACTGTTGTGGCATCCATTTTTTGTGTAGAAATTTTATCAGCCACATGTAGTCGTTTGGCATTATCCATTACCAAATCAAGCTTGTGGTCGTATAAATCTAATGCTGTGATATGACCACTTGTCAGATAAGAAGCCATATGAGTGGTCTTTCCACCTGGAGCTGCGCAAGCATCTAAGATATTTTCATCGCCCTGAATATTAAGAGTTGGGGCCACCAATTGACTAGATTCATCTTGAATCGTGATATCACCTTGGGCAAAATAGTCTGTTCCAGCAAAGTGACCTGATGTTTTAACCAAACCAACTGGCGATAAAGTAGATGGTTCTGCGCCTGTTGCAGCTTTAATCTCAGCTAATTTTTCAGGATTTGTCACTCGAATGCTTGCTTTATTTCGAACAAATAAGCTTTGCATAATGGCTTTTGCACGGTCTTCACCAAATTGGTCAATCAGTTTTTTAACCAACCAGACTGGTAAAGAATAAAGAACTGAATAACGTTTGTTTTTACGTTTAATGCTTTCAGGATTTGGGAGGTCATCTTTAGTCAAACGTCGCAAAATCGCATTGACAAATTTTTCAGCACCTTTTTTATTGCCACGATTTTTAGCAATATTAACCGCGTCATTTACTACAGCATGAGCTGGCATCTTGTCAAGATACAATAATTGATAAAGGCTAAGCATCAAAAGATAATAAACCCAAGGATCCAATTTGTCACGGTCTTCGATATAGTGAGCTAAATACCATTCTAGGGTAATCTTTCGTGCTACTGTACCATAGACGATTTCTGTCACCAAAGACTTATCTTTTTGCGATAGTTTCGTGTGTTTTAGTTCTTGATTAAGAGCGATATTAGAATAAGCTCCTTCTTCAAAGACATTTTCAAGAACAAGTAGCGCTAAGCCACGTGCTTGTTTCTTCCAATCATTCGCCAATAAGGTCACCTACTTCAAGTTTACGTCCAACACCATTTAAGAAATCCACAACGCTCATGCGTGGTTTCCCTGCTGGTTGAACTGTTTTTAGAGAAATTGCACCGTCTCCAGTTGCCACAACCAAAGTTTTCTTGCCTTTTTCAATGATTTGACCTGGTTGTCCTTGACCTTCTGCCAAGCTTGCTTCATAGATTTTGAATCGTTTGCCATCAAGAAGTGTGTGGGCAACAGGCCATGGATACAAACCACGGATGTGGTTAAAGACATCACGTGCTGATTTATTCCAATCAATGCGTTCTTCTTCTGGTGTGATATTTGGTGAGAAAGTTGCTTTGCTTTCATCTTGTGGTTCTGGTTTGATATTGCCAGCAATGTAATCTGGTAATGTTTTCAAAAGTAAATCACGTCCAATAACGGCTAATTTTTCAAACATTGTCCCAACGTTATCTTCGTCAGTAATTGGTGTTGATGCTTTAGCAATCATGTCTCCAGCATCCATTTTCTTAACCATTTCCATGATTGTCACACCTGCTTCTTTGTCACCGTTGATGATAGCGTAGTGAATTGGTGCACCACCACGGTATTTAGGAAGCAGTGAGGCATGCACATTAACTGCAAAATCAACAGAATCAAGCAATTTTGTTGGTAAAAATTGACCAAAAGCAGCTGTTACAATACCATCTGCCCCTAAAGTCATAAGCTCAGCCATTTCATCTGAACCAGACATTTTTTCAGGTTGATAAACTGGTAAATTGTGTGCCAAAGCAACTTCTTTAACAGGTGTCATTTTGATTTCTTTTTTACGACCAACCGCGCGGTCTGGTTGCGTCACAACCGCTAAAACATCGTAGTTGGCATCATCTAGTAAACCTTCTAGAACAGTCGCTGCAAAATCAGGTGTTCCCATAAAAATTAATTTTGTCATTTTTCTTCCTCTCAAAGGATTTTATTACTTAAATTTTTCTTTATTATAGCATAGTGAGAGCCTACATAAAATTTTGTGGCTCATGGTCTATTACCAGTCGCAAATCCTTATTTTCAGGTAATTGAGTCATGTCTAAAATCTGATTCAAGACACTTTCTAAGTGGTCCTCAAAGCGATATTTGACAATGATTTGATAATGATAAAGATTGTGCGTTCTGGCAATCGGCTTAGGCGTTGGACCGAGAATTTTAATTTTGTCAGATAAATTCTGACGCAAAATTTGAAGCAATTCAAAAGACTTACGCACAACAGTCTGCTCATCCTTGTGTGACAAGGTTAAGCCAACCGTAAAATAATATGGTGGGTAAGATAATTGCTTACGAATGCCCATCTCATAAGCGTAAAAAGCTTCATAATCTTGCTTTTGAGCTAACTTGATGGCGTAGTGCTGTGGATTGTAGGTCTGAATCAAGACCTCTCCTTCTTTTTCAGCACGTCCAGCACGACCTGCAACCTGAGTCAACAATTGAAATGTTCGCTCAGACGATCTAAAATCAGGCAAATTTAGTGATGTATCCGCATTCAACACACCTACCAAAGTAACATTTGGAAAATCAAGTCCTTTGGCAATCATCTGTGTTCCTAACAAAATATCAGCTTCATGATTCCCAAATTTATCAAGAATACGCTGATGAGCTCCCTTTTGTCGCGTAGTATCAACATCCATTCGCAAAATACGCGCTTGCGGGAAGACTTCTGCCAATTCATCGTAAGCCTTCTGTGTCCCCGTTCCATAATAACGAATGCTGCGACTATGACAATTTGGACAAGTGTGTGGAATGGCTTTTTCAAAACCACAGTAGTGACAATTCATAGTCTTAGTGTCCATATGAAGCGTCAAAGAAATATCACAATTTGGACATTCATCCACGTAACCACAATCACGACACATAACGAAACTTGAATACCCTCGTCGGTTCAACATGAGCACAACTTGCTCATTTTTCTCCAAACGATCCGCAATTTTTTCCAGCAGATAAGGCGTGTAATTGCTGACTTCCTGTTGCCCAACGTAATCACGAAAATCAACAATGTCAACTTTTGGAATCTTAGCCAAAGGATTGGCACGGTGAGTCAATTGTAAGAACTGATAAACATTACGGCTAGCACGCGCACGGCTCTCAATGCTTGGCGTTGCAGACCCCATTAACAAAACAGCCTTATGATATTTTGCACGAAGCAAAGCCACATCGCGCGCATGGTAACGTGGATTCGATTCTTGCTTGTAAGTTGCCTCATGCTCTTCATCGATGATAATTGCGCCAATATTTTCCATTGGAACAAAGATAGCAGATCTAGCACCTACGACAACGCGCGCTTGACCCGATTTTATCTTTCGCCATTCATCAAATTTTTCACCATCAGACAAAGCCGAGTGCATAATCGCCACTTGCTTACCAAAACGTGAAATAAAGCGATTAGTCATCTGAGGCGTCAAAGAAATTTCAGGCACCAAAACAATCGCTGTTTTACCAAGTTTCAAGACCTTATCAATAATGTGCAAATACACTTCGGTCTTACCTGAACCAGTCACGCCTTCTAACAAGAAAGGTTTAGACTCCTTGCCAATTTGACTAGTCACCTTTTCAACCACAGCAGCTTGTTCTGCATTTAACTCAAGAAAATCCGTCGTTGCAACGTCAAAATAAGCATCTGAACGTTTTTTCTCTTTTTCTAAAATGGTTAGCAGATGATTTTCCACAAAGAATTTGACAACGTCACGTGAAAAGAGCTGGTACAGGTCTGTCAATTTTCCTGTTTCAGGATGCTCAAGCAAGTAATCACGTAACAACAAACGCTTCTTAGCTCTTGCTGAAATTTCTGCTTGAGCTAACTGGTCAGAATTAACTTGATAGAATTTTTCAGTTTTGATATTTTTCTTATCTTTAGCAAGATAATCAACTGAAATTTTTCCTGCTTGAACCAGTCTAGCAACTTTTTTAGCTTCTTCTTCAGATAAGCTTGAGTGAAGCCTGCTGTCTTTATCGCCAAATAAAGCCAATCGCTCTTCATCAGACAACGTTTCTGTCGGCATCAAGCGTTTATCGTATGTTGAATTGAGCAAATTAGGAATCATTGATTTCAAAATTGAAATCTTATAAGAAAAAACAGTATGACGCATTTGATCTGCTAAAGCAAGCTGCTCTTCATTTAAAACTGGTTCAAAATCCAATACCTCGCAAATAGCCTTAAGCTCACTGCTATCACTGTCTAAGCTTTCAGAAAAGCCGACAACAAACCCCTGCAAAAGACGATTGCCACGACCAAAAGGAACATGCACCCGTGAACCTAACACGACTTGATTTTGCATGTCTTCTGGCACAAGATACGAGAAAGGCTTATCGGTCTGCATTAACGGCACATCAACAATGACCTGAGCGATTTTTGTCATAACTATCCTTTCTAAATAAACTCAAAAAATATCCTAACGAAAAAAAGAATAATCATCGCGATAAGTAAGCTTTTAAAATACTTGTTTACTTTATCACAATGATTTATTACAAGAAAAATCTAAGATAAAATACCTTAGATTTTTTCTCCTTCTTCTTTTTCTTTAGCGATTTGTTCTTTGATTTTACGTTCTTCTTCTTCTTTCGCCAAGCGTTCTGCTTCGATACGAGCATGTACAGCAGCACGTTTTGCTTCTGGATCTGGGTGGATAACAACGTTACCAGATTCAATTTCTTCAAGAGCTTGCAAAGTAGCTTTTACTGATTTGAATTCTTGAGTTGGTTTTGCACCAGCTTCAAGTTCGTGAGCGCGTTTAGCTTGAAGAATGCAAAGTGAGTATTTTGATGGCACTTTATCAAGCAAAGTGTCAATAGAAGGTTTTAACATCATAGCTTTTTTCTCTCTTCTCTCTTTTAGTCAATGTCTTTAATCATGTCGTTGTAACGTCCAATAACACGATCAACACGGAAATGTTCTGCTTCGATAATGCGTTTAACACGTTCAGCTGCCAAAGGCACTTCATCATTAACAACAGCATAATCGTATTCGCGCATCAAAGCAATCTCTTCTTTAGCACGTTCGATACGTTGGCGGATAACTTCTTCGCTATCAGTACCACGACCGACCAAACGATCTTTTAATTCGTCCAAATCTGGTGGAGTCAAGAAAATGAAGACACCATCTGGAACTTTTTTCTTAACTTGAAGAGCCCCTTGAACTTCGATTTCAAGGAATACATCGATTCCTTTATCGAGCGTTTCATTAACGTAAGTCAGTGGTGTGCCGTAGTAGTTGCCTACATATTCAGCATATTCCAACATTTGACCATTTTTAATAAGCTCTTCAAATTCTTCACGAGTTCGGAAGAAATAATCAACGCCATCAACTTCTCCTGGACGCTTTTGGCGCGTTGTCATAGAAACAGAATACTCAAATTTATGATCAGGTGTTGAAAAAATTTCTTGGCGAACTGTTCCCTTACCAACCCCAGAAGGTCCTGAGAAAACAATTAACAAACCACGTTCGGTCATGCCACTCTCCTTATTATAGACTACAAGTTAAGACTTGCTTTTTATCAATTAGACTACAGTCTAGTATATCAAAGATAAGGCTATATTTCAAGGGAATTTACAAGCTCCTTCACATTAAAAAGAAGCACATCTAAAACGTACTTCTTCTTGTCTATTTTCATTATTTTGCGTAATCGACTGCACGTAGTTCACGAATAACTGTAACTTTAATATTACCAGGGTAATCAAGGTTATTTTCAATTTTTTCACGAACTTTGTGTGCGATGATTGTTACCTCATCATCGGAAATTTTATTTGGTTGCACCATGATACGAATTTCGCGTCCAGCTTGCAAGGCATAGCTGTTTTGAACGCCATCGAAGCTCTTGGCAATTTCTTCCAAATCACGTAGACGTTTGATGTAGTTTTCCATAGACTCATTACGAGCACCTGGACGAGCTGAGCTAAGAGCATCGGCTGCTGCCACGATAACAGCAATGACACTTTCAGGTTCTACATCGCCGTGGTGACTTGCAATTGCGTTAACCACGATTGGGTTTTCTTTGTACTTACGAGCAAATTCTGCACCAATCTCAACGTGGCTACCTTCGACTTCACGGTCAATGGCTTTACCCATATCATGCAAGAAACCTGCACGACGAGCAAGCATTACGTTTTCGCCAAGTTCGCTAGCAAGAATACCAGCCATCTTACCAACTTCAACTGAGTGGCGAAGAACATTTTGACCATATGACGTTCTAAATTGCAAACGTCCCATAATTTTAATTAAATCAGGATGCAAGTTTACTGCACCGATTTCAAAAGCAGCAGCTTCACCATATTCACGAATGCGGTTATCCATTTCCAAACGGTTCTTTTCAACCAATTCTTCAATACGCGCTGGATGGATACGACCATCTTGAATTAGAGCTTCCAAGGTCATACGAGCAATTTCACGACGGATTGGATCGAATCCTGAAAGAACGACCACTTCAGGAGTGTCATCAATGATGACATCAATCCCTGTCAAACTTTCAAGGGTACGAATGTTACGTCCTTCACGACCAATAATACGACCTTTCATGCTATCATCAGGAAGATGAACGGTTGTAATGGTTTGCTCAGTAACGTATTCACCAGCCATTCGTTGCATGGCTTGAGCGAGAATGTTTTTGGCGAGCTTGTTAGACTTATCGCGAACCTCACGTTCAGCATCTTTAATACGAGTGGCAATTTCATGCGTCAAATTAGTTTCAGTTTCCGTCAAAATAATTTCACGCGCTTCTGCAATCGTCATCAAAGCTACACGTTCAAGTTCCGCTTTTTTCTGTTCTTCGAGTTCTCCGATTTGTTTTTCACGCTCATTAATGTGTCTAGATTTATCGGTTAGACTTTGTTCTTTGCTATCCAACACTTTTTCTTTGCTGGTTAGATTTTCATCCTTGCGATCAAGAGAAGACGCTCGTTCTGTCAAACGAGTCTCCATTTGTTTTAACTCTTGTCTTTCAGATTTAAATTCTTTTTCAATCTCTTCTCGATATTTTCTAGCCTCTTCTTTTGCTTCGATCAGTAATTCTTTGCGATGAGCTTTCGTTTCTCGCTCAGCTGATTTTCTAATGTGCTCAGCTTCTAATTCAGCCTTACCACGTAGATTCACAGCATCCTGTTCTGCATTTAAAAGAGTGAGTTCTGCAGCTTCTTTCGCAGACTTAAGTCTGATGGAAATCAGTGCATAACCAACTATCAAACCAATGAGGGCAAAAACAACCAAGATAATAATATTTGCCATGTTTTTACCTCAATAAAAATTTTAGATTTCATCTATAGAAAGCTACTTTCAAGTTTACCATAAATCGAGTTTTTTCACAATTTAAAATTGTAAAGCGTTTTACTAAAATTTATGATATGATTATTAGAGGAATAAAAAAGGAGTCTATTATGTCTAAAAAAGAAGTAACTGTAGAAAGTTTCGAACTTGACCATACAATTGTTAAAGCACCTTATGTCCGTCTTATTTCTGAGGAAGTTGGTCCTAAAGGTGATGTGATTACAAACTTTGATATTCGTCTTGTTCAACCAAATGAAAATGCTATTCCAACTGCTGGATTGCACACAATCGAACACTTGCTCGCTAAACTTATCCGTGAACGTATCGACGGAATGATTGACTGTTCACCATTTGGCTGCCGTACTGGTTTCCATTTGATTATGTGGGGCAAACACAACACCACTGAAATTGCCAAAGTCATCAAATCAAGTTTAGAAGAAATCGCTACTGTAACATCATGGGATGACGTTCCAGGTACTACTATCGAGTCTTGTGGTAACTACAAAGACCACAGTCTATTTACAGCAAAAGAATGGGCAAAACTTATTCTTAAAGATGGTATCTCAGACGATCCATTTGAACGTCACGTCATCTAATTCTTTTAAGTCAGCTAGCTGCTGGCTTTTTTCACATCAAAAAGGACAGAGAAATGATTTTCCCTGTCTTTTTTGGGCTTTATAGATGGATTAATGAAATTGCATACCACCATCCACAATAATAGTTTGTCCAGTGATGTAATCAGAATCTGGTCCTGCTAGAAAGCTAACAGCTTTAGCTACATCTTCTGGTTCAGATAAACGTTTTAGGGTAATATCTTTAGCAAAAGTTTGCATGCCCCATTCATCATCTTTACCAGCATTTTTACCAACTTCATGAGCAATATCAAACATCATCGGTGTTTTAACAATACCTGGTGCATAGGCGTTTACCGTAATGCCATAATCTGCCAAATCACGCGCTAGGGTTTGTGTGATACCACGAATAGCAAATTTACTACCGCCATAAATCGTTAGATTTGGATTACCAACGACACCAGCTTGTGAAGAAGCATTGATAATTTTACCGCCATGACCTAATTTTTTAAACTCAGCTAAAGCTGCTTGAGCACCCCAAATAGTACCACCGACATTAATGGCAAAAGTACGTTCGAAGACTTCTTCTGTGATAGTATTTAAAGGCGTTGTTGGTGCAACCCCTGCGTTATTAACAACTACCGACAAATCTCCGAAATGCTCAACAACCTGTTCAAAAGCCTTAGCAACTTCTTCACGTTTAGAAACATCTGCTACAACAGCGTAAGCAGCCTGTGGCGACAGTTCTTGAACAGCTTTTTCAGCAGTTTCTTGGTTATAATCCAAGATTCCAATCTTAAATCCATCAGCGTGAAGACGTTTAGCAATGGCAAAGCCAATTCCTTGACCTGCACCAGTAACAATGGCTACTTTTACCATAAATATCACCCCTTAATCTTTAAGTTAGGTTAATTATAGCGCTTACAAATTTTAGTGTCAAACTTTTTGAATCTTTTCACAGATTTTTTCATTACTTTGAAAATACAAACAAAAAAGGCGCCCTATTCTAGGAATCGCCTTTAAAAATTAATAATCCAAAGCGTCAGAGTGACCTGAACCATTACCTACAAAATAACCTGTTTTACAGTTAATTGAGAAGAGGTAAGTTCCGTCTTTTCTAAACATGTTATAGTAACCATTACCATTGATAATATTAACTTTTTCAAGAATATAGTCATTTCCAGAGAAATAACCACGAGCTTGTGATGTTGAAACGATTTTTTCAAGTACACCGTCACCAAATGTCCAAGCTGGATTATTTGAATCAGCAATCGCTGAGTCGTTATAAGGAACACGACTCTTATCTCGTTGAAGATTTGAATTATCAGATGCAGGCGCTGCTGGTTTAGCTTCAGCTGCTTTATCATTGCTTTCTGTCTGGCTGGCAGAGTTAGCAGCTGCTTGCGCTTGGCTACTTGATTGTGCTTTAGCCGCTAATTGATTTTTACCATCAGTAATCACTGATTGCAATAAATTATCCAAGTTAGCGTCACCTGTATTCAAAACATCACTAGATAAGCTGTCGAATTTGGCATCAGCTTTAACAGTTCCTGAAACTTTTTTACCATCAACAATAACATCTTTTTCAAACAAAGCGTTGATTGCTTTGATAGCTGTAATGTGAGCTGCTACAGTATCGTATTGTTTTTTAGCAGCATCATAAAAATCAGTACCTTTTAGGTCATCCAATTTTTCTTTTAGAACAGAAATCTTGTCAAATTCACTATTTTTCAACTTCGTTTTAGTATCATCAGTGAACAAAGCTGCATAAGCATCATCAAATGCTTTTTTAGCTTTTTTAGCTTTTTCTGCAGCACTTGAACTTGATGTCGTTTTTTTCTGGCTTGATGAAGTTGATGAGCTAGCTACTGTGGTTGTTGAATCTTTAGTGTAGTGTAGCGCATAACCTGCACCAAAAATAGCGACAACAAGAGCTGCTAAACCACCAATGATAACACGTTTTTTCTTAGATGTTGGTTTGCTATCATCAGCTGAAAGAGCAATTGAAGCAGCTTCTTTTTCAGTTTCTTTAACCTCTTTAGCAGGAGCAGCTACAGTTTCTTCAACTTCCGGAGTAGTTGTCTCTACTTCTGTTGCTGCTTTTTTTTCTGTGTCAACAGTTTCGACTGGTTCAGACTCAGGCTCAGGCTCAGCCTCAACCTCTTTAACTTCAGTCTCTTCAACGACTGGTTTGGCTACATCTTCTGATTCAACTTCTGATTTAGGGTCAGCAGTTTCCTCAAAAACGTCCTTGCTAACAATCCCGCTATTAACAAGTTCTTCACGTTGTTTTTTAATAAAGTTATCCAAAGCTTTTGTATCTAAATCTTCAAAATCAGATAACTTTGTTTCAAATTTTTGCGATGTTACTTCATCTCGGTGCTGTTTAATATACTTATCTAAAACGCCATCAGACTCAGTAATTCCAGCTTTCATTTCAGAATCTTTTCGAACAGCTTCTTCAATGGTTAGATTTTTAACATCTTCAAAGTTAAGCCCATCTTTTTCTTCAGAAGATGGCATGTCTTTTTTTTCTGACACGTTCTGGTCACCTCTCTAAATAAAATCTCAACTGCTTAACGATGTTGTTAAGCGCACTTTTCCTTACTTTTCTTTTGCTTGCGTGATAGCAGAGCGTTTAACACGTTCACCGTAAAATTGGTACAAATCAACTCTAAGAGTACCATTATACAATTTACGTTTTTTATCAGCTTGTGACCCGTATTTTCGTTCAAACTGTTCATCGCTGGTCAGAATAAATTTGCTCCATGTTTTAAGTGGTGCAAAGGTCTGTCCCATCTCATTATACAAGATGTCGACTGCTTTGTCATCAAGCAATCGCTCACCGTAAGGTGGGTTAGAAATGATAACACCGTTGATTTTATCGGTTTTCAAGTCTTGAAGACGCATTTGTTTCAATTTAATGACATCGCCAAGCCCTGCTTCTTCTGCATTTTTCTTAGCGATTTCAATCATGCGACCATCAATATCAAATCCTGAAATATCAAGCTCGATATCGTAGTTAGCTTTTTCTTCAGCCTCATCACGAACTTTTTGAACCAAATCAGCGTCAACCCAATTCCATTCTTCAAAAGCAAAGTCTCGATTAAAACCAGGAGCAATGTTCATCCCAATCATAGCAGCTTCAATACAAAATGTTCCAGAACCGCACGTTGGATCGATAAACGGTTTATCTGGGTACCAGTTTGACAACTCAATAATAGCAGCTGCCATATTTTCTTTAATCGGAGCGCCTCCTTTTTCCACACGGTAACCACGTTTAAAGAGACTAGCACCAGTGGTATCAATCATAACGGTTGCTTTATCTTTCAAAATAGATACTTCAATTCTGAATTCCGCACCATTTTCTTGCAAAGGAACACCATCTGGACGGTGGTAAACTTTTTGAAGTTTTTTTACAACTGCTTTTTTACTGATAGCTTGAACACTTGGCTCATTGTGCAATTTTGATTTGACACATTTTGCTTTTGAAATTGGGAATTTAGCACCTAAAGGCAAGTAGTTTTCCCAATCTAATTTATAAACTCCTTGGAATAATTCTTCAAAGGTACGTGCTGGAAATTCTCCAACAACAATTTTGACACGGTCAGCCGCACGAAGCCAAAGGTTTGTTGTAATAATCGTTCTAACATCCCCTTGAAAACGTACTTTACCATTTTCAACCTGGCAATCAATCCCTAAATCACGGATTTCGCGCCCAACAACAGCTTCAAGCCCTGCAGCTGCAGTCGCCACTAAATTAAATGTTTTTTTCATTCACACATTCCTATTTCATCAAAATACTTATCTATAAGTTTAACACGTTTTACTGGCTTATAGCTAGTAAAAATCAATTAATTTTCAAATACCAAATCAAGCCTCGATTTAGTATTAAAATACAAAAATAAAAGCTAGCCTAAGCTAGCTAGATACCTATATGCAATTTTCTATAAGCCATGTTTTGTTCCAGAGATAACTAGGTCTTATCTCCTTCGATAATCATCTGTCTACTGTTTCCAGTCAGGATAGATCGTTCGGATTCCTACTATCCCGTGCCCCTACCAAAGTTTGGGTTGCTAGCTTGAGGGGTTTACCGCGTTCCACTTCTCGAGTTTCCTCAAGAACTACGTCACTGTGGCACTTTTCAGAGCTATTTAGGCATATCAAAGACTTAGCCTTTTCACTCGCCGTAACATCAAAAGATGTCCCTAGGCTTATTAATTCACCTAGCACAAACACTACCGGCATCACAGCCAGTGCTAGCATGGACTTTCCTCATGGTATTAGAATACCACGCGATTATCCAAAAATTGCAATTTATCTTTCTTACCTTCGTAAAGGAAGATAAGTCACATACAAACTCATTTAATAACTTTGTCGAAACCGACTAAAAAGTTATTATTCAGTGATTTGTTTACCAAAAACTTCTTTTTCCAAACGACTAATACGTTTCAAAATATCGAAGTTTGTTGCAGTTTGAGCAACACGTGCGTGCTCAGCCTGTGGAGCAACATAAGAAGTTGCTGGTGCTGCTTTTGGTTTAGCAGCCAATTCTTGTTTTAATTTTTCATTTTCAGCACGTAGTTCTTGAAGTTGAGAAATATAAGATTCATAATCTTTGATAACATCATCAAGGAACTCGTCTACTTCTTTTTTATCGTAACCACGCATGCTGGTTTTGAATTCTTGTTCAAAAATGTCCTTAGGACTAAAAATAATACTTGCCATTCTATCTCTCTCCAAACAAAACTATTCTAGTTAACCTTCGAATATGAAAACGTCATATCAAGATATATGTTACAGAAAATTTAGTGAAAAATCAAGCATTTACCTTTAAATCATTATTAAAAATTCATTACCAATCTTCAAGGAATTCATTAAGGCGATCAAAGGTTAAATACTGGATAGGATAGTTACCTTTTTCTCGCATGACTTCTACCAGATATTTCAGATTTGTTTCATTTTCTGGATCATAAAAAAGGTAAGCACCGTCTGTATTATCTACTAAAAATTGATTGTACGCTCTAAACTGACTTGGATTTTCATACTCTTTATAGGAATACTTCACAAAATCCACCTGTTTGAACTCACTCAATTTGACTTGATTGGCTTCGTTCCAATTATGACCATGATTTTCAAAAGTAAAAATAGTAGCAATACTAAAATCATACTCCTCTTGGAGCTCTTTTGCAACCTGTAATGCCCAATATTCAAATCCAAGGTTTCCCATAAAGATTAACCAATCAACTCCTTCATCAAAATAACGATTCAAATCATGCCTAATCGCCTTCTTGATAATCTCGATTCGTTGGTCTTTTTCTTGAAAAATACCAAGTTCAAAACTCTTATAGCCCGTGACGAGAATTGCAGTCATAACCTGTTTCCTTTCTAAAAATATGTTATAATAGTAGTGCTTATATTGACTTAAGCATGAATGTTAGGAGTTTTATGGTTAATTACCCTCATCATCTTATTCGAAAACAAGCAGCCCCAGCTTCTAGGAAGAACACAAAATCAACGATTAACTTTGCTAATCGTGGGATGAGTTTTGAAGCAGCAATCAATGAAACTAATAATTACTACTTATCTCGTGATATTGCTGTCGTTCACAAAAAACCAACCCCAATTCAAATTGTAAAAGTTGATTATCCCAAAAGAAGCCGTGCCAAAATTGTAGAAGCTTACTTTCGCCAAGCATCCACGACCGATTATTCTGGTGTCTACAAAGGACGCTACATTGACTTTGAAGCGAAAGAAACGCGACAAAAGACTTCCATGCCCTTAAAAAACTTCCACGCTCACCAGATTGAGCACATGGAACATGTCTTAAAGCAAGACGGCATCTGCTTTGTACTACTTCACTTTTCGACACTTAAGGAAACTTATTTCTTACCTGCTAGTGCTCTAGTAGACTTTTACCAAATCAACCTCGGCACCAAATCCATGCCACTTGATTATATCAGAAAAAATGGGTATATGGTGACAACAAGTTCACTCCCTCAAGTTCCTTATTTGGACATTATCGATCAAAAAATATTAGGCGGTGATCACAATTAAAAAGAAAACAACAAAACACAGACGAACAAGCAATCCTGCATCTAAAGCAACTGCTCTTAAGGTGCTAAAATACGGTTTAATCACTCTGATGTCTTTGGTTGTTGCTGGTTTTCTAATTGGTGGCTCAATCTTTGCATTCTATGTTAGCAGCACACCAAAACTAACAGCAGCTAAATTATCATCAACTAACTCAAGTCTGATTTATGATACCAACGGAACCTTAATTGCTGACTTGGGTTCTGAAAAACGTGAGAGCGTATCAGCTAACAGTATTCCATTGAACTTGGTTAATGCAGTGACTTCTATCGAAGATAAACGTTTCTTCAAGCACCGTGGTATCGATGTTTACCGTATCCTCGGAGCAGCGCTAAATAACTTCACAAGCTCTAGCACACAAGGTGGTTCAACACTTGACCAACAGTTAATCAAATTGGCTTACTTCTCAACAAGTGAATCTGACCAAACCTTGAAACGTAAAGCTCAAGAAGCTTGGCTAGCTCTTCAAATGGAACGTAAGTATACCAAAGAAGAAATTCTTACCTTCTACATTAACAAAGTGTACATGGGTAACGGTAACTACGGTATGCTAACAGCAGCTAAATCTTACTACGGTAAAGATTTGAAAGATTTGTCTATTGCACAGTTGGCTTTGCTTGCTGGTATTCCTCAAGCACCAAGTCAATATGATCCTTACACAAATCCAGAAGCTGCTCAAAACCGTCGTGATACTGTTCTTGCTGAAATGTATGAAGATGGTAACATTACAAAATCTGAATACGATACAGCTCGTGCTACTCCAGTCACAGATGGTCTGCAAACACTAACTGAATCAACAAGTTATGAACCTTATCTTGATAACTACATCAAAGAAGTTATTCAAGAAGTAAGCGACAAAACTGGTCAAGATATCTACTCAGCTGGTTTGAAAGTTTACACAAACGTTGATACAGAAGCTCAAAAATACCTCTGGGATATCTATAACACTGACTCTTACGTCTATTATCCAGATACAGATTTACAAGTTGCTTCAACTGTTGTTGACGTAAGCACTGGTAAAGTTATTGCTCAACTTGGTTCACGTAACCAAGATACAACCGTTTCACTCGGAACTAACCAAGCCGTTCTAACTGACCGTGACTGGGGTTCTACAATGAAACCAATCACAGACTATGCTCCAGCGATTGAAAATGGTGTCTACACAAGTACTGCTGCTGTCACTAGCGATAGCAAATACTACTGGCCAGGCACTTCAACTCAAATTTATAACTGGGACCGTCAATACTACGGCAACATGACCATTCAAACCGCTATCCAACAATCACGTAACGTACCAGCGGTTAGAGCTCTTGAATCTGTCGGCTTAAATAAAGCTAAATCATTCTTGGAAGGTCTTGGCATTTACTACCCACAACTTTATTACTCGAATGCCATCTCAAGTTCAACAAGTGATTCTAGCCAAAAATACGGTGCAAGCAGTGAAAAAATGGCTGCTGCCTATGCCGCATTTGCTAACGGTGGAATCTACTACGAACCACAATATGTCAACAAAATCGAATTCAACGATGGTACAAGTAAATCATTTAGCGCATCTGGTAGCCGTGCCATGAAAGAAACAACAGCTTACTTGATGACTTCAATGATGAAAACTGTTTTGACATACGGTACTGGTACGAGAGCTGCTCTCCCAGGTATCTACCAAGCTGGTAAAACAGGTACATCAAACTACTCAGATGATGAACTTGCTGAAATCGAAGAATCAACTGGCATTTACAATAGTGCTGTCGGAACAATGGCTCCCGATGAAATGTTTGTCGGATACACACCACAGTACTCAATGGCTGTTTGGACAGGTTATAAAAACCGTATGACACCAATTTACGGTAACGGTCTAAACGTTGCAGCTGATGTTTACAAAGCTATGCAAAGCTACCTCAACGAAAAATATGGTAGCGGAAGCGAAGACTTTGAAGTTCCTAAAGGTGTTTACACAAGCGGCGGCTATGCTTACTTAAGCGGCTCAAGTAATTACACTTATTCACCATCATCAAGCTCAGTCTACAGCAACATCTATGGTTCAAGCTCAAGCTCTTCTGAAGAAGCTTCATCTAGTCAATCATCTAGCGAAGATACTTCATCAACAGAAGCTAGCTCAGAAAGCAGCGAATCTACTGATACTAACAGCAGCACTGAAGGTAACGAATAATAAAAAATCACCCCTGCTTAGTCAGAGGTGATTTTATTGTGCCAAAAAACGCTAGCTGATATCAGCTAACGTTTTTAGTTTTATATTATTTGCTTGCAAGAGCTCCCATTGGATCCCAAGGTGCAAGAACGATTGGTTCAGCTTCATAAGCAGCGCGTTCTTCTGCTGTCAAGAATTCTTTACGTACCACGATTTGGTATGTGAATTCATCCATCCAAGCATCTGAAGCAACAAAGTAACCTTTGTTACCAACTTTATCTCCCCATGAATTTTCAACTTTCCATTTAAGAGATTTGCCATTTTCGTCCAAATCAACACCTGTAAGGACCATAGCGTGTGTCATCAAGCTTTCGCTGTAATCAAGACGACCTGCTTTATCTTGTGTGAAGTTGATATCCATAGCTGTTTCAAAATCGTAAACATTTGTTGCCATGATACCTTTTTGGCGGTCTGAAATTTGGCCAACATCAGAACCAAACCAAACAGTTTCACCAGCTTGCATTTGCGCGATAGCCAATTCTTTGAAACGTTCCATATCAAGGTTGATGTAACGAACATCACGGCTACCAACCACGTTACCAAGCATTTCAACAGTGTATGATTTACCATAAGGTTTGTCAGCTGTTGGGGCATTGATAACTGATACGTATTCAGAAAGATCTAAACCAACATATTTTTTGAAGAATTCTTGTGGTGTGATATTTTTATCTGAATGATAGTTATTGTCTTTATCACGGTAAGCAAAATCAAATGTACGTGGTGGCAAACCAAGGTTGATAGCTAAGAAATTGAAGACTTCTTGAAGAAGAGCTTCTTTTTTAGTTTGAACAGCTTTGTCATCAGCGCCTGCTGCAATTGCTTCACGCAAAATTTGTGCATCTTGACGCAACAATTTGTTAAGGTATTGGTTCAATTCACGACTGTTGCTTGATGAAATTGATTCTGGGTAAGCAGCTTTTGGCACAACACCGTATTTTTCAAAAAGAGCAACAACCATATCCCATTGACCACCATCTTGTTGTGGCACATCAAGTAAGAATTTTACTTTACGGCTACCAAGTTCTTGGTCAGCTGTTGCAATAACTTGTTCTAAGAACCAGTTTGATTTTTCGTATTTGTCCCAGAAGAATGTGTGAGCTTGAGAAAGTTCGAAGTTTTCCAAGTTAAGGTCTGAGATCATTTTATGACGGAAAGTATTAAGAGCTGCAAACATCCAGCAACGACCTGAAGCTTTTTGGTTAGCAACTTTATCTTTTGTTAAATCAATTGAAAAAGCGTGGTCGTTTTCCATTTCACTTTGACGTGTTTCAAGAGATTTTAACAACCCATTGTGAGTTACAGCATTTTCAACAGCACGCAATTTGCTATCAGCTTGAAAATCAGCAAATAGCTTATCAGTAAATGTTGATGATAATTCTGACATAATTCCTCCTATAATGTGGCTAAGTTCTCATGTAATATTTTCTGACTTAACCTAACTTAACTAATAACCATTATAACGCTTATTAGGCATTTTTCAAGAGAAATTGTAGAACTTTTTGAAACTTTCAAAAAAATGTGTAAACTTTCATAACAATATATGTCAGAATTTTCAAACAATAAAGTCAAACAAAAAAGCCCAAATAGGGCTTTTAATTTTGAAATATTATTTCCAGAAATCGTCAAATACTGTAATTGGTAGGTGACGTTTGTGTTCTGTTTTATTCCACCAGTTTTCGATTTTGGCTTGTGCTTCTGGTGAAACTGTTTTACCTTCAAGGTAATCATCAATATCATTGTAAGTAACTCCTAGAGCTACTTCATCAGCGATACCAGGACGATTTTCTTCCAAATCAGCTGTTGGAATTTTTTCGTAGATAGCTGGATCTGCACCAAGTTCAGCCAATAATTGTTTACCTTGACGTTTGTTAAGGCGATAAAGTGGAATCACGTCAGCACCACCATCACCAAATTTTGTAAAGAATCCAGTGATGTTTTCTGCAGCGTGGTCAGTACCGATAACAGCACCGCTATTTGCACCTGCTACAGCGTATTGAGTAATCATACGTTGACGAGCTTTGATGTTCCCTTTGTTAAAGTCAGAAACGTCAATACCAGCTTTTTCAAGTTCATGAACTTGTCCATCAACAGCTTCTTTGATATTTACAGCAATGCTAACATCTGGTTTTATGAATTTAAGTGCACGTTGTGCATCTTCTTCGTCAGCTTGAACACCGTATGGCAAACGAACTGCGATGAATTTATAGCTGTCATCACCAGTTTCAGCACGCAATTCTTCCATAGCGATTTGTGCCAAACGTCCTGCCAAGCTTGAATCTTGACCACCAGAAATACCAAGCACATAAGATTTCAAGAAAGAATGTTTTTTCATGTAATCTTTCAAGAAATCAACAGACACACGGATTTCTTCTTTAGGGTCAATACTTGGTTTAACACCCAATTCTGCAATGATTTTTTCTTGTAATGTCATTACTTAACTTCTCCTTTTTGTTGAGCTTCTTTGCGAATACGGTCGATAAGATCCATTTTGTTTTGCCAAACTTCTTGTGACAAGTCAACTGGATAATCTTGTGGGTTAAGTAGACGTTTGTATTCGTCCCAAAGTTTGTCGTATTCTTTGCGAGCATAATCTTGGATTTCAGCAAGTGTTGGCAAATCGTAAACCAATTCACCTTTATCAAAGATATCAACAAGAAGAGGAACAGCTTCAAAATCTTTTACTGTTTTATTGATGTAAGTGTATGTTGGGTGGAACATGTAAACTTCATCAAGTTGGTTAACATCTGTATCAGTGAAAGTGATGTAGTCACCTTCTGTTTTATTTCTTTCGCGACTTGTGATACGCCAAACTTGTTTTTTACCTGGTGTAGACACTTTTTCAGCGTTGTTAGACAATTTGATAGTGTCTTGCATCACACCATTTTCATCTTCGATTGAGACGATTTTGTAAACAGCACCAAGAGCTGGTTGGTCATAAGCTGTGATAAGTTTTGTACCAACACCCCAAACGTCAATTTTGGCTTTTTGCATTTTAAGGTTAAGAATGGTATTTTCATCCAAATCATTTGAAGCGTAAATTTTAGCATCTGGGTAACCTGCAGCATCCAATTGTTCGCGGATTTTTTTAGACAAGTAAGCCATATCACCAGAGTCGATACGAACTCCAAGGAAGTTAATCTTGTCGCCAAGTTCATTGGCTACACGGATAGCTGCTGGAACACCCAAACGAAGTGTATCATAAGTATCAACCAAAAAGACGCAATCTTTGTGAGTGCCTGCGTAAGCCATGAAGGCTTCATAGTCATCACCGTAAGCTTGAACAAGAGCATGTGCATGTGTTCCAGACACTGGAATATCAAACATTTTACCAGCACGAACATTTGATGTGGCATTAGCACCACCGATTACAGCAGCACGTGTTCCCCAAATTGCTGCATCCATTTCTTGAGCACGACGACTACCAAATTCTAGCAATGGTTCATCATTAATAACTGAACGGATACGAGCAGCTTTTGTGGCAATCAACGTTTGGAAGTTTACGATGTTAAGCAAAGCTGTTTCAACCAATTGACATTGTGCCAAAGGTCCTTCCACTTGGACGATTGGTTCATTAGCGAAAACAAGGTCACCTTCTTGAGCTGAACGAATGGTTAATTCTAATTTAAAATCTTTCAAATAAGCGATGAAATCAGCTGGATAACCTAAATCTTCTAAGTAAGCAATATCTGTTTCTGTAAAACGAAGGTTTTTAAGATATTCAACCATACGTTGCAAACCAGCAAAAACAGCATAGCCATTTGAAAATGGTTCTTTACGGAAAAAGACTTCAAAAACCGCTTTACGGTTGTGAATGCCTTTATCGAAATAAACTTGCATCATATTAATTTGATACAAATCTGTGTGGAGAGTTAAACTATCATCTTGATACATGTGGTATCCCCTTTTTAAAAATATCGACCCAATGCTAGTCTTATTGCATCTGGTTTTACCAACCTTTGCTAGCATCTGTCAAAAGATTAATTATCCCCCATATTATAGCACAATTACGAGAGACTGGCTAAAACTTTGTGAGGTTTTGCGCAAAGATTTGAAAAAAATCTGACTTTCAGAAAAGTTTTTCACTTCCTTTCTTCCTTTTCAGCTACTAAAAAAGCCGAGATAAAATCTCAGCTTTTTATTATTTCATATTTTCGATATATTGATAAACACCTTGTCCAGCAATAGCACCATCACCAACTGCTGTTGTGATTTGACGGAGTTCTTTCTTACGCACATCACCGATAGCAAAGATACCTGGAATAGCTGTCTTCATGTGGTCATCTGCGATAACCCAACCAGCTTCATCTGTAATACCAAGTCCTTCAACCATTTTTGAAACTGGGTCAACACCAACGTAGATGAAAATACCACCAAACTCATGTTCACTGATTTCACCAGTTTTAACATTTTCTACAACAACACCTGAAACCTTGATATCATTTCCTTTGATTTCTTTAACAACGGAATCCCAGATGAAATTGATTTTCTCGTTAGCAAAGGCACGGTCTTGCAAAATCTTTTGCGCGCGTAGTTCATCACGACGGTGAATAATGGTTACCGATTTTGCAAATTGTGTTAAATAACCAGCTTCTTCAACAGCTGAGTCACCACCACCGACAACTAATAAATCTTGGTTACGGAAGAATGCTCCATCACAAACTGCACAGTATGACACCCCACGGCTTGTGTACTCTTCTTCACCAGCTACGCCAAGAGCACGGTTTTTAGCACCAGTCGCCAAAATAATTGTCTTAGCCTCATAAGTAGCATCTTCAGTGATGACGCGCTTAACATCGCCAGCATCTTCAATGCTTTTGACGATACCATAAATATTTTCCACGCCAAATTTTTCAAGCGGTGCATGCATTTTCATTGACAATTCTGGTCCAGAAATGTGATCGTAACCTGGGTAGTTTTCAATTTCTGATGTATTATTCATTTGCCCACCAGGAGCACCTTGTTCAATAATACCAACTTTAAGGTTAGCACGTGCGGCATAAAGCCCAGCAGTCATCCCTGCAGGACCTGAACCAATAATTAATGTATCGTACATGTATTTTTTACCTCGTTTTATCGATTATTTTTCTATTCTATCAAGCTCATCTCTAAAACACAATTATTATGCTTTAAACATCAATAAAATGGCCATAAAAGCAAAAGAAAGAACTGGAATGACCATAATAGATATCATCAAAATATCATACAAAAAAGCTTGGCGTTCTTTGGCTGTTTTATCATATTTGCGTCTAGCTCGCCAAAAATTCCAAAAAACACCAACTAAAAAAACACTGATAATTGATAAAAGTAATCCCTGAATATAGAGACTAAAAATTTCTAAAAACATATTTCACCTTGCACTCGTATTCTATTTTGCTCTAAAAAAGCTGAAAAAACTTTCAGCTCTTATTATATCAAATCTGTGTCTTTAAATATACGTTTTTGTATAATTTGCAAAGAATTCTTTGGTTCTTGCTTCTTTGGGATGTTTAAAAATCTCTTCTGGTCGACCAGCTTCAAGAATACGTCCCTTATCCAAAAAGAGAACTTTATCAGCTACTTGATAAACAAAATTCATATCATGGCTCACCAAAATCATGGTTTGTCCTGCTTTTGCAGCATCTGCAATTGATTTTTCCACTTCTCCGACCAACTCTGGGTCAAGGGCAGAAGTAGGTTCATCTAAAAGAAGGACATCAGGTTTCATGGCAAGGGCTCGCGCTAAAGCCACGCGCTGCTTTTGCCCACCAGATAAATGCCTTGGGTAATGATTCTCACGATCAGACAACCCAACTTTAGCTAATTCTTCTTTAGCAATCTTAGTTGCCTCAGCATCTGATAGTTTTTTGACAATCTTTAAGCCTTCTTTGACATTTTCAAGTGCGGTGCGGCGTTCAAAAAGGTTAAATTGCTGAAAAACCATAGCCAGTTTTCGACGCAACTCAAGCACTTCTTCTTTGGTGATATTTTGAAAATCAACTTTGAAATCATCGATAGCAATGCTACCATAATCCGCTTGCTCTAAATAATTCAAACTACGTAAAAACGTTGACTTTCCTGCTCCAGATGCTCCAACAAGGGCCAAGACTTCACCCTTTTTAATAGCCACATCTAAACCATCTAAAACCTTCTGACCAGAGAATGCTTTTGTTAAATTTGAAATCTTAATCATTAGCGAATATCTCCTGTTATCGTATCTTGGCTTATTTTTGGAGTATCAATAGCCATTTTTTTCTCAATTAAACGCCCAATTTGTTCGATAATAATACTGATAACCCAGTAAACCAGAGCGACAGAAATATATCGTTCAAAGTAACGGTAATCTGACCCACCTAAAATCTGAGCTTGGGCAAACATTTCAACAATTCCAGCATTAAAGGCTAGTGATGTTCCTTTGGTCAAGCCAATTAAACTATTAATCAAAGTTGGTGTGGCAATCACTGCAGCATTTGGAATAATCACACGGCGATAAACTTGAAACGAAGTCATTCCAAGACTACGCGCAGCTTCGATTTCACCAACATTTACAGCTTGAATGGCCGCACGAATGGTCTCACTGGTGTAGGCAGCTTCATTAAAAGCAAAAGCTGTCACAGCAAAGACCGATGCAGGAATAGCATTGATATTCCAGTCAAATCCGTATTTTAGTTTAAGAAATTTTAAAAAGAGTGGGATGCCGTAGTAAGTCAGCATCAACTGAACCAAAATCGGTGTTCCACGTAAAAAACTGACAAAAACAGCTTGAATAGGATACAAAACTTTAGGACGATTGATTTTCACAATAGCAAAGACTAAAGCTAAAATCAAACCAAAGAAAGCACCTGCTAAAGTCAAGCCAAGAGTTGTTGGCAAATGTCCCAACAAATCAGGGATGGCATCAAAGACCGCACGCCAACTAAAGAGCTGACCTTCAGGAATTTTTTCAACTAACTTATCATACCAAGATAAGCCAGTTGTAAGTATTATAAAAGACATGAATACTCCTTCTTTTAAGATTTAACAGATGAGACGAAATCTCCACCAAAGTAAGTTTGACTTAATTCAGCTAACGTTCCATCTTCTTGTAGAGTTTTAAGGCGTTTATTAACGAATGCTTGCAGTTCTTTACCATCACTAGTATCAGCGAACAAGAGATATTCTAGTCCATCGTTTTCACCACCGACTTTTTCTTTAACATTAGTTACTGTTAAATTAAAGCCTTGGTCTTCAACCAAATAATTTGATGAAATGGCGTCGTAAAGAATAAAATCAATCGTTCCATTTTCAATGTGTTGAACACGTGTCGTTAAACCAGTTGAGCTTGCAGCATACTTGATTTTAATCGGTTCTTTATCTGGATTATCCTTGTTCCATTTTTCCAAAACTTGCGAGTAATTTGACCCTGAAATAACTTCCGTTTTTTTGCCTGATAAATCATCTAAACTATCATAGCTTGTCCCTTCAGCACTCGTAATCGCATAATTGGAGTGTGAAATTGGATCTGAGAAAAGGTATTTTTGCGCACGCTCTTCATTGTAATTAAAATCATTTGCCGCAATTTGATAACGGTCTGCATCCACACCCGTCAAAATAGAATCAAAAGCTGTTGTCACAAACTCCACTTTGTATTCCTTTGAGTCCTTGAAAATAGCTTTTACCACATCGATATCATAACCTTTAAAGGCTTTATTTTCCTTATAAGTAAATGGTGCTGTGTCTGAATCAGTCGCTACTTTGATGACCTTTTTACCACCAGATTGCGTTTGAGTTGAGCAAGCTGAAAGCACCAAAGCAACTACCGCTAAAAAGGCTACTGTTAAAAGGTTTGTCTTTTTCATCTCTCTTCCTCTTTTCTAATCATCTTTGTTACAGTCTACCAAACTTAGAGGCGCCTGCCCAATATATATTTTCTATGACCTTGATAGAGAAAAACTATCATGAGATCGAGCTAAGTTCTTGACACGATAGTCTAATTTTTTATTTGAGCCTAAAAAATAGCCTGAAACTTTTGTTTCAGACTACTTTTGATATTAGAAAGTTTGTTTTCTTGCTTTACGTTCGGCACGCCCTTTAGCACGGTTAGCGGCACGGCGTTCGCGTTTGCGTTTTTCATCAACTTTCCATTGAATTTTTTTCTTGTAACCAGGTTTGATTTTTTTCTTTTTCTTCTTAACCAAACCAATCATTTCAGTATCAAGTTTTTGATATGATTTTTCACGGTTGGCACGGCGATCACGATCATAAGTATCTTGGAATTCACCATTTTTAAGCATTTTTGGTACAAATTTAATGCCTAATTTTTCAAGTTCACGAATATCTGAATCGTCACTTGGTTGGTAAAGAGTAATAGCAATACCATTCAAACCATTACGTCCTGTACGTCCAACACGGTGAACAAAGAATGACAAATCTTGCGGAATCGCATCGTTGATAACGTGACTAACCCCTTCAATATCAATCCCACGCGCTGCCAAATCTGTTGCCACGATGTATTCGTAAGACAGTTTTTTGATTTGGTTCATCGTACGTTTACGTTCACGTGGTGGAATACCACCGTGGATTTTAGCAACTTTCAAACCATTTGATACAAGGTAGCTGTGCAATTCATCCGCACGTTCTTTGGTGTTCACGAAAATCATAGCAAGGTATGGGTTAAGAGCTTTTGTGATTTCCAAAATTTGAGCATTTTTATCACGACCTTTAGTGGATACCAACCAGTTATCGATGGTATCTGCGATAACTGTTGTTGTTTTGATTTTTTCCATGACAGGATTTGTCAAATATTTCTTCAAGAACGGTTGCAATTTTTGTGGAATAGTTGCTGAGAAGACCAAAATTTGAACATCTTTTGGCAATGTGCTAGCAATCTTATCAACCGTATCAAGGAATCCCATATCAAGCGTCATATCAGCTTCATCAACGACAAAAGTGTGTGCCTTGTAGATTTCAAGGTCGCCAGATTTAACCAAATCATAAATACGACCAGGTGTTCCGATGACGATATGTGGTTGAGATGATTTTAGTTTCTCAATTTGACGAAGTTTATCTGTCCCACCAACATAATTTGCTACACGGATTTCTGCTTCAGATTTATCCGCAATTTGTTTTGTAGCTTGATAGATTTGTGTTGCCAATTCACGGCTTGGTGCTGTGATAACAACTTGAACGTTGTCGCTTGTTTCATCCAATTTTTCAAAGATAGGTAGCAAGAAAGTGTGTGTTTTCCCTGAACCTGTTTTAGATTCACCTACCAAATCACGACCTGAACGTACAACAGGAATTAATTTTTGTTGCACTTCTGTCGGATTTTTGAATTTAAGCTCTGCAAGTGCCTCACGGATGTAGGGCTTAAAATTAAAATCGTTAAAAGACATGTTTTACCTCAATTTCTTATCTCATCAAGTGTTACTTGAAATTTCTCTATATCTGTTTATCGTTTCATCCCTAGCTAAGAGCTGCTAGGTGAATTTTTTCATTCCTTTCTATTATATCATTAAAAGGGGGATTAAAGCAAAGCACTATGCGCTTTAAGAACTAAAAAAACGAGCTGAGAATTTCTCAACTCGCTTTCCTTATTATAAGACATAAAGGAAAATCAATGTGAGGATGCTTGCGATAGCTCCAACGCTCCACAAGAAAGCATCAACTTTCCATTCAGACCATTTTTCTGATTTTCCAGACAAACCACCAAGCTCCAAATGATGGTGGAATGGTGTCATACGGAAGATACGATGACCTTCACCATATTTTTTCTTAGTGTATTTAAAGTAAGATACTTGAAGCATTACTGAAGCTGTTTCAAAAACGTAAACAAATCCAATGATTAGCAATGTCCATTCTTGACGAAGGGCAATTGAAATTGCAGCAAGCATCGCACCCAGTGCCAAGCTTCCCACATCACCCATGAAGACCTTAGCTGGTTTGTGATTGAAAACAAAGAAACCAAACAAAGCACCAATCATAGTGACAATAATCAAAAGTACGTCAAATTGTTTTTGAACAACTGCGATAACACCGTAAGCTGCTAAACTAATAGCTACTGAGATTGAAGCCAATCCATCAATCCCATCAGTCAAGTTAACCGCATTTGAAAATCCAACAATCCAGAAAAGAACAAAGGCAACATAAAGAACGCCAAGGTGCAAATCAAATCCAAAGACATTCAAGTCATCTGTTCCACTTGGACGCACGTGAACAAAATAGAAAATCAAACCACCAATAATTTGCAAACTCATTTTTTGCCAAGGTGTCAAACCTTCATTGATTTGTTTAAAGATTTTCAAGAAATCATCAAGGAATCCAACAATTCCATAAATCAAAAGAACCATTAAAATTCCTACGGTTGCTCCCATTGAAGCACCAGCTTGTCTTTCAATAAAGAAACTAAAGACAAGACTAACAAGAATGGCAACTGTTAGAAAGACTGTCCCACCCATTGTTGGTGTTCCAGCTTTAGCCAAATGCTGTTTGACATCCTCGTGCATTTGTTGCCCACCAATTTTTTTCAATTGATAAATACGAATAAAATGCGGCATAGCAAATACTGTCAAGGCAAAGGCGACAATACCTGCAATTAAACTTAAAAACATTTTAGTTTAGTCTCCTAAAGTAATTTTAATTTTTTTGACTTTGTCAATATCTTTTCCGGTATCGACACTTTGCTTAGTGACTTTTGAACCAGAGCCTTTAATGGTTACTTTGATTCCAGTCCACTTCGCAAATTTTTCAACATTTTCTTTCGTCCAGCCATACATGTCTGGCATTGTTTTTAATTTTCCTGTCCAAAGCAGCACTTGTTCATTTTGTGAAAGGTTGCTACCGACTTTTTTAGACATTTTCTTAATTTTGCTACCTGACCCAACGACAACTGGTTGAACAAGATTATTACGAAGTTCCTGAGCGGTATCACCAGGTGCTTTTCCGATATAATCTTTCAATTGGTATTTGGTTTCTGTATCTGTACCAGTCACGGCTGTACTTGTCAAAGTATCTTTAATCATCATAGCACGTTCAAGTACTGGGTTTACAACATCTTTCCAGAAATTACGTTTGAAAGTTGTTGTGGGTTGTTGAAGAGTGACGTACATGATGAAATCAGGATCATCTGATGGCACCATGGCAACAACTGAGTTGATGTAATCATTGTCACCTGTCAAATAGCCTCCACCTTGATCGGCAGGTGCCGCAATTTGGGCTGTACCAGATTTGACGGCAACAGAGTAATCACCGACTTGAATAACCGGTGCCCCTTCCGTGCTATCATACAAGGTACCAAATTGTGAATCTGTACCAACCGTTACCATGTAATCAAGTGTTTGATTAGCAGCATTTTCTGAGACAGGTTTACCAGAGATTTCAGCTGACGCTTTACGGGCTGTATTATTATTTGGGTCGTAAATTTGACTAATAAATTGTGGTTCAAGCATAACCCCTTTATTAGAAATCGCAGAAAAGGCACGAAGCATTTGAACTTGTGTCACACCAATACCTTGACCGAAAGCACTCATGGCAATGGTTACTTCATTGTCTGATGGTAACAAGCCACTACCTTCATTAACCATACCAAAACGTGTTGGGTAACCAAACTTAAACTTAGACAAGTAGTTTAGCCATTTGTCATTACCCATTTTTTGTTCAAGACTTGTCATAGCAACGTTACTTGACCAAGCAAACCCTTGAGCATACGTCATATATTGAACAGAAGTATTACCTTCATTGACGTTCCAGTCATTGATTTTTGTATCAGCAACTGTAATACCGTTGATTGTTGAAATCACTTCATTTGGCGTAAAAATACCATCATCGATAGCTGAGGCAAGTGTCATTACTTTCATGGTTGACCCTGGTTCATAATAACTTTGATATAGAAGGGTATTCCATGTTTTTAGGTTATCTTCATTATAACCTTCCATTGTCTGTGCATTATAAGTTGGACGTTGTGTCGTTGCTAAGATTTCTCCTGTCTTAGCATTAACCACTGTCGCACTGGCATATTTACCTTGAGCATCATTTTGGAAAATATCCATTTGTGACTCAAGATAAGATTGCAATGGTTCAGAAAGTGTTGTGTAGACATCTTTTCCATCAACAGCACGTTTAACAGTCGTTTCCGTACCAAGTAACAAGTTACCATTTTTATCTTTTTGATAGGTTACTTTTCCGTCTGACCCTGATAGCACATCGTTTAATGAGGCTTCTAAACCTGATGTTCCGACAAGGCTTGATGTTTTACCATCTTTGTTTTCTTTTAATTGGGCAAGTCCTAAGAATTGCGAAGCAAAGACACCATTTGGATACATACGTCCAGGTGTTGATTCAAATCCAATTCCCTTAATTCCAGCGTCCTTCATAGCTGTTTCAATTTCTGATTTCTTACTGTATGATAAACCAGACCCTGAACTTCCGAATGACACTTGGAAAAGCCCACTTTGATTCAATTGTTTTAAGACTTCGTCTTTATCAATACCGATTTGGGCATTCAAAATCTCAGCAACTTTATCGTATTGAGATTTTTTAACGTAGAGTTTTTCACCAGTTGTTGACACATAAGATTTCGAAATAATAGCATAAACACTATAAGTTGTCGAATCCTCAGCCAGTGCAACACCATTACGGTCATAAATCGTACCACGTTTGGCTTGAACCGTCACTGTTTGTTGGTAAACATCTGAGGCTTCTTTAGATAAATTATGACCAAACTTGGTATCTGTTCCCACAATAATCGCGAAATTGATAATAAACACAAAGAAAAGGAAGACTGCCAAAATCATCAGATTTTGACCAACACGCTCGCGATTCTTATCGGGTGTGCGTCTGTCCTTTACCACATAGTCTAAAAAACGATTCATTAATTTTTTCATAGACTACTCCACCTGTTTAATATTATCCTGTTGGCTTGTTAAACCAGCATTTTTGGCAATTTGCTCAACACGGTCACGACTTGACAGTTCGTTAACCTCTTGTTTAGCATTGTCGTAATTTGTCTGTACTTCAGTAATCTGACTATTTAAATCAGTGATTTGCTGTTGTACTTGAAGATTACGGCTTTGAAGGTAAATAATACTAATCGCCATGGTAATAGCCGTTAAAATAATTGAACCATAAAAAGCTTTTTCAATGCGTGAAAATTTTCGAATACGACGTTTAAGAGCCTTAGCAATGGCTTCGTTACGATGTTTATCAGTCATTACTTACGAACCTTTCTAGCCACGCGCAATTTTGCTGAGTGTGAACGATTGTTGGCTTCTAACTCTTCTTGACTCGGTAAAATTGGTTTACGATTTACAAGAGCTAGTTTTGGCTGCATATCATCTGGAATAAAAGGTAAACCTTTTGGAACTTCCACTGTAGACGCTTCTTTAAACAATTGTTTTGTCAAACGGTCTTCAAGCGAGTGGAAAGTAATTACGGAAATACGACCATCAACTGCTAATAAGTCAATCGCTTGTTGGATAGACTCATCTGCCGCTCCCAATTCATCGTTAACTTCGATACGAATGGCTTGGAAAATTTGCTTAGCAGGGTGCCCTTTTTTCTTAAGCTCTTTAGCCGGCTTAGCTGATTTGATGATTTCTGCCAACTCAGTCGTTGTTTCAATCGGCTTTTCTTGTCTAGCTTGTTCAATTTTACGCGCAATTTGTTTTGAAAACTTATCTTCACCGTATTTGTAGAAAATACGAACCAAATCATGGTAATCGTAAGTATTCACCACATCATAAGCCGTTAAGTCTTGCTCACGGTTCATACGCATATCAAGCGGAGCATCCTTTTTATAAGAAAATCCACGCTCACGCTCATCTAGTTGCGGACTTGACACCCCAAGGTCATATAAAATACCATCAATCTCAGTTACTCCATGCATTGCTAAATTTGAAGCAAGATTGCGGAAGTTGTCCTTGATAAAAGTGACTTGTCCTTTTTCAATATAATCTTTTAATCGAATTTGTGCATTATCAATAGCCGTCTGGTCTTGGTCAAAAGCATAAAGGTGACCATTCGGGCCAAGCTTAGAGAGAAGATATTCACTGTGGCCTGCTCCTCCAAGCGTTGCATCTACATAGATTCCATCTGGCTTGATATCAAGCATATCAACGGTTTCATGTAGAAGTACTGTAATATGATGAAAGTCTTTTGTCATACCTTTCATTATAACACAAATAGAAAGATTCTTCCTTAAAAGATAGAGATAAAAAGAAAAACCAAGCATCTCGTGTTTAAGACACTTGGTACTTACTCATCTGAAAAATATTATTCTCTGATTTGTCCTTTACCATTAATATAAAATTTTGTGCTTGTTAATGCCTCTAAGCCCATTGGACCACGCGCATGCATTTTTTGGGTAGAAATTCCAATTTCTGCTCCCAAGCCAAAGACAAATCCATCTGTAAATCGTGTTGAGGCATTCACATAAACTGCTGCTGCATCCACTTCATCTTGGAAACGTTCGGCGTGCTCGAGGTCTTTTGTCACAATCGCTTCAGAGTGATGCGTTGTGTAACGATTTACCCAATCAATGGCTTCATCAAGTGAAGAGACCACATTAACAGACATGATGTAATCATTGTATTCTGTTGCAAAGTCTTCCTCACTTGCTGCCTTTGCATCTTTAAAAATAGCTAGCGCTTTTTGGTCTGCACGGAATTCCACTGGATGAACCTTGTTAATAGCCTCTTCCAATTGAGGCAAGAACTGCTCTGCAATTTTTTCATGAACCACAAGACTCTCAGCTGCATTACAAACGCTTGGGCGTTGTGTTTTGGCATTGATGACAATCTTAGTCGCCATGTCCAAATCAGCTGTTTCATCAACGAAAATGTGACAATTTCCAACTCCAGTTTCAATGACTGGAACTTTAGATTTTTCTTTAACCGTTTGAATTAAGCGTGCGCCACCACGTGGAATCAACACATCAACATAGTCGACAGCTTGCATTAATTCTTCAGCAACAGCGTGGCTAGTATCTTCGACTAATTGAACCACATTTTGGTCGATCCCTTCCTCAGCTAGAGCTTTTCTGATAACTGTTACAAGTGCTGTATTTGAATGAATAGCATCACGACCACCACGTAAAATAATGGCATTACTTGTTTTGAAAGCAAGGCTAAAAGCATCGACAGAGACATTTGGACGGCTTTCAAAAATCATAGCAATAACACCAAGTGCTACACGTTTTTGTACAATTTTAAGGCCATCAAGATTAGTGTAGCCACGAACAACTTGACCAATTGGGTCTTGAAGATCAGCTACTTGACGAACTCCTTCCACAATGCCTTCAATGCGTTTTGCATCAAGACGCAAACGGTCTACCATAACCGGTGAAATCCCATTTTCTTGCGCTTTTTCAACATCACGCACATTTTCTTGCAGGATAAAATCTGTTTCGTCTAACAAAGCCTTAGCAACTAGATTCAAGATTCGATTTTTCTCTGCTGTTCCAAGTTTTACTAGACTTTGAGAAGCGATTTTTGCATTTTTCCCTAGTTCATCAATATAGCCCATCTCAAGACCTCCTTAATTACTTAGATTGTGAAAACCATGTTCCGATATTAGCACCATCAAGGGCACGTAAAATATCGCGTGGATTAGCTCCATTCATCAAAATCATTTGACTATTATTGTCAAAAATCATTTGGGCACTCTTAATCTTGCTAAGCATGCCACCTGTACCAAATTTGCTACCAGCACCGCCAGCTGACTTAATGATTTCATCAGTGATTTCACTAACATGTTCACGAAGTTTAGCATCTTCATAAACATTTGGATTTTTATCATAAAGGCCATCAATATCTGACAACATGATTAACAAATCAGCTTTAGTCACTTTAGCTACAATGGCTGACAAACGGTCATTGTCTCCGAATTTTGTGGCATGATCCATTTCATCAACACTGATAGCATCATTTTCATTAACGATTGGAACAATTCCCATTGAAAGAAGAGTTTCAAAAGCGTTGGTGAAGTTTGCCAAACTTTCTGGATACTCAATAACATCACGTGTAATCAAAAGCTGACTAACTTCCGTCTGATAGTGTGAAAAGATTTGCGAATAAAGGCTCATCATAGCCACCTGACCGACACTTGATACGGCCTGTTGTCGTGCAATTTCTGTTGGACGTTTATCCATATTAAGAACATTAAGTCCAAATCCCATGGCACCAGATGATACCAAGACAACTTCCATCCCTTTATTCATCAAACTAGAGATAACAAAGGCTAGCTGATCAATTTTTTCTAAATTTATTTTGCCATTTGGCATAACAAGGGAACTTGTCCCGATTTTTATAACAATGCGTTTTACTGATTCAAAATTACGTTTCATACGCTTATTATACACTAAAAAAACAGTCCTAGGAACTGTTTTTCTAAGGTTTTATCTAAGTATTTAGTCAACTTTAATTCACATCTTAATTTCAGGAGATTTTAGAAATTAATGTGAGATTTTCTTCCAAAATTTATGACTAATCAAGATTTGAGAAATAAGCACTAAGACCAAAAGAACAATTGATAGCGTCATGTTAATCAGTAGAATTTGCTGTGTAATATTGCCAAGAATAACTAAACCTACTGCTAATCCACCACCAAGAAGATAAGCTGCCATCATAATCGCAAAAGCAAGCCACTGACCTGAATGTCGATTAAAAAGTTGGGTCACATCTTGCCAAAGCAGATTCAGATTTCTATAGTCACGCCAGTACATTAATTGACCTTGGACAACAATCATTGCACACAAGCCTACCAAAAAGGCTAGCATCAAAAGTACATTTAACTGTAAGAAAACCAAGCCAACGACTAGGTAAACACAAGCAGGAACAAGAGCTTGAAGTCCTGCTAAAACCACAAACTTCTGAACAAGGAAAGCTTTAAAGTTAAGTGGTAAACTTCTCAAAAAGTTATAGTTCTCTTTTTCAAGTGAAATGCCGACACCTAGTAAAGTTGTTGGCATAGCACAAGTTGTTCCCAAAATGACTCCAACTAACAAAGCAATACCAAAATAATCCGTAGACACCTTGGCTAAAGTAAACCCATTAGTCAGCATTGGTGTTAGGAAAACAACCACATAAATCAAAGGCATCACATAAGTTTGCGTCAATAAGGTTGCATTTTGAAGCGTTGAAAGGTGATGATGAAGCATCATCTTTGTTAAAGAAGTTGAGCTCTTTGACGTTTTTTTCGTCTGCTTCTTAGTTTTAGCTTTTTTAGGACTAGCATACAAAGTACTTTGGTAATAATTTGGCATTGCCCATTTAACCAAACCAATCATTAAGGCTAAAAGAACGACTAAAGGTAAATAGAAGTTTAACAGTGCAGCCAAGCTAAATGGCGCATTAACCACGTCATAAAAACCTCTAAAATAAGGAATGATTGGACGATCAGGAATCGTCAAGCTGTCACTTCCCATATTTTTACTGTTGACAACATTCATATAAAGAATCGTTCCGACAGCGCCAATCGTCGAAAGAGACATCAAGACTGTTGAAATCAATTTACGATGATTGCTGCGAACAATCACCCCACCAACCAAGCTATTCACATAAAGTGCTAATACTGTCGAAGCTGTAAAGAGAATTCCAAAAACAATCACGGTAGCAATAATTGCCACAAATAGCCCTGCCATTTGCCAATAAGCGATGAAAAATAATGATAACAAAGGCATCAAAAACGTCACGCCCATCCCAAAACTTGAAATCACTTTTGCTAAATATAGCTCACTGGATTTAATCGGTAAGTGAGCATAAAGCTTCACATCATCGCTTTCGTAAAAAATGCTATACATGGCTGAGAAAGCATTCAAGGTTGCCATGATAAAGAAAATCGCTGTGTAAAAAGAAAAGTAACCAGGATAATGCTTAAAATTAAGATTAGCATACATAAAAATGTAAATCACCGCAAAGAACAAACTTAAAAATATTTGCTGACGAATCACACTTTTATAAGTTGAAAAATTTTTTCTCGGATTCTTTTCTTGCTTACGTTTAACCGCCGTTACAGTTTGGGGATTTGAGTAAAGAATATTAATCTTAACGAGTTCCCTAACAGTTGACCAGTTCATACACTCACCCCTCTTTCACCTTGCGTCCAGCAAGTTCTAGGTAAATGCTTTCCAAATCTTTGTCAGGATAATTTGCTTTTAGCTCATCCAAAGAACCAACAAAAATCAATTTGCCTTCTTTTAAAATCCCAATACGGTCACACAATTGCTCTGCAACAGCCAAGACATGTGTTGAAAAAAGAACGGTATTGCCACCACGCGCATGCTCTTTCATCATCTCTTTCAAATCAAAAGAAGCTTGCGGGTCAAGACCAGTTAAAGGCTCATCCAAAATCCAAATATCAGGATTTGAAATCAAAGCTCCAATCACAATGACTTTTTGACGCATCCCATGTGAGAAACTTTCAATCAACTCATTAACATGCTCAGCAATATCAAATAAATGTGATAAGCGGTCAATACGTTCATCAACCTCTTTTTCAGGAACGCCGTAAATCTTTGCCAAGAAATGCCAATACTCACTAGCTGTCAAATTCAAGAATAAATCTGGTGAATCTGGAACATAACCAATACGTTTTTTAATGTCATCACGATGTTCTGATAAAGCCAAATCATCCACATAAATTTCACCATAAGTCGCATCAATGATTGACGTTAAAATGCTGATAGTCGTTGTTTTACCAGCACCATTATGACCAATCAAACCAAAAATTTCCCCATTTTCAATGGTTACATTTAAATCACTAAGTGCCTCCTTGTCTCCGTATAATTTTGAAACATGTTCAAAACGAATCATTTTTTCTTTCCTCCTAATCTCCTCAAAGTGGCTTTATCCACTTTGAAACTTCCTTTTTTTCATAATATTCTGCTGCCCACTTTTGAGTTAATTTTTTTAATTCCTCAACACCTCGTGGGAGTGTTAAATCAGTATGAGCACTGTAAAGATTCAAGTCACGGTCTAAATGCAAAGCGCATAAACCAGCATCTCTACTCTTAATCACTTCATTAGACGCCGACAGCAAAATTTTAGATAATTTCACGTCCTGTCTAACGACCATATCTTCATAAGCGACTTTAATAGCTGAATATAGCTTGCTACATCTTTCATCCATTAAATCTCCCCCTCTCCCAAATTAAATACATTTGTACTATTGAAGTAACACAAATAATCTTTACAATATCTTACCCTTTCTTACACCATTTGTCAAATCATTATAAAAAGCCCTTGCCAAAAGCAAGGACTTTCTATCATGAATTATTAAGGATTACAATGATTCGTAAAGGCTAACAGCGTTATCAACTGTGAATCCATATTCTTCAAAGATTTTAGCACCTGGTGCAGAAGCTCCCCAAGTATCGATTGTAAGAGTTTTACCTTGGAGACCAACATATTTGCCCCAACCAAAGCTTGAACCAGCTTCGATTGCCAAACGTTTTGTAACGTTAGATGGAAGGATACTTTCTTTATAAGCAGCATCTTGTTCGTCAAAGATGTTTTGTGCTGGCATTGAAACCACGCGAACGTGAACACCTTTAGCTTCCAAAGCAGCTTGAGTATCAAGAGCCAATTTCACTTCAGAACCTGTAGCGATAAGGATACCGTCAAGGTCACCTTTAGCTTCTGAAAGGATGTAAGCACCTTTGTTCAAACCTTCTTCTGCCAATTCTTTTGTTCCTTCAAGAACAGGAAGATTTTGACGAGTTAAGATAAGCATTGTTGGACGAGTTGTTTCAGCAAGAGCACGTTTCCATGCAGCATTTGTTTCGTTACCATCTGCTGGACGGATAACGTTAAGGTTAGGCATAGAACGAACGCTAGCTAATTGTTCAATTGGTTCGTGTGTTGGACCATCTTCACCAACAGCGATTGAGTCGTGTGTCATCACATAGACAGTTGGTAATTGTTGAAGAGCAGCCATACGAACAGCTGGAAGTAGGTAGTTTGAGAATACGAAGAATGTACCACCATAAACACGAGTACCACCATGAAGAGCGATACCGTTCATTGCAGCAGCCATAGCGAATTCACGAACACCAAACCAGATGTTACGACCAAGGTAGTTATCTGGTTGGAAATCAGATTCTACTTTGACCATTGTATTATTTGATGCAGAAAGGTCAGCTGAACCACCCCAGAATGATGGGACTTGAGCTGAGATTTGTTGGATAGCTTGTTGACTTGATGAACGGCTAGCAAGGCTAGTTCCAAGTTCGAAGTCGTCAAGTTTCACGTCAACTGGTTTGTTAGCAAATGCAGCTTTGTATTCAGCAGCTAATTCTGGATAAGCAGCTTCGTATTCACGGAATTTAGTTTCCCATGCGTTTTCAGCAGCTTCACCACGGAATTTAATACCAACTTCAAAGCGTTTAGCAACTTCTTCTGGTACTGTGAATTCTGGATATTCCCAACCGTAAGATTTTTTAGCATAAGCAATTCCATCAACACCAAGAGGGGCACCGTGAACAGCTGATGTCCCTTGTTTTTCAGCACCGAAACCAATGATTGTTTTCACTTCGATGATAGATGGTTTTTCTGTTTCAGCTTTAGCTTCTTCGATAGCTTTAGCAATAGCTTCAAGGTCGTTACCATCTTTAACCAAGATGTGTTGCCAACCGTAAGCTTCGAATTTACCTTTAATATCTTCTGTAAAGGCTTTTGATGTTGGACCATCAAGTGAGATGTCATTTGAATCGTAAAGAAGGACTAATTTACCAAGTTTTAAGTGACCTGCAAGACTAGCAGCTTCTTGGCTGACACCTTCCATCAAACAACCATCACCATGCAAAGCATAAGTGTAGTGGTCTACAATATCAAAGCCTGGTTTGTTAAATTTAGCAGCTAAGTGAGCTTCTGCCATTGCCATACCAACAGCGTTAGCGATACCTTGACCAAGTGGTCCTGTAGTTGCTTCTACACCATCAGTGTGGTTAACTTCTGGGTGACCTGGTGTTTTTGAACCCCATTGACGGAAGTTCTTCAAGTCATCGATTGTTACATCGTAGCCTGATAAGTGAAGTAGGCTATACAAAAGAGCAGAACCGTGACCTGCAGACAATACGAAACGGTCGCGGTTAGACCAAGAACGACTTGTCTTTGGATTAACATTCATTACATGATTCCAAAGAACGTAAGCCATAGGTGCAGCTCCCATTGGAAGGCCTGGGTGACCTGAATTGGCTGCCTGAATGGCATCAATTGAGAGCGTACGGACAGTGTTTACTGCCAACTGATCAATAGCATCAAATGTCATGAGTGAAACCTTTCTGTTTTTAAGGACTTAAAGTATTATTGTTCGGATTCTATTATATCATAAAAAACTTGACTTTTTAAATTAAATTGTCATTTGCTTTCTTGTAAGCAGTTTCTAAAAAAGCCCAGCTAAACATAGCTGAGCGATTTCTTATGAATTTGGATCGTCAAGGCTACGACCGTGCAAACCACGTTCACGTTGCAATTGACGAAGTTTTTCTGGTGTCACATCATTTCCATCTTCATCGACGATTTTAATACCAGCGATGTGGTGAAGAAGTGAATGACGGTAACCTTCAATATACTCTTTACGCAATTTAGCTTGTTCAACTTTTTCTGGACCAGTCAAACCAACTGTTTTTTTCTTGCGTGCAAGTTCATTAATACGTTGAATCTTTTTTTCATTCATGAGTAAGACTCACCTAACGTCTAAATTATGTTTAAACGTTATTTCCTTTCTATAATTTACCAAAACCTCTAAACTAAGAAGTCTGATATACGCCAGAAATCTACTCAAAGAGTAGATTTCTTAAGCTTATTTGGTATTCAATTTGTTAAATGCGGCAACGCTGCTTGCTTTTGCTGTCAATTCAGCAAGAATAGCTAAGCGGTTATTTTTAACAGCTTCATTATCCACCATAACCATTGTATTGTCAAAGAATTTGTCGATAACTGAGCTTAGAGCAAATAATTGTGCCAATTTATCGCTAGCAGAACCAGCCAAGTTTAGGTCAGCTGCGGCTTGTGCCAAAGCTTTTTCTTCATCATTTTCAAACAAGTTAGCATCAACTACTACACCTGCTTGTGCTTTTTCAGCAAGGTTGAAGACACGTGAAAGACTTTCAACAGCGGCTTTGTAGCCTTCTACTTTGCTTGCTTCAACAAGAGCGTCAGCAGCTTCAAGCATTTCAGCAACAACAAAGTTTGAACCAGCAAGAACAGCTTCTTTAATGTCTTTAGAAACTGATTTGTTCATCATTTTTTCAACACGTGCACGAATGAAGTCCATTACTTCTGCTTTGTGTTCGTATGTCAAGCTATCAAATTCCAAAGCGTAAAGGTTGTCAACCAATTCATCCATTGGAATTTTCAAACCAAAGGCATCCATGATACGAACCACACCAGCTGTCGCACGACGAAGAGCGTATGGGTCGTTTGAACCTGATGGAATCAAGCCAACTGAGAAGAATGATAGGATTGTATCCAATTTATCAGCAAGTGCCAAAAGTGCACCAACTTTAGTTTCTGGAAGGTCACCATCAGCTGAGTTTGGAAGGTAGTGTTCGCGAATAGCTGTTGCTACTGCGGCATCTTCACCAGCAAGAAGGGCATATTTTTCACCCATAATACCTTGCAATTCGTCAAATTCACCAACCATACCAGTCAATAGGTCAAATTTATAGATTTCGGCAGCTCGTGCAAGTGCTTTGCTTTCTTCAGCAGAAGCGCCAGCTTTTTCAGCAAGGTAAGCAGCAATCACTTTGCTGCGTTTCATGTGTTCTGAAAGTGAACCAATTTTTTCATGGAATGTTACGTTATCAAGTTTAGCGACAAGGTCAGCGATATTAAGTTTTTGGTCTTCACGCCAGAAGAATTCACCATCTTCCAAACGAGCGACAAGCACTTTTTCGTTACCTTTAATAACGTTTTCAATGTGTTTTTCGTTACCGTTACGAACTGAGATGAAGTTTGGCATCAAGTTACCATCAAGGTCACGAACAACGAAGTAACGTTGGTGGTTTTTCATTGATGTCACAAGCACTTCTTCTGGAACTTCAAGGTATTTAGTATCGAAGCTTCCCATGAAGGCAGTTGGGTATTCAACCAAGTTAAGCACTTCATTAAGCAATTCGTCATCGATTTCAACACGAACGTTTTCAGCTTTTTCGATAGCTTTGATTTGGCTAACAATCATGTCTTGACGTTCTTTAGCATCAGCGATAACAAAGACTTTACGCAAATCTTCTTCGTATGAATCAGCAGTTGCGATTTCTGTTTCGTGACCAAGGAAACGGTGACCACGGCTCACGCGACCTGAGTGGATATCCAAGAAGTCAAGGTCAAGAGCTTCGTCATCAAGAAGTACAGTCAATGTGTGAACTGGGCGAATGTATTCAAATGTATTGTTTGCCCAGTGCATGTTTACTGGGAAAGTCATAGCTGACAAAATTTCTGGAATGTCAACAAGGACTTCTTTAGCAGCTTTTCCTGCTTCGTGTTTTGTAACGTAGACATATTCTTCACCTTTGACTTCGCGGAATTCGATGTCATCAGTTGTCAAACCTTTACCACGAACAAAACCTTGAGCAGCTTTTGTAAAATTACCTTCAGCATCCAAAGCAATTTTTTTAGAAGGACCTTTGAAGTCTTCTGTCAAATCAGTTTGAGCATCTGCAAGTCCAAGAACACGAACAGCCAAACGACGTGGTGTTGAGAAGGTTTGAATGCCTTCAAAAGCCAAACGTTTTTCTTTCAAAAATGCTGCCATGCGGTCGCCAAGTTGTTTTTCACTTGGAGTAACAACATAAGCTGGTAATTCTTCTAAACCAAGTTCTACAAGTAAATTTTTAGCCATTATTCAGCATCCTCCTTCAAAAGTTTTTCACGTGTTGCTTCATCAAGCAATGGGTAACCAAGGCGTTTACGTTCAGCAACAAATGTTTTAGCAACGACACGAGCTAAGTTACGGATACGAGCGATGTAACCAGCACGTTCTGTTACAGAAACAGCTCCACGCGCATCAAGCAAGTTGAACGTGTGTGAACATTTCAAAACGTAATCGTAAGCTGGGTGAACCAAGTTTTCTTCCAAGCAACGTTTTGCTTCAGTTTCAAATTTTTCAAAGTTTTCAAGAAGCATGTCTTGGTTAGAAATTTCAAATGAGTATTTTGAGTGTTCAAATTCTGGTTGAAGGAAGATTTCACCGTATTTTACACCTGGAGCCCATTCGATATCATAAACTGAATCCACTTCTTGGATGTATGATGCCAAACGTTCAAGACCGTAAGTAACTTCTGAAGTTACAGGACCAGTTTGCAAACCACCAACTTGTTGGAAGTAAGTAAATTGAGTGATTTCCATACCGTCAAGCCAAACTTCCCATCCAAGACCAGCTGAACCAGTTGATGGGTTTTCCCAGTTATCTTCAACGAAACGAATATCGTGTTCCAAAGTGTTGATTCCCAAACGTTCCAATGATTCAAGGTAAAGTTCTTGAATGTTAGATGGAGATGGTTTCATAACAACTTGGAATTGGTGGTGTTGGTAAAGACGGTTAGGGTTTTCACCGTAACGACCATCTGCAGGACGACGTGATGGTTCTACATAAGCTGCATTCCATGGTTCTGGACCGATGGCACGAAGGAATGTGTAAGGGCTCATTGTACCAGCACCTTTTTCATTATCGTAAGCTTGCATTAACATACAACCTTGGTCGTTCCAAAATTGTTGCAAAGTCAAAATAATTTCTTGGAAAGTCAATTTTTTAGACATACATCTACTCCTTATTTTGTTAACTTAGTTTTTGCGAAGTATCTAAGGAAATCAGCTTTTTTACAATATAAAAAACCGCCAACACACCCATATGATACCTCATAAGGGGCGTTAAAACGCGGTTCCACCCTATTTTATTACTTCATTTATCTGATTTTAACTTAGCATTGCTAAGCGAAAGCGCCAGCGACTCACTTCAGTTTCATCCGACTTCCACCACCTCGGACTCGCTAAGAAACACCATGAGGCTCTCTCTCTTTACCAGCTATTTTAGCACAAATGCATTTGAGTGTCTAGTAAATATCAAAAAAGCTGAATCTACTACTGTAAATTCAACTTTTAGTCTATTACGCTTTCCAGGCTTCTTGTCCGCCTAGGTACGTTGCTCGTAAATCAAGGTCTTTGTCTAGAACGATAAAATCAGCTTTGTGTCCTTTTTTGATTTGACCGCATTTATCGTCGATGCCAACTGAGATTGCTGCTGTGAGACTTGCCATGCTAATAGCTTGCGCTTTTGAGGCAATTCCCCAATTAACCACATTTTTAACAGCATCCTTCAACTGAAGAATAGAACCTGCAAGGGCACCGTTTGATTTCAAACGTGCTGTTCCTTTTTCAACGATAACAGGATATTCTCCGAGCATATAATCACCATCTTTAAGACCACCAGCACTCATGCAATCCGTAATCAAAACAACATGTTCGTGGTCTTTTTGATGCATCAAAATATCACATGCTGATGGATGCACATGATGCCCATCACAAATCAACTCGGCATAGGTATTTGGTAGTTCATAAACTGCACCGACCATTCCTGGCTCACGGTGATTAAGGCCACGCATACCATTATAAGCATGAACCCAAACAGATGCCCCTGCTTCGACTGCTTGCGCTGCTTGCTGGTAAGTAGCATCTGAATGTCCTAGAGCTACAATCACATTTTTACGAGTCGCATAATCGATAAAGTCTTCAACTTCGTCTCGTTCAGGTGCTAAAGCAATTTTTTTCAATAATCCTTTTGAACTTTCAAGCCATTGATCAAGTTCTGCTGTTGAAGGATTTTTCATATAAGACGGGTTTTGAGCCCCTTTGTATTTTTCTGTAAAATAAGGTCCTTCAAAGAAAAGTCCTTGGATACGCGCACCGCTTTCTTTACCAGCAAAATCAGCTGCCGTACGACAAATATCATCTAATGTCTCAAATGATGCTGTCAAAGCTGTTGGTAAAAAGCTTGTAACACCAGCTCCCAAAAGAGCCTTACTCATTGTTTCAAAAACCTCTTGATGATTGTCCATGACATCAACACCAGCAAAGCCATGGATATGTGTGTCTACTAAACCAGGTGCCACACTAAAACCTGTATAATCTATAATGTCTGCGCCATGCGGTGCTTCTGCTTGCCAATCACCAAAAGAATCGCCTTCGATAGCAAGGTAACCTGCACCTTTAACATGGTAAGGATAGTAAAATTCATCTGCTTTGATATATTTTGTCATTTGAATCGCCTCCATGCTTATATTATAAAATAAAAGCGCTTTTTTGTAAATGGTATATACCAAAATTAGACCAATTCTAAATTGGTATTCAAAAAAATACCTTCAAACCCAAAAAGGTTCAAAGGTATTAAATGTATGATTAAATTTGATTTTCAAGTACTTTTTCAACCAAGTTAAGTGCGTGATCTGTGATACGTGTACATGGTGTAATCAAATCGATGAAGTTAACCCCTGCAAGTGGTGTACATTCACCGTTGTTCATGCGTTTGATGTGATTCTTACGGATGCGACGTTCCAAATGAGCGATATCTTTGTGACGATCTACCAACTCATTTGCTAAAGGCAGATCGTTATCAATAACAACTTTCAATGAATCCAAAATCATGCGATGTGTTTCATGGTAAAGTTGATCGATTTCTTGAACAGCAACTGGAGAGAAAGTAATATCTTTTGAAATATTATGCTCCATCAAATGCACCAAGCTGATACTGTGGTCACCGATACGTTCCAAATCACGTGATGAATCTAAGATACTTGATAAAATTTCACTTTCGTGTTGATTCAATTGTTCACTTGAAAGGTCAATCAAATATTTAGTCAATTCTTCATCGACATTATTGATAGTATCTTCAAATTTTTGTGTCTTATCAGCGTATTTTTCATTACATGTTTCAACAAACAAGAATGCTGCTTCAAAGGCTTGTGTGGCAAAGGCACCCAAGTGAATCAATTGTTTTTTAGCATTACCAAGGGCAATAGCTGGCGCTTGTTTTAGAATAATCTTATCAAGGTAAACAGCTTTGTATTTAGCAGCTTCATCTTCACCAGGAATTAATTTTGTCACAACAAATGCCAAGGTTCCAATGAATGGGAAGAGCAAGATGGTATTTGTAATGTTAAAGGTTCCGTGGGCAAAGGCAACCGTCATGGCTGGCGTCAATTTGAAATGAACTTCCATCCATTGCATCAAGCTAGTAAATGGCACCAAAAGAATCATAAAGAGCACTGTTCCGACAACGTTGAAGAGAACGTGAGCACCAGCCACACGTTTGGCTGCGATATTTGAACCAATCGCTGCTAGCACGGCTGTGATACAAGTACCGATATTACTTCCTAAAAGAATAGGAATTGAGCCTTGAAGGTCAAGCAAATGACCTGCATATAACCCTTGTAAAATACCAATAATGGCAGCTGATGATTGGATAAGCATGGTCAATCCAGTCCCAATCAAAACACCCATAATCGGTTTGTCACCTAAGGTTGCTAAATAATCCTGAAAGGCTGGAACAGTTTTTAATGGTCCCATGGCGTCACCCATGATGTTAAGTGAGAAGAAAATTCCTCCAACACCAAAGATGATACGTCCGATATTGTTCAAACGTCGGTTTGACGTGAAGAATAACAAAGCGGCACCAATAAAAATCATTGGGAGCGCATAGTCACCCAAATTAAAACCAATCAGAAAGGACGTTACAGTCGTCCCGATATTGGCTCCCATGACAATACCAATCGCTTGTCGCAAGGTTAAAAGTCCTGCTGACACAAGACCAACAGTGATAACTGTTACCCCTGAACTTGATTGGATTAGAGCTGACATGGCTAAACCAACAAGAATTCCTAAGAAAGGATTACTCGTATATTTGTCGATATAAAAACGAAGTCTGTCTCCTGCAGCCTGTTGTAGACCGTCTCCCATATATTTAATACTGAAGAGAAAGAGTCCTAGACCTCCAAAAAAACCAAAAGCAATTTCTTGCCAATTTACTGACACAGTCTTATCCTCAAATATTATAATTTTACCGGAAAAACCCGATACTTCCATTTTAATGTATTCAAAGAAAACAAACAAGTGTTTTTTAAGCTTTTTCTAAATTGATAACTAACTGAAAAATACTACTCTTTTAAGATAAGCAGTCATTTTCCCCCTTTTAGCAGCCATTTCTAAACATAAATGATAAAAAGACTAAAATTTGAGGGAGCTTTTTAGAAAAAAATTAATGCGCTGTCATTTATATGTTATAATAGTTAAGGACGCTGTGCTTGCCACAGAATGCTACTAAATACGTTTATTATCAAAAAAATGTGATAACAACTTCTTTATCACATCGCATTTATTTTATTATAGAAGGAGTTTTCATGAAAGCCTCAAAAAGTGAAGTTACTTATTTTATTCTAAGTATCATTTTAATTGCCTTTGCTGGTGGTATTTACCTTTTCTTTGGTAATACAAAGACTAATACGTCAAGTTCACAACCAAAAAGCTCAATCAGTTCTTCCTCTTCTAGTCAAGCTGACTTAGAAGCTAAAGCCCAAGAATTGTTATCAGCTGCTCAAGCTAATCCATCTGCTGAAGCTGTGACAAATGCACAAGCGGCTATCAACAAAATCTCTGATGAAGCTAAGAAAACAGATTTCCAATCTCAACTAGATGTTGTTTCTGCTGAAGTGACAAATCAAACAAATGCTGAAAATGCTGTAAAAACTGCTGAAGACAATCAAACAAGCGACAATGTCGCTGCTGCTCAAGCTGCGATTGATGTGCTAACTAACCAAGCTATTAAAGATCAACTTCAAGCACGTCTTGATGCTGTTTCTAACGCTATTGCTGCTGCCAATACAGCAACTACAGATACTGCTGCATCTTCTGACAGCACAACTGAGTCTACTATTGACCCAAACAATGCCTCTCGCACTCCTACATCAGTTACAACTGATGGTACTAACACTTATTATAGCTATTAATGATTTCAATTGGATTTATCTTCTCAGCAATTGGTGCAACTTGCTTAGCCATTTCATCATTTGCTAAAACGAAAAAAACTATGTTAACTTGGCAATTATCGGATTATTTCTTTACGATGATTGCTAATTTTTTACTCGGTGGTTACACTGGCGCCATCTCTATCAGCGTGTCTATTATTCGTAACACGTTAATGATTAAACACTGGGATTCCATCTACACAACCATTATTTTAGTGATTATCCAAGTTTCTGCGGGGACTTATTTTAACAACCTTGGTTTGTTTGGCTTACTTCCGTTAATTTCTTCAGTATCGTATACTATCGTCTCTTTTGCAACTGATAAAGTGCAATGGCTACGCTGGGTTACTGTTGAAAATATGCTACTCTGGGCATTTTATGACTTCACTATTAAAGCTTATCCTGCTTTACTTATGGATATTGTCATCACACTAACAACCTTAATTGCTATTTCAAAATACAGTTCACTTAATCATAAGAAAAATAAGTCTTGATTTTTCATCAAGACTAGAAATAAACTCATTTTCTGATACTTTCTGCCGTGTGAAAGTATCTTTTTTGTTGCTCATTTCACTCGCAAACAGTCCTAAAATCAAATTGCGGCAATAATGGCTTGAAATTGATTTTATTTAAGACTTTTTTCATTAGTATGCAAAAACTGCATGAGTCATACTCATGCAGTTTTATATTGACTTACACTGTTTCGTATCCTAATAAAATACCGCCATCTTCACCGTAAAAGCTGCAAAGACCTGATGCTGGGATAAAGCGAACATCAGCTTGTGGGTATTTTTCTTTGATTTTGTCACTCAATTGTTGACAAGCTTTTTCGTTATTTGCGTGAGCAATCATAACCTTGCCACCTTGGTAACCTTCTTTAAACATTTCCTCAACGGTTGCTTGAACAGCTTTCTTTTGACCACGCGCTTTGTGAAGGAGTTCCAATTTTCCTTCGTCACTTGCCTTACCAACCATGCGAATGTTCAAAAGTCCAACAACTTTCCCGACCAGCTTACTCAAACGTCCATTTTTGACAAGGTTATCCACACGTGCCAAAACAAACAACAATTTTGTCTTTTCTTGATAAGCCGTGATAGCTTCGACCACTTCATCAAAGCTTAGGCCTTTAGCAATCAAACGATTTAATTCTTCAACGATTAAATCAATCTCACCACCTGCAGACAAAGAGTCTATAACATGAACATTGACATTTGGATGTTCCTCCAAAAGCATGTGTTTTGCAACCTGAGCACTATTTTGACTTCCTGAAAGATTACCTGTAATCGTGATGGCAATAACATTTTCAGCACCTTGGTAAGCTTGTAAGAAAGCATCTGGGCTAGGGCAACTTGATTTTGATGAAACAGGACTTGCGTACATGGTTGTCATCATATTAGCAACGTCCAATCCTTCATCATCCACAAAAATTTCTGAACCAATTTGAATTGTTAGTGGGACATTTTGAAATTCTGTGTGTTCTGCAAGCTCTTCAATACGTCGAAGGTCACAACCTGAATCAGTCACAATTTTCCAAGTCATATCTATTTCCTCCAATCCATTCGAGATTTAAATTCATTTGACAAACAAACTATTTTCACCTAAAATTATATCATTAATGCCTTTATCTTAGTATTAAAAACAATCAGATGTCACAAGTAAGAGGGTTTTGTCATGACGGAAAAGACAATTTCAAAAAAGTCCTTGCAAAATTTGAAAGTTTCTAATAAAGAATCACGAAAATTGACACGTGAAGCGCTAGAAACTGCACTTTTGCTCCTTCTTGAAAAGAAAACCTTGAGCCAAATTACGATTTCAGAACTCGTTGCCAAAGCTGGTGTCTCACGCAACGCTTTCTACCGTAATTATAAGTCTAAAGAAGCTATTTTAGAGTCTATTCTAACCCAAATCGTTCGTCGCATTTTTCGTGGTCTCAAAGCATTTGATTTGAAAAGTCAGCTCTCCCAAGCTTGGCTTTTCATTCTGAATGAAGCCAAAAAAGAGGCACAAGTTCTTGGCTTAATTTTTGAACAACACCTTGAAAAACTCTTGACGGGCATCGTCTCTAAACGATTAAAAGCTTACCAAAGGTTCAAGAAAAAACATGATTCACGCTACACAAATTCTTTCTGGAGTAACGCCATCATCTCAGTTCTTTCAAACTGGGTAGCTGATGACATGCGTATCCCTGCCGAGGAAGTAGCTGCAATCGGTTTGCCACTTTTCTTATAAGAAGAAAATACCGACCACAATTAGGTCGGTATTTTTATTATTTCAAGACATAATCGTAAATAGCCTGAGCTACTCCGGCATTGTCATTAGTTGTTGTTTCGTAGCGGCAAATAGATTTGACTTCGTCTGTCGCATTTCCCATAGCAACGCTATGATAAGCAAATTCAAGCATTTCAAGGTCGTTGGCAGCATCGCCAAGTGCCATGACTTGCTCTGGTGAGAAGCCAAGTTTTTCTGACAAAGCTTTAAGCGCTGTTGCTTTAGTGTAGCCTTTTGGCATAGCTTCAAAGATATATTCTTGGCTACGAACCACACTAAATTCTTTAGCCAAAGCTGTTTCTTTTGCTTCTTGAAATGGATTTAATTGTGGCGCTTTTGCCATGTACATAGCTTGGAAGATGATTTCGTCTGTCGCCTTCATCTCATCAAGTGTGACTGCATGAGCGGTATCAAAGACAAGACCAGCATCGTATTGGACAAGTTCTGGAACTTCTTCACCTACAGCGTAATAATGTTTTTCACCTGTCAGGGTTAAGCAAACATCTGGGTAATTAGCAACAGCTTCATTCAATTTATCTAGCTCTTCATTTGTGACTTGAGCATGAAAAACAAGTTCCCAATTTTTGGTATTGTAAATGGTGCAACCATTATTCATGATGATATATTCTTCATCATCCAAGCCCAATTTTTCAAAAAATGGAAGAATTCCTGACTTTGGACGTCCTGTACAAAGAACAATTTTTACCCCTGCTTGTGCCGCTTTTTGGATTGCTTTGACATTTTCTTCAGGAATTTTTTTATCTGAATTAAGTAATGTTCCATCTAAATCGATTGCAATTAATTTAATCATTTTTAGTGACCTTCCGTTTAATTTTTGGCAAATGCCACTGACGCCAGTAGCCTATCATACGTAAGATTGTCAGAATTAAAACTAATACATAATAGCCTGGATCATTATGAACGATTTTAAAATAAATCGCAAGCGCCGCTAAAATTGCCCAACCAGCGTATACTTCACTTCTAAGCACACTTGGTTTTCGACCAGCTAAGATATCTCGGACAATCCCGCCACCTGCACCAGTCAAAACAGCTGCGACAATCACAGCGCTTAAAGGTTGATGAAGTTTAACAGCATACATGGCTCCTTGAACACTAAAAGCCGCAAGACCAATAGCATCCGTCAAGACTTCTGCTTTTCGCCAACCTTTGTGAGTAATGATATTTGGAAATACCATGATAAATAACATGGCTGCCAAGGCAAAATAAAAACACTGACTCTGAGACCAGAGGGCGCTAATCGGCAAACCAATCAAAAGATTACGAATAGCTCCGCCACCAAAGGCAGTCACAAAACCAAGGATAAAAATCCCAAGTATGTCAAAATCTTCTTCCATCGCGACGATTGCTCCAGATAAAGCAAAGGCGATAGAACCAATGATACTTAATAAATCCCAAACATTCATCGTCATTTTGATTCCAAACTATATTTTTTCTTACTAGACTAGTTTATCATTTTTAAAGAAGTAAAAAAACAGAGCAAGCTCTGTTTTTCTAAATTTTACTTAATTTCTTTTCCAAGGCTAAACTTTGTTCCTTTAAGCGCACGTTTTAAAAAGAACTTAAATGGACGTCCTGTGATAGTGGCTTGTTTTTTCTCTAAATCAACATTAACTGCTTTCACGCCAGGAACAGCTGATAATTTTTCAGTCACTTTTGTGACACAACCTTGGCATTTCATGCCTGTTACTTCATATGTTTTTTCCATGAGAAACTCCTTTATTTTAATGTCATGTATTTTAAGCGAAGGGCATTTAGAACCACTGACACTGAACTAAAGCCCATAGCAAGTCCTGCAATCATTGGATTAAGCAAAGGCCCACCAAAGAGATACAAGACTCCCATTGCAACTGGAATCGCTAGAATATTGTAGATGAATGCCCAGAAGAGATTTTCCTTAACCACTTTAATCGTCAAACGACTGATGCTTAAAGCTCTTAGAACATCAGAAATTTCTGGTTTCATCAGAATAATATCTGCTGACTCGATAGCAATATCAGTTCCTGAACCTACTGCAATCCCAATGTCAGCTACTGCTAGCGCTGGTGCATCGTTAATGCCATCACCGACCATAGCAACCATTTTTCCTTGGCTCTGCAAATCCTTGATAGCTTGTGTTTTTTGGTCAGGCAAGACTTCGCTAATCACAGTCTTGATGCCAGCTTGTTTGGCAATAGCTTGCGCAGTTTTGCTGTTGTCTCCTGTTAATAAAACAACATCAATGCCTTGACTTTGCAATTTGGCGACGGTCTCCTTGCTGTCTGCTTTTAGCAAATCTGCTACGGTAATCACTCCTAGCAGTTGTCCATTAGCCGAGATGTAAATCGGAGTTTGACCTTTTTGGGTCGCAGCCAGCACCGCTGTTTCACTTGCTGTCAAGTCAACTTGTAACTCTTCCATCAACCTGCGGTTACCAACGTAAATGGTCTGCCCAGCAAGGTCAGCTTGTAAACCTCGTCCTGTTAGAGAAGTGAAATTTTCAACTTCTGCTAAAACAAGTTTTTCAGCGCTAGCTTTTTCCACAATCGCCTGACTAAGTGGGTGTTCTGAATATTTTTCAATGGATGCGACCTGGCCAAGTAGCTTACTTTCGTCACCATGATAGGCAATAATATCAACGACTTGTGGTTTTCCTTGCGTGATGGTTCCTGTCTTATCAAAGACCATAGTATCAATGTGATGAGCATTTTCAAGGACATCACCACGTTTATAAAGAATCCCATTTTCAGCGCCTCGACCAGTTCCGACCATGATGGCTGTTGGTGTGGCAAGTCCAAGAGCACATGGACAAGCAATCACCAAAACGGCGATAGCGACTTGGAGGGCAAAGACGAAACTTTCACCCTTGGCAAAATACCAGAATAAGAAAGTGACCAAAGCAATAGTCATAACTGCTGGCACAAAAACACCAGCAACCTTATCGGCAATCTTAGCAATCGGTGCTTTGGTTTGTTGGGCATCTTCGACCAATTTAATGATTTGAGCTAAGAGGGTCTCATCACCGACTTTTTCAGCACGAATGGTTAAGGAACCTTGACCATTGATTGAAGCACCAAATACCTTATCATCCGCCACTTTCTCTACTGGAATACTTTCACCCGTCAACATTGATTCATCGATAGCCGAATGTCCTGACACCACATAACCATCAACAGGAATTTTTTCACCTGGTTTGACCAAGATAAGGTCACCTACTTGAACCTGATCAATTGGGATTGTCTGCTCAACTCCATCACGGATAAGAGTCGCCTCTTTAGCAGATAAAGTTAATAATTTTTGGATGGCATCGGATGTTCGACCTTTCGACAAGGTTTCAAAATATTTTCCCAAAGTAATCAAGGTCAAAATCACAGCAACAGACTCAAAATAAAGCATATGCACGTGGTGAACATGCCCAAGAATGATGTGGTAAGTGCTGTAAAGACTATAAAGAAATGCTGCGCTCGTTGCCAGAGCGACTAAAGAATCCATATTAGGATGTGCTTTTAACAAAGCACGAAAACCATTAACATAAAAACGGCGTCCAAAGTACATGACTGGTAAAGTCAATGCAAGCTGAACCAGCGCAAACATCAAAGGATGCTCACTCATGCCAATAGCCTTCGGCACCCACAATCCCATCATGCTGCCCATCGAGAGATAAAGCAAGGGAATCGCAAAAGCCGCTGACCACAAAAACTTATGCCACATATTATGAGTGGCTTCGCTCTGGCGTTCTGATTGGCTTTTAGCTGTTGTTGGGTCAAAGACACAAGCGCCATACCCAGCATCCACAACAGCTTTTTCAATCTCAGCTTCACTAACTAAGTCAGGATTATAGCGTACAGTCATCTTCTCTGTTGTCAGATTAACAACCGCTGAATCGACATGATCTATTTTATTGACAGCATTCTCGACGGTTAAAGCACAAGCCGCACAAGTCATACCGTCAATGACAAAGACTTCTTCTTTTTCCATAAGATACCTTTCTATCAGAAATCTCACAAATCAACCATTAAAGACCAAGGTGTTCTTTACAACGACATTGTCCAGGAATACAATTACACGGCACTTCATCCAAAGCTTCTTTTTCTTTGGATGATAGCAGAGCTTGTAAATCAGCAATGTCAGAAAGTGTCATTGGCGTTTCTTTTAGCAAATGTTCAAGAATAGTCTTGTGCTTGCGCTGACAAAACTTATCAAATAAATCATCAGCCTGCTGGTTCATAGCTTCTTGCTCAGACAAAAGACTTGAGTAAAGAAAAGCTTTACCAGACCTTTTTCTTGTCAAGTAACCTTTATCAACTAGACGTTTCAAAAAAGTCTTAACTGTTGAGGCTGTCCAGCTATTTTTTTCACCTAGAATATCAAGAATCTGACCACTCGTTGCCGCATCTTTGGTCCAAATCACGCGCATGATCTCCCATTCTGATTTTGAAATTGACATAGTATTCCTTTCTAAATATCTTTTTTGGTTTACATTTGTAAATTTATTATATTTCTATCGTCTACATTTGTCAACTATAACTGCAAAAAATAGCCCGAAACCTAACATTTCGGACTTTAAACACAAATAAGCTTGTGTTCTGAGTAATTTAGAAGAGACTTTACACCTTCATTCTAGTTCTTTACGCTAGAATTTGCAAGCGCGGCCATTTCTTTTGCCAATCTTTCTTTTTCAAGCGGTCATGGTAAACTGTCATACGTTCTTTATCAGCTAAAAAATGTGGAGTGGGTTGGACGACAAAATTAACAATATCATCATCGCCATAAGGCAAAAATAACTCCAAATCCCCATCTTTTAAACGTGCTGCTATAGCTGTACAGCGTTCTGGATATTTACTGATAGCATCTCTAGCATTTTGATAAGGGGCTGTGTGCGGACTGTGACCATGCATAAAGACCTGATTTTTGACTTCCCATTGATAACTAGGGTAAGCCGCTTGAAGCTGTTCTTGAATAACTTGAGTCTTCTCATAAGTTGTCTCAGGGTCAAAAAAAACAACATCAATGTCACTTGCATCCGACAAACCCGGCTTTCCTGATAAGGCATTCCAAACGTAATTACGAAGTGTCCCCGCAGCTAGCCAAGCATCTGGCAGCTCAAGCTCAGCTATTATGGTTAAAATCGCCATCAACTCTTTATCACTTGCAAATAAAACTTTGAGATCCATCATTTTCCTCACTTTGATAAGCTTTTACAAATTTTTGCAGAGCCTTTAAATCATCTACAAAAATGGCCTTATCGCGGTCTTCTTGTCTCAAAAATCCCGTAGTCACCATTTGGTCAAAAAGGTCTTTGAGAGGGTTATAATAACCATTCAAATTAAGAAAAAGACACGGTTTATGATGGAGCCCAATGCGTGCCCAAGAAAAAGCTTGGACAATTTCCTCAAGGGTTCCGGGACCACCTGGAAAAGCCAAAAAAAGCTCCCCATTATCCATTAAGAGTCGCTTACGCTCATCCATATCAGCCACCAAAGTTAGCTCTGTTAAATGCAAATGAGCTTTTTCACGCTTTTTAAAATCAAGCGGAATAATGCCATAAACCTCTCCGCCATCAGCTAAAACCGTATCTGCCAAAACGCCCATTAGACCATCCTTACTGCCACCATAGATTAATTGATGCTTCTGTTTGGCTAACCAATGACCTAATTCAATGATATTTTCCTTATAAATCGGGTCATTCCCAAAACTTGACCCCAAATAAACCGTAATTTTCATCTTCTCAATATTCCTCACTAAAACACTTTCATTATATCACACCAAAAAAAGGCCTGCCAAGTGGCAGACCTTTCTCATATAAAATTCTAGTTAACTAAAATTTATTTTTTAGCTTCCAAATCACGAAGCATTTGATCGATTTTATTTCCGTATTCGATTGATTCATCTTTGATGAATGTCAAATCTGGAATTTTGTACATTGTCAAGTTGCGACCGAGTTCGCGTTTGATTGTACCTTTAGCTTTTTCAAGACCAATTTGAGCTTTTTGGTTATCTGATGCAAGTTCAGAGTGTATTGTGTAATACACTTTAGCCATTGAAAGGTCTCCAAGCATTTGAACATCAGTAATTGTCACATCTTGAACACGTGGGTCACGAACTTTTTTGTGTAAAATTTCATTGACTTCGCGTTTGATTTCCATACCAACACGATCAACACGATGATTAGCCATAATCATTTCCTTTCTAATCTTTTTGAAAAAGCTAGGCTAAGCAAGCCTAGCTTTTATTCATTTATAACTGTAATGTTTAGGCAAGGCACCATAGTGCTTGCCGTATTCCCATTAGAGACTTCAGTCTCAATGGGAATTAACGTTTAATTTCTTCCATAACGTAAGCTTCGATAACGTCATCAACTTTGATATCGTTGTAGTTTTCAATCATCAAACCACCTTCTTGGCCGTTTCCGATTTCTTTAACGTCATCTTTGAAGTGTTTAAGGCTGGCAAGTTTACCGTCGAAGATAACGACACCGTCACGGATGACACGTGCGCTAGCATCACGCGTAATTTTACCATTTGTAACCATGAATCCACCGATTGTACCAACTTTAGATACTTTGAATGTTTCACGGATAAGAGCTTCACCGATGATTTTTTCTTTGTATTCAGGGTCAAGCATACCTTTCATAGCATCTTCAACTTCTTCGATAACTTTGTAGATGATTGAGTGAAGACGAATATCTACTTCATCAGCTTCTGCTTGTTCGCGAGCTTGTGGTGTAGGACGGACGTTAAATCCAATGATGAAGGCATTTGATGCTTCAGCAAGCGTAACGTCTGATTCGTTGATAGCACCTACGGCTGAGTGAACAACTGAGACTTTAACACCTTCAACATCAATTTTAAGAAGTGAGGCTGCTAGGGCTTCAACAGAACCTTGTACGTCGGCTTTGATGATGACGTTAACAGTCTTAACTTCACCTGCTTTAAGGGTATCAAAGAGGTTTTCAAGGCTAACACGTTGAGTGACTTGACGTTGTTTCATCAAAGCACGTTTAGCACGTTCTTCACCGGCTGCACGCGCAGCTTTTTCATCTTCGTAAACCGCGAAGTGGTCACCTGCCATAGGCACATCGTTCAAACCAGTGATTGATACTGGTGTTGATGGTTCTGCCACTTTAACACGGCGTCCAAGGTCATTAACCATGGCACGAACACGACCGAATGTGTTACCAACAACGATTGGGTCTTGAACATGAAGAGTACCTTGTTGGACAAGAAGGGTTGCCACAGGTCCTTTACCTTTATCAAGACGAGCCTCGATAACAGTACCGATAGCGCGAACTGTTGGGTCAGCTTTCAATTCTTCCATTTCAGCAACAAGAAGAACTGTTTCTAGCAATTCATCAATGTTTTTACCAAATTTGGCTGAAATTTCAACGAATTCACAGTCACCACCCCAAGCAGTTGAGATGATTCCGTGTTCTGCCAATTCACCGATAACACGTTCTGGGTTAGCACCTGGTTTATCAATCTTGTTGATGGCAACGATGATTGGGACACCAGCAGCTTTAGAGTGGTTAATGGCTTCGACTGTTTGAGGCATAACACCGTCATCAGCGGCAACAATCAAGATAGTGATATCTGTGATTGAGGCACCACGTGCACGCATTGATGTAAAGGCCGCGTGACCTGGTGTATCAAGGAAGGTGATTTTCTTACCATTTTCAACGATTTGGTAAGCACCGATGTGTTGAGTGATACCACCAGCTTCGCCTGTAGCGACACGTGAATTACGAAGGGTATCAAGAAGGGTTGTTTTACCGTGGTCAACGTGTCCCATGATAGTTACGACAGGAGCACGTTCAACCATTTCGTCTGGGTTGAGGTAGCCTTCGTCAGCAAAGAAGCGTTCAATATCAGCTTCGTCAACTTCGACTTTTTTGTGTGCTTCAATACCATAATCAACCATCAACAATTCGATTGTATCGCTGTCGAGGGATTGGTTTTGAGTGGCCATAACACCCATCAAGAAGAGTTTCTTAACGATCTCTGCTGGTTCGCGTTTGATACGTTTTGCGATTTCAGCAACAGTCATGCCTTCAGTGTATTCAAATTCTTTAGGTAATTCGTGGAACTTACGCTCTGTTACAGGTTTTGGAGCGTTGTTACGATTGTTATGTTTACCTTTTTTGTTTTTCTTGTTATTATTCCAGTTACTATTTCTTTGATTTCTCACTTGGTTATGATTATTCCAGTTTTTTCTATTCTTGCGTGGTCCATCTTCATTATCACGTTCATAATCACGTGATTTTTCAGGACGAGCTTGTTTCTTACGACGTTTATCTACAGCAGGTGCTGCTTGTTCTGCTACCACATGGTTAGGGGCAGGCGCTGCAGGTTTTGCTGCTTTTGCTTTGTGTTCTTCAGCCTTAGTTTTAGCTTCCACACGAGCTTTGTGCTCTTGTTCTTTAGCTGCTTTTGCTTTACGCTTAGCAGCTTCTTTTTCGTGGATGCGATTTTCACTTTGGCGAGAATACTCAGCATTTTGTTCTGCTTTCAATGCAGCTGCACGTGCCTTGAAATCGATACGTGGTTTTGCTGCTTGATTGCGATCGTTTCGTTGATCTCTTTGGTGATTATCACGCTGTTGATCTCTTCGATTATGATTTTGAGAATTGCGATCGCGTTGTTTGCGATTATTTTGGGCATTCTCTTGTCTGTCACGATTAGAACGATTGTCGCGTCCTTGATTGTTATTGCGCTTTTTATCGCCACCTTTAGCTCGTTTTTCAGCTTCGGCTTTAGCACGCGCTTCACGTTCTGCCTTAAAATTACGGCTCTGAGGTTTAGCAGGAGCTGCTTTAGGAGCTTCTGCAACTGTTTTCTCGGCTGCTTTTTCAACTTTGGCTTTTGCCGCAGCTGGTTTGGCATTTCCTGAGAATTTCGCCGCAATTCGTTTGGCATCAGATTCGTCAACGCTAGAAGAATGGCTCTTCACATCAAGTCCTAGCTCTTGAGCATAGTCAACAACTTCTTTGCTTGATTTGCCCAATTCTTTAGCGATTTCATATAATCTTTTCTTTGACAATTGATGTCCTCCTATTCTGTTAGTTCATAAGAGTCCTCATTTTCTTTGAAAATCCAGCGTCTGCTATGGCAACCACTTTACGTGGTTTACCAAGCGCAGCACTTAATTCCAGTGTGTTAAACACTGTGGAGACTTCTACTTTGTAATAATGACTTTTATCAGTTGTTTTCTTTGTCAAATTATCACCAGCATCATTTGCCAGAAAAACAAGTTTTGCTTTGCCAGATTGGATGGCCTTAATGACCAATTCTTCTCCAGAAATCACTTTTCCTGCACGCTGTGCCAGTCCAATTAAATTTGACAATCTTTGGTGGTTATTCAAGACCTAACTCTCTTCTTTTGACTTTGTGATCTACGTAAGCAATCAATTCATCATAAAATGATTCAGGAACTTCCATTGAAAAGCTACGGTTAAAGACGCGTTTTTCTTTGGCTTGAAGAGCTTCTGCATTATCAAGTTTGATGTAAGCGCCACGTCCGTTTTGCTTACCAGTTGGATCGATAAAAATCTCGCCTTCCTTATTTTTAACAATGCGAAGTAAATCACGTTTATCAATCACTTCACCTGAAACAACTGATTTTCTTAAAGGTATTTTACGTGTTTTAGCCATGAAACACCTCTATCTTTCTTATTCTGCGTCGTTTGCTACAACTTCTGTATCAGCAGATTCAACAACTTCCTCAGCTGGTGCTTCTTGTGCTTCAGCTGCTTTAGCTTCACGTTCAGCTTCGAGGGCTTCATATTCTGAAGCAGATTTGATGTCGATACGGTAGCCAGTCAAGTGTGCGGCCAAACGAACGTTTTGTCCACGACGACCGATAGCAAGTGATAATTTGTTGTCAGGAACAACAACAGTTGCACGTTTGCTATCTTCTTCGTCAAAAAGAACCATATCAACTTCAGCTGGTGCAATAGCGTTGTAGATGAATTCAGCTGGATCTTCAACCCATTGGATAACGTCAATGTTTTCTTCAACAGGAACTTCAACACCAGCTTTAGCATCATAACGTTTTGGATGGAATTTGCTGATAACTTTCTTAATATTGCTTCCACCACGACCAACGATTGTACCGATAGCATCAACGTTTGGATTGTGGCTACGAACAGCAACTTTTGTACGATCTCCAGCCTCACGTGAAACGCTCATGATTTCAACAGTTCCGTCAAATACTTCAGGAATTTCTTGTTCCATGATACGTTTGATAAATTGAGGGTGGCTACGACTTACAAAGACGTTAACACCTTTTGGATTGTTTTCAACTTTGTAAACGTAAACTTCGATACGGTCGTGTGATTTCCATGTTTCACCAGGAATTTGGTCTTGGTGTGACAATTGTGCTTCAAGAGAACCAAGGTTAACATAGATGAAACGTTGGTCGAAGCGTTCAACAGTACCAGTCATGATTTCGCCTTCGTGTTGTTTGTACTCGTTGTAAGTCACTTCACGAATTTGACGACGCATTTTTTCCATGATTGTTTGTTTAGCTGATTGAGCAGCCACACGACCAAATTCAGCAACAGATTCTTCAAAACGAATTTTGTCACCTAGTTCGTAAGCTGAGCTAATTTTCAATGCATCTGACAAGCTGATTTCTAGACGGCTATCAAAAACTTCTTCAACAACTTCACGAACTGTGTAGACTTTAAAGTCACCTTTTTTGTCGTCGAATTCAATAACACATGATTCAGATTGACCATAACGACGTTTATAAGCTGATTTCAAAGATTCTTTGACAGCGTCGATGATATCGTCTTTGTTAATGTGTTTTTCTTCTTCCAAAATACGGAAGGCTTCTAGCATTTCTTTGCTCATTTTTTTCATTGCCCTGCATGGCTAAGCAGGACGTAATCCTTTCGTTTATATCTAAGTAAAATCAGATTGTAGTTTGTTATAGTAGTTTGACTACAATTTCACTGCCAAACGCGCTTTTGCAACTGTTGAATATGGAATTTCAACGGTTTTCTTGCGTGTTTTGTCCAAATAATCAATAGTCAATGTTTCACCATCAAAAGCTACAAGGTCTCCTTGGAATACCTTAACTTTATCAATAGCTTTGTAAAGACTAACATTGACATAAGAACCTACAGCTTTTTCAAGAGCTTCTTTAGTCTTCAATGGACGCTCCAAACCAGGGCTAGACACTTCCAACATGTATTGTTCTGGGAATGGGTCTGGTTTGATGGCATCAAGTAGAGGACTAATGATTTCAGTCAAATCAGCTGTATCATTTACGGTGATCCCTCCTGGTTTGTCAATCAAGATACTAAGGACATAGTCGCTGCCCATTTTTCCATACTCAACATCAACCAATTCGAACGGATCTTTAATAGCAGGCGCAACTGCTTTTGTAACCAATTCAATGATTGTATTTGCGTTTGCGATAAGAATCCCCTCCTTCTTCTATCAATATCAAAATAGAAAGTTCATCACATTGGCTCACTTGTCGTAAAACCAACGGTATTAGTAGCATGCGTTAAAAGCTTATCCGTCAGCAAAATGACTTTAAGCACACACAAGAGGCGAAGTCACAAACTCCGCCTCCTTCTACTTATTTTATATTATAGTAACATAATTTAAGGTCTTTGACAAGTCAAAAGCTTGATAGAATGGGAAATATCATCCTTTTCCCGCAAGAATATCAGATGTCTTGTAAACTCCTGGAGCATAAGTACGTCCGAAAAGTTTCTTCGTCAAAGCATTGAAGGTGTAGTGATCATCCAAAATAACAACCTCATCATAAGTTTTTAGCATGGCAATAAAATCTTTATCCGTAAAGGTGAAATCATCCCTTGCTTCAATATTTTCATTCCAAAGGTAATAACTTGTTGCGTTGTTACTGTAAGACTTCATCAATTCAAGAAATTCCTTATCTGCTTGGACAAAGTTTTCCCTGGCATCAACGTTAACATCCCAAAGATAGTAACGACTAGCATATTGCACAAAGAAACTATCCACATGTTCTTTATCTGCTGTTACCACAAGAATTCGTTTTTTAGACGAATCCATATTGTTACCTGTTAATTTATGGAGCTCTTTAGAAACTTTATTGGTTTCTTGGTTGTTGTTAAAGACAATGCTGTTGTTTTCAGATAATAGCATTCCCACCGCATAAATCGCTAATACAAGCGTTGCGTATTGGTAAAGCCGTTTATTTAACAAAGTCTTATAAGACTTGGCGTTACGCTTGCTGAGGATTTGCTCATAAAGGCACTCATCCATTACCCAAGCAAGCGCCATGACCATGTAACCAAAAGCAAAGATAACCATACTTGACGCATAGCGTTCAAAACCAGCTAATTGTAGAGCCTCGTCTGTCGGCATAGCTGTCAAATACATCAACAAAATACTAATGTAATAAGTCACAATGGAAATATCAATGAAAAGCCAGGTCAACAAAACATCTTTTTTATGTTTCAAACGAATGCCAAGAATGATAAAGGCGACTAACAAAATCACATTGATGATGATAATACCTTGAGTTGATAGACTAGTCACATCAAAGACTGATTTAATAAAGAGCTTGATGATTTTTTCTGGCACCCCTCCTGAAACATGACCAGTCAAGATTTTACCCAAGTCAGCCATTGACACCGCGTGTTTAGCACTTGCTGCATTAGGAAAATTATTAGACACATGTTTTTGCCAGATGATAAACGGCAAGAAACTTGCCAAAATAGTTGTCACCATCATGATAAGCGCTTTTAGACGTGCTCTTTTACGGACCAACAAACGTACAACACAAGCAATATAAACAACCAAAGCTAACAGAACAAAGAAGAGTCCGCTAACTTTGACAATGCTAAGCAGTCCAAGAACAACTGCCGTATGAAGCGACATCATCCAAAAACGATTGCGATAGGCAAAGCAACCTGCTATAGCCGCCAAGGCAAGTGCTGGTAACAAGAAATCAACCAGCAAATTATTTAATCGAATGGCGACATTAAAGGTATTAAAGACTGCAAATGAAGCAAATACCATGGCAACCATCAAGACACGACGTTCGTCACGCAAAGCTCCGAACATAGCATAAAGACAGGAAGCAATAAGGAAGAATTGTCCAACTAGCATACTGCCTTCCGAAAAACCAACAATAGTCGTAAAGAAATAAATAAAGAGTGAACTACCAACAGGATAAGTATAATAACTGATAATCGTATCATACTGTGTCGGAAGAGCATTATTGATATGGAAGAATTTTACGATAGTCGCCCAGTGGGTGAAATTATCATAATGTAGAATCGGAGAATTCCAAAGCGTCATCCCAAATAAAAGCAGGTAAAAAATCATGCCAATAGAGATGTAATCCAACCTACGAACCTTAACCTTTTTCTTCCAAACCGACCACAAATAGTAAAGACTTAATAGACAGCCTATAGCAGATAAAACATAAACCGTCTCATGCATCTCACCAACTAAACTACCAAGATGCAAGACCAAGGTAATAAATGCAAAAGTAAAGACCCAAGTCAAACGGCGATTCATCTTCAACCCATTGCGGAAAAAGGCGTCATACCCCATGGTAATAGCAAAGAACAAAAGTAATCTCAAAATCGTTATCATACTTTTTCCCTCCATTCATTTGCTAAAGCTTTAAAAACAGGTAATTTTTCTAGAGCTGGAAGATTCACCACTTGGTACAGTGACTCATCTCTATCAATGTCATAAGAAACAAAGGCAAGCTTAAAGAACATGTCATGATAGATAAAGTCGACAATCGGCTTTCTTCGTGGGTTTTCTAGTTGCCCAGAAAAAGTCATATAATAATAATTCGTCTTTCTAAGTTGACGTTTTGTGCCGTTGTATTCAACATCCTCATTTAGACGCACTTTTGGTAAGGCAATTTGGTCGTATGCTGAAACTGGACGTTCATTACTTTGGAAACGTCGGTTAAAGTTTTCAAGCAAATCATCCCAAGTTGTCATCCAAGAATCCTTATGCGTTGGTAAATTGTGATTGATACGGTCGTAAATGTATTGATAAAATTCACGGATATCAGCTGGATTAACTTCCGTAAATTGCACACCGTAGCGCCAGCATTTTTCACCAACCACAACACGAACCACATGTCCTTTAGCTCTCGCACGATAATCGCGTGATTGCAAGTGAAGTGTTATTTCCTTCGTTTTTGGCAAATAAAGTGGCAAGTTAGAACTAAAGGAAATACCTATTTCTGAAATATCACAGACCCTCACTTGGTAAGAATCATTATCAACCTCGATAGTCATCGGTTCATCAACAGGGAAACGTTCACTGCCTCGATAAAGAGGACGACCAATCGCACAGAAAATAGCAAAGGTCAAGTTAACAATGTGATAAAAGAGCCAGAAACTAATGATACTACCATAGAAAAGTTCTGAACCAAATTTACCATAGTTAAAGGTTACCAAACCATACATAGCAAGTAGCCATAAAATCGCATAAGGAATAGCATACAAGTACAAAGTCCATGAAGAATCATTTCCTTTTCGAGTAACCTTAAATTTCTTTTCACTAATCCCAAAGGATTCCATCATCAAAGGAATGACCAAATACGGTGCAAAAATCGTTTCAACAATTTCACCCCAAACTTGCGTACGATATTCTTTGGAAACTTCCCGCATGGATAGACGCGTCAAAGCGTAACTTGGTAACCAGAAAAAGAAGAGCAACCAAATATTTGACACTACTACACGCACATGAAAGACCGTGTACAAAATCGGAGCTAAAATGTACAGCAAACGTCTAAAGAATGACCACCAGTACAGATAACCATTGATGTAAACCAAACGTTGTCCCTTGGTCAAGTTTTTATTGAAGAAGACGTTCATGTTATAACTACTCTTAATAACCCCACGTCCCCAACGAACACGCTGCTTGATAACACTCTTTAAGTCTGTCGGTGTTAAACCACTAGCCATTGGACGTTTCGTTGAATAATTGACATAACCTGCCGCATTCATTCGAACCCCAAGCTCAAAATCCTCAGTGATAGTATCTGTCGGAAAACCACCAACATCTTCAATAGCCTTGCGGAAAATAACCGTGTTTGAACCGGTGTAAACCGCTGCACCACGCGCATTGTTGAAAACATTGATTTCTTTTGAAAAGAAATCTTGTTCATTAGGCAAAGTTTCTTCTGAGAAAAGATTGTATTGGAAAATATCCGCATTGTAAAAACTTTGTGGAGTTTGAATCAAGCCAATTTTTGGTTTGTCATACTTGTCACCTCTTTCATAAGCCTCAACTTGCTCAATGAAATATGGCACAGCTTCCATCAAAAATTCACGGTATGGAATCATATCCGCATCAAAAGTTGCCACAAGCGGAGCTGATGTTTTACTAAGCGCATTATTGTAGTTTCCTGATTTAGCATCTTTATTATCAGATAAACCAAAATAACCAACACCAAGTTCTTCTGCGATTTTAGCAACTGCTGGACGATTGGTATCATCACAGACAAAGATGCGAACCTTTGATTTGTCAGGATAATCTAAGTAAGTACAGGCATTAATTGTCTTGTAAAGTAAATCAGGATCTTCATTATGCGTGGCAATCAGGACATCAACATCAGGATAACGGTCATAAGGAATCTCTGGTTTTTTCAGCTCGAAGTTCTTCTGCTTATTCAAAATAAGAATGTATCCCGTAATGGCTGAGACCACTTCACTAAGCCATAACAAAATCCCAAAAATCAAAGCAAACCAAGAATCGTGCCATGGAATCGTCGCAAATAAACGCCAAGTCAAGTAAAAGACCGTGGTGGCAAAGGCGGCAATATATAGTAAGTTTTTAAGCTTCTTCATTTCCACCTCCACTAAAGACTAAATGTTTTTGAATAAAGTAGCTCACAAAGAAGAGCAAACCATCGACAACAATTTTAACGATTGAAATTGGAACAGCTGTCAAGGCATTTCCGACTATGGTTACCAAAAGACTTGATACCATGATTTGCACAATGACAAGGATAAAGTACTTAATGGCGCTGCTGGCTTTACCTTTCTTGAAAACAACCTTGTGATTCAAGAAATAATTCACCACTGATGAAATGGCGCGTGCCAAAACCGAAGCAAGGGTAACAGCACTAAGACTTAAGCCATTAAAGAGTGAAATCAAAATCGTAAAAGCAACAATATCCACTAAGAATGAGAAAAGTGATGAAAAAATATACTTAAAGAATACCTTATAAATGCGAAGTGAATCTCGAATAACATCAAAGTGTGATGATTGATTTTCATCGAGATAAATCGTTGCAATACCAACTTCACGAATTGGGATACCATCTTCCTTAGCTGCTAAAAGCATGTTCATCTCAAATTCATAACGTTCTCCTTCTACGTCAAGCATTCTTTTTAGCCAAGCCATCGGCAAAACACGAAGACCTGTTTGTGTATCAGAGACTTTCATACCCGTAAAAGCATCCAAAACATCACGCGTCAAAAGGTTACCAAATCGGCTGCGGAGCGGAACAGAATTTTCAAATTTTCTCACACCAAGTATCAAGCTATCTGGATATTTTAGAAATTCATCCAAACATTTAAGTGTATCTTCATAGGTGTGCTGACCATCAGAATCAATGGTAACAATCCCTTTAGCTTGTGATAAATGCTCAAGAATGTAAGAAATGGCTGTTTTTAAAGCACGCCCTTTACCTTTATTTTCAGCGTGAGTCAATAAATGACAAGCGTATTTTTCCTTAGCTTCAGTAAACAAAGCTTCATAAGCAGGACCACTACCATCATCAACAAGGACAATTTCAAAAGGCTTACTTTCACGCGCTCGAATATCTCTTAACAATTCTAGCATGCGTTGATCAGGTTCAAAGGCAGGAATAACAATAACAACATCTTGATAGATCATAAGCTTTATCCTTTCTGATTTTTATCACGATACATTCTCTCATCAGCACAAGCACAAAAATCAACAAATGTCTTATGGGCTTCATAAGAATCTGTATAGGAACCGAGCGAAGCCGTTACAGGCATATCTTTTACCATCATCTCAATCTTAACAAGATTGATCAAAAAATCTGCCTGTTGTTTCGTAACCCCCGGAAGTAAAACTGCAAATTCATCACCACCAAGCCGTGCAACTACAGCATTTTCTGGCATTACCTTAGTTAAAATCTCACCATACTCAATCAATATCTGGTCACCACAAGAATGACCATAAGTATCATTAGCCTCTTTAAATTTATTCAAATCAGACATGATAACCGTAATCTCTTCAGTCTTGTTAAGAACACATTCGTCAAAAGCAAGCTCGATATAACGGCGGTTATGGACCTGAGTTAAAACATCCTCATAAGCCATCTTTTGCATTGCTAATTCTTGTTTGCGCTGCTCGGTGACATCGACAACGATTGAAAAAGCGCCAATAATTTTCTTGCGACGATTATAAATCGGTGAAAACATATTTTGCCAATAAAGTGTCTCACCTTTATACTCAATGGTATCAAGGAAAGTAAAGGTCTCCCCCTTCAAAGCACGACCAACATTAGCTTTTAGCTCTGCTGATCTTTCAGCATCTAAATGCCGTAGCGGACAGTCACCAATCTTTGGAGTGAATTTAAAGATTTCTTGCATGAGACGAATATCATTTCGATTGATAGCCATAAAACGATAATTCAAATCAAGAGCATACATATTGATATACTCAGAACTCTCAAGGATAAAGTAGGATAACATGTGACGTCTTCGATTGAAATAAGATGACAATAAACTCACACCTAATATAATAATTGAAATGAGTAGTTCCACAGGATTCTTATGATTAATAACAATCTCATCATAAGCCAGCTTCAACATCAAATTAAATGCCACCAAAGCCCCAAGATAGGTCAACCAGCCTTGATACTTATATAATAATTCTTTGATTTTACCTAAAAGCATACAGCCTCACTAATCTAAGCAAGTTTTCCCACATTAGGCACTTGCCGCATCACCTAAATAACGATTTATAAGGATATACCGCCATTAACTCCAGTGAGTTTTTCTTTTCATAATCTTATCCCCTTTTTTCTTATTTAATCGCTAAAACCATTAAAGAAGCAAAAAAACGCCCCAAACATTCAGATTTGTTTAAAAAATCAAAGGACGTTTCTTTTTCTATTCAATTGTGTAAGGAGAGGAAGGGAATCGAACCCTAAAAGCCTAAGAATTTCTTACGCCTATCCACTAAGTACCTCTCCAACAGAAGATTAGCAAACTAACTTCTTTTTATAACATCAGCGAATCACTGAAACTGTGCTTCCACACGATAAATGACTTGACCTTTTTTAGAGAATTTTTCTTCATATTCAGTCATGACATTTCCTTCAAAATCACTAGCATGTAAGTCTAACCAAACTTGTTTTAAAATCATGCCGTATTGTGAGAAGCTTGCCAAGCTGTATTCGAACAAGCCACGGTTATCAGTTTTAAAGTGGATTTCACCGTGTTCAGGTAAGATTTGACGGTAAGTATCTAAGAATGTTTTGTAAGTCAAACGACGTTTTTCGTGACGTTTCTTAGGCCATGGATCTGAGAAATTCAAATACATCAAATCAATTTCGCCATCCGCAAAATAATTTGTCAAATCAGAACCATCAACTAGCAACAAACGAACATTTGGTGCTTGACTATCTAAAACTTTATCCAAAGCGTAGCTAAGTACTGATACTTGAATGTCAATTCCGATATAGTTAATATCTGGATTTTGCAAAGCCATTCCTGTAATGAATGCTCCTTTTCCTGAACCAACTTCGATGTGGATTGGGTTATCATTACCAAAGACTTCACGCCAATGTCCTTTTGCTTCTTCTGGATTTAAGATAACATAGTGTGGGTTATTTTCTAAGTGCTCCTCAGCACCCTTACGTTTTCTAACTCGCATTATTTCTTTTTACTAACTAACTCCCTAAATTTTCGTAAGCCGTAAATTTCTTGATTGACGTGTTCCATATCACGTTTGTCAAAACATTTCAAAATCTGTGATAGATATGAAAATTGTCCGTACCAAGCAACTTTACTGCGTACTTTTTCATTGTCTTTATAGCCATAATAATTCAACCACTCACCCCAACGTGTGTAAGGAATGTAGTGACTCAAAAGAAAGGCTACATCGTACATTCGATCCGTCAAACGAACTGAATCCCAGTCAACAAGGTAAATCATACCACTTGTTGTGATAACCCAGTTACTGTGTTTGATGTCCCCATGTACAATGGTCGCAACTTCAGAACGAAATTCTGGTAAGCTACGTTTTAGTTCTTTTACAATACCTTGCAAATACGTATTTTCACGAATTTGCAACGGTGCATTTTTTTCCCAGTCAACCAACAAATCATATGGATTTTCAATCTTATAGTTTAACTGCAACAATTGGTTAACCAATGGTCGTGACTTGTGTAAACGCAAAAGAATATGGACAATCTGTTTACTACCCATATCCTCTTTAGTCAAAATTCTTCCATCAAGCCATTCTTGTGCACTCATTGTATCGCCATTACCAGTGCGACGCACCCACAACAATTGTGGCGCAATCTGCTCTTTAGCAAGAGCTGGTAAAATTGGTGTCGTGTTAAACTTGATAAAGATTTTTTCACCATTCGGATATTGACCAATAAAGGCTTTCCCACTTTTTCCTCGAAGTGGGGTCATTGTCAATTCCTGATCTGATACTGTTGTCACCTGTCTGCCCTCCTTTTCTTTCATATATAATACGTTAATACTTTTCTTCACTTTTATTTTACTTGTTTTACAGCCCCTAGTCAATCATCTTCGCAATTTTGTAAGGAAGATACCATTCTGTAACAATTACAGTAATCAAAATCAAAAGCCCTGCAGCCTTCAAAGAAAAACATAATAACACATCAAGCAAGCAAATCATATAAGATAAAGTTCGTAGTAAAGCCTTTAAATTCGCCATTTTCTGCGTTTCTGAAATGGGGTATAAGCGTGTTAAATATTGATACTCAAAATGTTGAGCAAGTCCTAACAACTGAAACAGTAAAAGATAATTAAAAATTAAAGCAAGTCCAGCTGCTACCAGATGATTTGGAATAAATAACAAAGCAAGAACACCTAATAAAACCAGACGCAAAGTCAAAGCCAGATAATCAGAACTACGAAGAAAGGCCCTGAGATAAAGGTTCGACCACGTTTTATCGTGACGTTTCTTAACCAAACCGAGTATCTTATCTAAGTAAACACGACGTTTGACACTTGCCGAAATTCCCTTAACCGTTGTAAAGAGGGCAAAGAATTTCAAAATAGATTGACGGCGTTTGGTTTCATAAGTAATGGCAGTTTCCCAAGAAAAATGACCATTTCTAAAAAAGACTTTTTCTTTTCTTGCCATAATCACCCACTTGATACCAAGTAAAATTAGCAAAAGTACCGCAAAAACAGGAACTGAGAAACCTAATTTAAATAAAATAGGTGCTAGCAACAAGAAAACAGCTGTTTGTAACACTGCCCAAACACCAAAAGACCGAACTCTAGCTTGGTGAATCCAAGCCACCACTTCTTCTTCCTTTGGCAAATAAAATAGCTTATCTGGTGCCTCAATATAAGTTGCAATTTTACCAAGACTAAGAAGAGCAAGCGTCACAATGACCAAAATGACATCAAGCCACCAATGTTGCTTTGGAAAATGCTTTAATAACTCACCGTATTGGACCATCAAAAAGCCTGATAAGAAAAGCAAGACCAAGACAAAATGATCATTTAAGACATAACGCAAGTATTTCAGACATTGCCCTAAAAAGAGGCTGCGTCGTTTTCGAAAAACTTCTTTCATTTCTATCCCTCTTTAGTTAAAGCCATGTAAATATCGTTCAAACTAGCATCTTCTTTTCCAAAAGCTTGACGCAATTCAGCTAGATTTCCCATTGCACGCACTTGACCATGATGCAAAATCACAAATCGATCACACATTTTTTCAGCAGCATCTAGCACGTGTGTTGACATCAAAATAGATTTACCTTTTGACTTTTCCTGCGCTAGCAAATCCGTCAAATCAGAAATCGCCAAAGGATCTAGCCCCAAAAATGGCTCATCAACGATAAACAAATGAGGATCAATCATAAAGGCGCAGACAATCATAACCTTTTGCTTCATCCCCTTTGAAAAATTAATCGGGAACCACTCAAGCTTATCAGACAAACGGAAAAGTTTTAGCAATTCCTTGGCACGCGCCATCGCCTCATCAAAATCAAGGTCATAAGCCATAGCAACCGTCTCTAAATGCTCACGTAAAGTTAACTCTTCATACAAGCTTGGCGTTTCAGGAATAAAGCCAATCTTTTTGCGATACTCTGCTTGGTTATCAGCCAAAGTCAAGCCGTCAAGCGTAATCTTTCCTTGATAAGGTGTCAAAAGTCCGATAACTTCATTAATCGTCGTTGATTTCCCAGCACCATTTAGCCCAATCAAGCCGACCAACTCACCGTCACCAACTTCAAAAGAAATATTTTTTAAAACAGGGATATTAATGTATCCACCTGTGACATTTTCAATTTTTAACATAAGCTACCCACATTTTTTTGATATAATAATTATAACAAAATCAAAGGATTATAGGTGATTCAAATGGAAAATTGCATCTTTTGTAAAATTATCGCAGGTGACATTCCGTCATCAAAAGTTTATGAAGACGATAAAGTCTTAGCATTCTTAGACATCTCACAAACGACTAAAGGACACACTCTCCTCATTCCGAAAGAACACGTTCGTAACGTCCTTGCTATGTCAGAAGAAACATCACAAGAACTCTTTGCGCGCTTGCCAAAAGTTGCGCGTGCTGTTCAAAAAGCGACTGGAGCTGTTGGCATGAACATCGTCAACAATAACGAAGAAGTCGCTGGACAAACCGTTTTCCACGCTCATGTTCATCTCATTCCACGTTATGCTAACGACGAATTCTCACTTAACTTCACAGAACACGAACCAGATTTTGAAGCTCTTGGAAAATTAGCAGAGCAAATTGCTAAAGAGGTAGAAGCATGAAATTAAGCTCTTTTATCGCCTTAGGCCTAGCTGGATGCGCTGGATTTACAGCTTACCAAGCTTACCAAAAACGCGAAGAGATTAAAGACGATATCGCTGATGCTAACGATATCAGTGACAAAATTGCTGCAGATATTACTAAAATCAACCAAGCGATTGATAATATCAACCAACAATTACCAAAACTTGAAAGCATTAGCCAAGAATTGGACTACAAACGTCGCTTATTTGAACAAGAAAGCAATAGCCGACTTGAACAAATCAAAACGACACTTTCAAAATACCAAGAATTAGAACAATAACAAAAAGTACTGGAAAATTCCAGTACTTTTTGTATGCCTCTCAAATCTAAAATGAAAAGCCGACCAAATAGTCGACTTTTTTATGTTAATATGCATAAGCACTTGCATCTTGTGAATAAGTATCGGTTGAGTAATCACTGTAGCCACCGTTGCTATAATCACTATAACCAGTGTCATAACCTGTGCTATAGCCACTATCATAACTGCTATAATCGCTACTGTAATCACTACTATAATAAGATGAAGTACCGTAAAGATTCTCAGAAAGAACTGCTGTTGTTTTTAATTCTGTGCTTTCTTCTAAACCAAGTTGTTTCTTAATACGGTTTTGCACTTCAAGCAAATGATCAGAACTTACGATTTGGTAAGAAATTTCATTAATCGTTTGTCCTTCACCCTCTAACTGATACGTTTCAATATTTTTTAGAGAGTCCGCATAACCAAGAAGACTTGGAATTGTACTTGATGAAATTTCAACGTTTGTTTGCATGTTCTTACTTACCGCAGAAAGAATTTTCTTGTAAGATGACACACTATCAAGAGCTAAGATTTTCTTAAGCACTTTTTGGATAACTTCACGTTGACGTTGTTGACGACCATAGTCACCTTTTGGATCTTGATGACGCATACGTGCGTATACCAAAGCTTGGTCACCATTAATCTTGTGAGTTCCTGGTTCAATTGATGATGTGTATTCAGGTTCTGTTTCCTCAATTGAGATTGGGAAATCAAAATCATTTGTGACTGTGATACCACCTACGGCATTAACTAAGTCAACCAAACCTTGCATGTTGATTTGCATGTAGTAATCAATCTTAATATCAAGCAAATCTTGGATGGTCATGATAGCCATCTGAGCACCACCTGAAGCATAAGCAGCATTCAATTTAGCTTGAGCACCATTCATATCATTATCTTCAGGACCTGTTAATTCAATAAGAATATCACGTTCAAGACTTGTCATTGTTGTCGTCTTTGTCTTAGGGTTAACAGTTACCAAAATCATTGAGTCACTGTTACCTTCCCAAGTTGAATGACGTTCAGAGTCCCCTGTATCAACCCCCATCAAGAGAATTGAGAAAGGTTTTGTCTGTTTAATAGCGTTGCTACTTGAACCAGACGTCTTGTAATCCTTAAACGTTTTTGAGAGCTCACTTGTCGAGAAATTGTAAGCACTTGTAATATAAACACCTAATGCAACAACTGTTGTCACAACGATTGCTGCTATCATAAGCAGAATTTTTTTTCCGAGTTTCATTTGTTTACTTTTAGTCTATCAACCTACTCATCAAGTAGACGTCAAGAAATTCTCCATCTTTAGTTTTTGCGCCACGTTCTTTAGTAGCTTCAATCTTAAAACCGAACTTTTCATAAAGGTGAACAGCTCTGCTATTTCTAGCCTGAACCGTCAACTCCAAACGACGAATCACTGGCGTGTGGCAAGCCCAATCAAGAGCAACTTCCATAAGAAGCGAACCGAGACCATATCCCCAGTATTTTTCTTGCACAGCAATGAAAATATCGCCGATATGATTAGTTTGTGGTGAGCTAGTGCTGGATACATTTAAAACACCAGCCAACTCTTTACCAACTCTTACGACCAAGCAAATTTCATTAACAGACTCAAGATGTCGCTCCAAGAAAATCTTCATATCTTCTTGTGACAAAATCGTTTCTGCAACCACAAAATCTGTCTCTTGACTAACCTGACTAAGCAAGTCAACCAAGGCTTTGGCATCAGAGAGTTGGGCTTCTTCAACAATTACCTCTTGTTCAGCCACGTTCTATAGCCTCCGAAAGCTCCTTACTTCGTGGGCCATTAGATTGTAACTCAATGTCACGACCATCTCCTGAAGGAGTGATAATGATTTCTAAATAATCGCCAAGTAAATCTTCTTCTAAAAGTTCACCCCATTCGATGACAGCAACACCATCACCATACAAGAAATCATCCAAATCAATAGAATCTGGGTCATTTCCAATACGGTAAACATCTAAATGATAGAGCGGTAAACGCCCCTCGTATTCCCGAACAATCGTATAGGTTGGGCTCTTAATCATCTGATCGATATCAAGGCCCTTTGCGATTCCTTTGGTTAATGTCGTTTTACCGGCACCAAGATTTCCAGTCAAGACCAGAACATCTCCTGCTTGTAATTTTCGACCGAGTCGATAACCATAAGCCATCAACTCATCTTCATTATGACTATAAAACATGAGTCCATTATATCAAAATTCTGCTTACCTTCCAAGTCTCGCCAGTTTTTTCATCGGTAGATTTTATCCAATAGGCTATTAAATTCACTAATGACAAGCTTTCTACCACTTTCACCATACAAAAAAGCCGAAGGTGAGAGAACATACCTTCAGCTTTTTGTCAAAAACTATATTTTTATAAAATAGCCAAGCTAACGAAATTAAGAATGAATAAGAAGTCAAGAACCCACATAACAGCGTGAACTTCTTTTGCTTGACCTTTTACAATTTTAACTAATGTGTAAGTGATGAATCCAGCAGCGATACCGTAAGTAATGCTGTAGCTGAATCCCATAAAGATTGATGTGAAGAATGCTGGAACTGCTTCGCCAAGATCGTCCCATTTAACGTTTTTAAGATTTGAAAGCATCATAACACCAACGATAATAAGAATTGGAGCTGTTGCTTGAGTAGGAACGATTGAAACAAGTGGGCTAAAGAAGCTTGAGATAGCAAATAGTACGGCAACTGTAAGAGCAGTCAAACCAGTACGACCACCAGCACCAATACCTGCAGCAGATTCAACGTAAGTTGTAACGTTTGAAGTACCTGCGATGGCACCTAGTGTAGTACCAACTAAGTCAGAATAAAGGGCACGATCAAGTGCTTTAGACTCTTTGTTTTCACCAGTTGAAGCAATGATACCAACTTTTTCACCAGTACCAACAAGTGTACCGATTGTATCAAAGATATCTGTCAATGAGAAAGCAAGGATTGCCATCAAGACACCTGGAATACGTGAAGCATCTGAGAACAATGAACCAAGACCTTGACTACCGAGAGCTACACCAAAGATTTCTTTCAAATCATTGATTGAAGCAGACAAGTTAGTTGCAGCCCAGTTAACTGAACCAAGATCAACAACACCAATCAAAATACCAACAACTGTTGTTGCAGCAATTGAAAGGATAACACCACCACGAATACCTTTAACGATAAAGAAGATTGAGATAGCAAGACCAATCAATGCAAGAATAACACCTGGGTTGTTAAAAGCGACCAATCCTGGTGTAGCTGATGCGTTAGCTGTAATTGAAGCAAGACCTTTATCAGCTCCAGTACCAGCTACCGTATAAGTACCAGCATCGATAGAGAATTTCAAGAAGCCGGCATTTTTAATACCAACATAAGCAAGGAAAATACCGATACCAGCTGAAATAGCTGATTTCAATGCTGCTGGAATTGATTCAATAATCAATTTACGAACTTTAGTTACTGTAATAACAAGTGAGATAAGTCCGCAGATGAATACCATCGCAAGAGCTTCTTGCCAAGAGTAACCCAATGAAAAGACAACTGTATATGTGAAAAAGGCGTTAAGTCCCATACCTGGTGCTTGTGCATATGGAAGATTAGCGTAGAAGGCCATCATCAATGTACCTACAACAGCACCGATAATTGTAGCAAGGAACACACCTTGTGTAGGCATTCCAGCTTGTGAAAGGATTGATGGGTTAACGAACAATACATATGACATTGCAAAGAATGTTGTTAAACCAGCAGTTACTTCTGTACGAACATCTGTACCATGTTCTTTAAGTTTAAAAAACTTTTCCATTTTTAAATGGTTTCTCCTTTAATAAGGTTAATAATAGTCGCTTTTTTCTTCTATTTCCGAACGACTTATATATTTTACCAAAAGATTGTTCAGTTTTCAATAACTTTATTTAAAATTTTCACGATCTAAAAAAATAAGACATAAAACCTGCAAAAAAGTGAAACCAAGCACGAAATGAATAGCATTCCAGCTAACCACGTTCAAGATTTCATCAATCACTAGACCGGGTCTAGTGAAAATATCCCAAGAATTTAGCCTTGCATAACGTCCAATATGAATCGCAAAACTCGAAACAAAAGATAGAATTAGGATAAAAAACATTCGGATATAATAATTTTTCAACTTAAAAGTCACCACAATGTTCTTCACACTTTCAATGCCACATAGAACCCCAAATAAAATACTAGACACATACAACATGTACAGAATCAAGCTAGTTTTATTCCATAAAACCGAATTAGTAAAATTCATATGAACAATATCGGTTAGCATATAAAAGGTGTTCGGATAGAAAAACAACCATAAGAGACCACTTACCCATCTCATCACTTTGTGTTTTGTATAATAGGAAAGAAGTGAAAAATCAAGAGCTAGCAGCGCCAGAAACATGTTCCATACCAGATCTGGACCTTGCAAATGGTAGTAATAAATGCCAAACGAAATGATTCCAAAAAAGATGTGAATCAAAACATTCTTTTTAACCATATTTTCTCCCCCTTTCTTAAGACTTATTATAGCAAAAAAGCCCTAAAATTACCCCTTAAAACAAGTAATGGAGACGAGAATAACTCGCCTCCATTTTTCTACTAATCATTATCAAGAACAACAAACATCATGACTTGAACGACCATCAACCCAAGAATAAAAGGCATGTTAATCGTCGATAAAGCTTTCGCCGCTTCTTTAAAGATATTTAAGTGTTGGTTAATAATCACTTTCCATGTAATGCCTAATGTTCGGAGTACCTGAAAAAGCAAGCTAGCAAAGAATGCTACTCCCATCACAAAGAATACTTGAATATACTGATTTAACTTCAAAGGTTTTAAAATCATTCGCAAACTTAGTGTCCCTGCAACCAATGAAAATACTAGCACTGCCAAATAAATCATAAATGATGTCATCCCGTCAGCTGACCATAAAACAGATGTTGCCCATGACCTATCTGCCACACTGAACAAGACATTTAAATTATTCGGGTAGAAAAAACACCATAAGACAAATGCTGCCACTCGTAGAACAATGTGTTTAAAATAAAAAAAGAAAAATCCCATTTCCACTGTTAACAATGAAAATAGCACATCATTCATCAGCCCATTACTGTCTGCATGAAAGAAAGTAATGCTTAAAATAATCCCTAAAGCAAACACATGACTCCAAAAAATTTTATACATTAGCGTAACCTCATTTTTTATTAAAACCATTATATCATACCTACTTTTCTTTTTCTTTGCCACTCTTTTTTGTTATAATAACACCTATGACAAAGAAAAAAATGATTGCTCTTGATTTGGATGGTACACTGCTGCGCAGTGACAATACCATCTCAGATTATACTGTTGATACGATTAAAAAAATACAAGAAAAAGGTCACAAGGTCGTTATTGCGACAGGTCGCCCATACCGTATGGCTCTTGAGCACTACCGTCGCTTACAACTTGAGACACCTATGATTACCTTTAACGGTTCCTTGACACACCTTCCCGAAAAACAATGGGACTTTGAACACAGCGTCACTATCGATAAACAATACCTGCTTGATGTCCTAGACATCCAAAAAAGTATCCAAGCAGACTTTATCGCTAGTGAATACCGTAAAAAATTCTTCATCAGTGCCGATAATCACGACATCATCAATCCACAACTTTTTGGTGTCGATAAAATCACCGATAAAATGACACTTGATGTAACAAAAATTACCGAAAATCCAAATGGTCTTTTGATGCAAACTCATCACGAAGATAAATACGCTCTTGCCGATGAAATGCGCAAATACTTCAACCACGAAATCGAAATTGATTCATGGGGAGGACCGCTTAATATCTTAGAATTCTCACCTAAGGGCATCAACAAAGCTTATGCTCTCAATTACTTACTAAAAACTCTAAATATGGGCCGAGAAGACTTGATTGCCTTTGGTGATGAACACAACGATACCGAAATGTTGACCTTCGCCGGTACAGGCTACGCCATGAAAAATGCTAGCAACGTACTCCTACCATTTGCTGACAAACAAACAGACTTCACCAACGAAGAAGACGGTGTTGCGAAAGAATTGGCGAAAATTTTTCTATAAATTTCTGAAAAACTTCTTTTTAGGAAGTTTTTTCTTTTTTTCATCGTTTTCAAAACATTTTCATAGATTTTACAACAATCATAGCGTATTATCCGAACATTATTTTGTGTTTTATACAATTTAATCGCTTTATTTTGCGAGTTTCTGAAAATTTTTCATGATTTCTGTTATTTTTTCTCAAAAAGCTATTGCATTTTTTGTGAAAACGTTTTACAATAATATCGTTCTTAAAATTTCCTTGGAACGGAAAAGAATTGCCGGACTTGTCCGGAAGGAGATTATTCTTTTTTGTTTCAACGAAAAATAATCATAAGGAGGAAGAACAAGAATGGGTATCGGTATTATTATTGCCAGCCATGGTAAATTTGCTGAAGGTATTCATCAATCAGGTTCTATGATCTTTGGTGACCAAGAGAAAGTTCAAGTTGTAACTTTCATGCCAAGCGAAGGACCTGATGATTTATATGCACACTTCAACGATGCTATCGCACAATTTGATGCTGATGATGAAATCCTCGTACTAGCTGACCTTTGGAGTGGTTCTCCATTTAACCAAGCTAGTCGCGTAATGGGTGAAAATCCAGACCGCAAGATGGCTATCATTACAGGTCTTAATTTGCCAATGCTTATCCAAGCCTACACTGAGCGTATGATGGACGCAAATGCAGGTGTTGAACAAGTTGCCGCAAATATCATTAAAGAGTCTAAAGACGGTGTTAAAGCACTTCCTGAAGAACTCAACCCAGCTGAAACAGCTGCTGCAGCGCCTGCCGCACAAGCTGCTCCTCAAGGTGCTATCCCTGAAGGAACTGTCATCGGTGATGGTAAACTTAAAATCAACCTCGCTCGTATTGACACACGTCTTCTTCACGGACAAGTTGCAACAAACTGGACACCAGCTTCTAAAGCTGACCGTATCATCGTTGCATCTGACACTGTATCTAAAGATGAATTGCGTAAAGGCTTGATCAAACAAGCAGCACCAAACGGTGTTAAAGCAAACGTAGTTCCAATCAAGAAATTGATTGAAGCTTCTAAAGACCCTCGTTTTGGTAACACACACGCACTTATCTTGTTTGAAACACCTCAAGAAGCTCTTGAAGCTATCGAAGGCGGTGTGCCAATTAAAGAACTTAACGTTGGTTCAATGGCTCACTCAACAGGTAAAACAATGGTTAACAACGTATTGTCTATGGACAAAGATGACGTTGCTACATTTGAAAAATTACGTGACCTTGGCGTAACATTCGATGTTCGTAAAGTCCCTAATGATTCTAAAAAAGACTTGTTTGATCTAATCAAAAAAGCAAACGTTCAATAATTTTTGAATCGAGCTTTCGGCAGGGCAAAAAAGAAAGCGTTTCTATAAAGGGCTTTCACCTGTCGTGAGAATCAAACTTTCCTGTTTTTATCCAAAACATGTAAGCCTTGGTTTCTGGCTTACAATTGCACATTGAAAACTTTTATAAACGAAAGGAACTAGAATAATGTCAGTTATTTCTATTATCTTAGTCATCGTTGTTGCCTTCTTTGCAGGTCTCGATGGTATCCTTGACCAATTCCAATTGCACCAACCACTTGTTTCTTGTACAATGATTGGGCTTGTAACTGGTCACTTGACTGCAGGTATTATCCTTGGCGGTTCTCTACAAATGATCGCTCTTGGTTGGGCTAACATTGGTGCCGCTGTTGCACCAGATATCGCTCTTGCAGCGACTGCCGCTTCAGTAATCATGGTTAAAGGTGGAGACTTCACTTCTAAAGGTATTGGTGTTGCAACTGCCGTTGCTATCCCACTTGCCGTTGCAGGTCTTGCTCTTACTATGGTTGTTCGTACAATCTCAGTTGCGGTTGTTCACACTGCTGACGCTGCTGCTGCAAAAGGTAATATTGCTGCTGTTGAACGTGCTCACATGTTTGCACTTCTTCTTCAAGGTATCCGTATTGCCCTTCCTATCGCACTTCTTCTTGCTCTTCCAACTTCAACAGTACAAGGTATGTTGAACGCTATTCCTGACTGGTTAGCAGATGGTATGACTCTTGGTGGTGGTATGGTTGTTGCCGTAGGTTATGCTATGGTTATCAACATGATGGCTACAAGCGAAGTATGGCCTTTCTTCGTACTAGGTTTCGTATTTGCAGCTGTTTCTGACTTCACACTTATCGCCCTAGGTGCTATCGGTGTTGCTATGGCTCTTATCTACCTTAACCTTTCAGAAAAAGGTGGAAACGGTGGTGGAACTGTTTCAGGTTCTGGTGACCCAATCGGCGACATCTTGGAAGACTACTAGAAAGGGGTACAAACATGGCTGAAAAACTTCAATTATCAAAATCTGATCGTCAAAAAGTTTGGTGGCGTTCTACTTTCCTTCAAGGATCTTGGAACTACGAACGTATGCAAAACTTAGGTTGGGCATACGCTTTGATCCCTGCTATCAAAAAACTTTATACATCTAAAGAAGACCGTTCTGCTGCTCTTGAACGTCACTTGGAATTCTTCAATACTCACCCATACGTTGCTGCTCCAATCATCGGTGTAACTCTTGCCCTTGAAGAAGAACGCGCAAATGGTGCTGATATTGATGATACAGCTATCCAAGGGGTTAAAATCGGTATGATGGGACCTCTTGCTGGTGTTGGTGACCCAGTCTTCTGGTTTACAGTTCGTCCTATTCTCGGTGCACTTGGTGCTTCTCTTGCTGCATCAGGTAACATCGTTGGTCCACTTCTATTCTTCTTTGGATGGAACATCATCCGTATGGCATTCTTGTGGTACACTCAAGAACTTGGTTACAAAGCTGGTTCTGAAATCACTAAAGACCTTTCAGGTGGTATCATCCAAAAAATCACTAAAGGTGCTTCAATCCTTGGTATGTTCATCTTGGCAGCCTTGGTTGAACGTTGGGTAAACGTAAACTTCACTGTTGATCTTCCTTCAACTCAATTGTCTAAAGGAGCTTACATCGAATTCCCTAACGGAACTGTTACAGGTGAAAAACTTCAAGAAATCCTTGGTCAAGTTGCACAAGGTCTTAGCTTGACTCAACAACAAGCTAACACTCTTCAAGGTCAATTGAACGCATTGATCCCAGGACTTGCTGGATTACTTCTCACATTCTTCTGTATGTGGTTGCTTAAGAAAAAAGTTTCACCAATTACAATCATTATCGGATTGTTCATCGTCGGTATCGTTCTTCACGTTATCGGTTGGATGTAATAAAAGAAAGGAAGGATTTCGGTCCTTCTTTTTTTATTATGTTATAATAGACTAAAAGCTTAAGCAGAGGAGATAACATGGCACAATCAATTAATTCTACCGTGGAATTAACGACTACTGGTGTTTCTTACCTTGGTATGGGGGGGAAAGTTGGTAAATTCCTTCTCGGTAATAAAGGACTTGAATTCTATAGCGATGCTAACGTTGAAGATTATATTCAAATTCCTTGGGAAAACATCGAAAAAATCGGCGCTAACGTTTCTCGTAACAAAGTCAGCCGTCACTTTGAAGTCTTTACAGACAAAGGGAAATTTCTTTTTGCCTCAAAAGACTCAGGAAAAATCTTAAAAGTGGCTCGCCAACATATCGGAAATGATAAAGTTGTTCGTATGCTTACACTTGTTCAAGTCCTTACGAAAAAACTAACAGGATTTGTCAAAAAGAAATAAATCTAGTATAATAAATAGTACGGATAAGTAAGGGTGGAGCTCTTTCAGAAAGTCTGCGGTTGCTGTGAGCAGATAGAGCGACAGGTCTGAAATTCTACCGTTATATCAATTAAAAATAGAAATTAAGTGCACAGGATGTGAAGCTGGATGGAACCGCGCGATTGCGCTCCAGCAGTTAACATGCTGTGCTTTTTGTTCATCTGGGCACAGCTAACCCTATGAGCGCTAAAAAAACTGGAGGAAACTTATGTTAGACATCAAACGTATTCGTAACGATTTCGACGAAGTCGCTAAAAAATTGGCTACACGTGGCGTTGCTGCTGAAAAACTTTCTGAACTTAAAGAACTTGACGACAAACGTCGTGAATTGCTTGTTAAATCTGAATCAGCTAAAGCTGAACGTAACACTGCTTCTGCAGCTATCGCTCAAGCAAAACGCAACAAAGAAGATGCTTCTGAACAAATCGCTGCAATGCAAAAATTGTCAGCAGACATCAAAGCTACTGACGCTGAACTAGCTGAAATCGATGAAAAATTATCTGAATTCACAGCAACACTTCCAAACATCCCAGCTGCTGATGTTCCTGTCGGTGCTGACGAAGACGAAAACGTTGAAGTTCGTCGTTGGGGAACACCTCGTGAATTTGACTTTGATATCAAAGCTCACTGGGATCTTGGTGAAGATCTTGACATCCTTGACTGGGAACGTGGTGCAAAAGTTACTGGTTCTCGTTTCCTATTCTATAAAGGTCTTGGAGCTCGCCTAGAACGCGCTATCTACAACTTCATGTTGGATGAACACGCTAAAGAAGGCTACACAGAAGTTATTCCTCCATACATGGTAAACCACGACTCTATGTTTGGTACTGGTCAATATCCAAAATTCAAAGAAGATACATTTGAATTGGCAGATTCTGACTACGTTCTTATCCCAACTGCTGAGGTCCCACTTACAAACTACTACCGTGGTGAAATCCTTGACGGTAAAGAACTTCCAGTTTACTTCACAGCGATGAGCCCATCATTCCGTTCAGAAGCTGGTTCAGCTGGTCGTGACACACGTGGTTTGATTCGTCTTCACCAATTCCACAAAGTTGAAATGGTTAAATTCTCTAAACCAGAAACTTCATATGATGAATTGGAAAAAATGGTTGCTAACGCTGAAAATATTCTTCAAAAACTTGGTTTGCCATACCGCGTTATCACACTATGTACTGGAGATATGGGATTCTCAGCTGCTAAAACTTACGACCTAGAAGTTTGGATTCCAGCTCAAAACACTTACCGTGAAATCTCAAGCTGTTCAAATACTGAAGACTTCCAAGCACGTCGTGCACAAATCCGTTACCGTGACGAAGCTGATGGTAAAGTTAAACTTCTTCACACACTTAACGGTTCAGGTCTTGCAGTTGGACGTACAGTTGCTGCTATCCTTGAAAACTACCAAAACGAAGATGGTTCTGTAACAATTCCAGAAGTACTTCGTCCATACATGGGTGGAGCTGAAGTTATCTCACCTAAATAATAAATCTAAAACACCTACTAATCACTTGATTAGCAGGTGTTTTTGTATAAGAAAAAATCCCCTTTGAACCATCCTCAAAATCAAGAAAATGATTTCTATGACTTGAGGCTAGTACAATGCGGGATTTTTAAAATTTTCTAAAGCGTTGATAACGATTTTCAAGTAATTGTTCCAAAGGAAGTTGGCTAAGCTCCTCTAGTTCAGAAATAAGATTTGTCTTAATCATCTCAACGATTTCGCTTGAGAAATAACCATGTTCTGGAATCACTTTATCTATAACTCCCATATTATAAAGTTCTCCAGCTGTTATTTTCATCAGTTCTGCTGCTTCGGTTGCACGTGAACCATCTTTCCAAAGGATTGAAGCAAAGCCTTCTGGGCTCAAAATCGCATACATGCTGTGTTCAAGCATCCAAACCTTATCAGCTACAGCGAGCGCTAAAGCACCACCAGAGCCACCTTCTCCAATGATAATAGCAATAATCGGCACCTTAAGATTGCTCATTTCAAGCAGGTTACGCGCGATTGCTTCACCTTGCCCGCGTTCTTCAGCACCAACACCTGGATAAGCTCCAGCAGTATTGATAAAAGTAACGACAGGACGACCAAATTTCTCGGCTTGTTTCATCAAGCGAAGCGCCTTGCGGTAACCTTCTGGATTCGGTTGACCGAAATTGCGTTTTAGATTCTCCTGTAAATTTTTCCCTTTTTGAATACCAATAACTGTCACAGGACGACCGGCAAGTCGAGCAATTCCCCCAACGATTGCTCCATCATCAGCAAAATGACGATCTCCATGAAGTTCCATAAAGTCATCAAAAATCAAATTAGCATATTCCAAGGTTGTCAAACGCCCTTGATCACGCGCTTCTTTCAAAATTCTTGATACGTCGCTACTCATTTGGCACCTCCATGAAACGCAACTAATTTAGCAATTGTGTCTGGCATTTCTGTACGTTTAACAATGGCATCCACAAAACCGTGTTCCAAAAGAAACTCTGCTCTTTGGAAATCTTCAGGTAAGTTTTCGCGCACCGTTGTCTCAATAACACGACGACCGGCAAAACCAACCAAAGCTTGCGGTTCTGCTAGGATAATGTCACCTTCCATGGCAAAGCTTGCTGTCACCCCTCCTGTTGTAGGGTCAGTCAAGATTGTCAAATAGAATAAACCAGCTTCAGAGTGACGTTTAACAGCAGCTGAAATTTTCGCCATTTGCATCAAACTCATAATACCTTCTTGCATACGAGCACCACCTGATGCTGTAAAAATAACAACAGGTAGTTTTTCAGCAGTCGCCATTTCAAATAAACGCGTGATTTTTTCGCCGACAACTGTTCCCATTGAAGCCATGATAAAGTTAGAGTCCATGATAGCAAGTGCTACTTTTTCTCCCTTAATCAAAGCTTTACCAGTCACGACAGCCTCTTCAAGGCCAGTCTTTTCACGCATTTTAGCTAATTTTTCCTGATAACCAGGAAACTTAAGTGGGTCACTTGTTTCAAGCCCAGTAAAGAGTTCTTCAAAGCTTCCTTCATCTACTGTAATCGCCAAACGTTCTTTAGCAGAAATACGGAAGTTATAAGAACAAGCTGGACAAATCTTTGCAACCCCTAAGTCTTTTTGATAAATCATGTGCTTACAAGCTGGACACTTGGCAAACAATTCATCAGGAACCTCAGGAACTTCGCGAGGTTCCGATTGTTTAATAGAGTTATTGGGAGTAATTCGGATGTACTTATCTTTTTTACTAAATAAAGCCATGAAATCTCCTAATCATTTTCCTTATTGTAGTTTGGTAAAAATGTCTCCATCAAGAATGAAGTATCATAATCCCCTGCAATCACATGCTCATCACAAATCAAATCCATTTGGAATTCAACGTTTGTTGTCACACCTTCAATTTCCAATTCATAAAGGGCACGTTGCATTTTCATCAAAGCATCAAAACGATTTTCACCATGAACGATGATTTTAGCAATCATACTGTCGTAATATGGTGGAATGGTGTAGCCATGATAAACAGCAGAATCCACACGTAAGCCCACACCACCACTTGGCAAATACAAGTCAGTGATTTTACCAGGACTTGGCGCAAAGTTAAATTTCGGATTTTCAGCATTGATACGACATTCGATAGCATGACCTGTGATTTTAATGTCGTCTTGTGTCACAGACAATTCTTGCCCTGCTGCAATACGAATTTGTTCTTTAACAATATCAACACCAGTGACGAATTCTGTTACAGGGTGCTCAACTTGAACACGCGTATTCATTTCCATGAAATAGAATTGTGATGTCTTTTCATCAAGCAAGAATTCAATCGTACCTGCATTTTCATAACCAACGGCTTTGGCTGCGCGTACAGCTGCCTCACCAATCTTACCACGAAGGGTTTTACCGATAGCAATTGATGGACTTTCTTCAAGCACTTTTTGGTTATTACGTTGAAGCGAACAATCACGTTCACCAAGGTGAACCACATTACCGTAAGAATCCCCTAAGATTTGAACTTCGATATGACGAGCCGGGTAAACCACTTTTTCAATGTACATAGCACCATTACCAAAAGCTGCCAAAGCTTCTTGAGAAGCTGATTCAAAAGCTGGTACAAGGTCTTGGGCTGATTCAACTTTACGGATTCCTTTACCGCCACCACCAGCTGAGGCTTTTAGCATCACTGGATAGCCGAGTTTTTCAGCAACTTCAAGAGCTTGATCAGCCGTAAAGACTTCACCATCTGATCCAGGAATAACCGGAACATTAGCTGCAATCATTTCAGCACGGGCATTGATTTTATCCCCCATCTTATCCATGATTTCAGCACTTGGTCCGATAAATTTGATGTGCATTTCTTCACACATGGTTGCAAATTTTGAGTTTTCACTCAAAAAACCAAATCCAGGGTGAATGGCTTCAGCACCTGTTACAATAGCAGCTGACAAGACGGCATTCATATTAAGATAAGAGTCTGTCGAACGAGCTGGACCGATACAAATTGCTTCATCAGCCAAAATCGTATGCAAAGAATTTTTATCAGCTTCAGAATAGACAGCTACCGTATTGATTCCCAATTCACGTGCCGCACGAATAATACGTACCGCAATTTCTCCACGATTGGCAATTAATATCTTTTTAAACATACGTCTGCTTTTTCCTCCTATTTGGAATGTATTAGCATTCCAGTCAAAATTCTTTTTTTGTCACAGTTTACGTTAAACTACTATTTCTTAACTACCAATAGCAAACGTCAATGTGCCAGAAGCTGCTAATTTCCCATCAACTTCTGCTTTTGCCTCAACCACAGCAATCGTACCACGGCGTTTGACAAATTTCGCTGTCATAATCAATTGGTCACCTGGAACAACTTGTTTTTTGAAACGTACTTTATCCATTCCGGCATAAAAGACCAATTTCCCTTTATTTTCTTCTTTTGAAAGTTCTAGAACACCTGCTGTTTGAGCAAGAGCTTCCATGATGAGAACCCCTGGCATAACAGGGTATTCTGGAAAGTGACCGTTAAAAAATGGTTCATTGATTGTCACATTTTTAACAGCAACAATTTCATCATCACTCACTTCAAGCACACGGTCAACCAAAAGCATTGGGTAACGGTGTGGTAGAGCTTCACGAATTTGTTTAATATCAATCATTTAATACGTACCAATCCTTGTCCAAATTCAACAACGTCTTCGTTATTTACCATCACTTCTGTCACAATACCATCTTTTGGAGCTGGAATTTCATTCATGACCTTCATAGCTTCAATGATTAACAAAGTTTGACCTTTTTTAACAGCATCACCAACTGATACAAAGGCTGGTTTATCTGGAGCTGGTGCAAGGTAAGCTACCCCAACAAGTGGACTTGGTACTTCTTCACCTTCAGCAAAAATATCAGTATCAGCTGCTACTTCAGCCTCAGCAGGTGCTGCTGCTTGTGGTGCTTGTGCCGCAGCCACTTCAACAGGAGCTGAAACAGGTGCTGCTGCAGCAACTGGTGCTACAGGCGCAGTGTATTCATTTTTACTAAATGTTAATTCAGACTCACCTGTTTTAAATGAGAATTCACGTAGACTTGACTGGTCAAATTGAGCCATCAAGTCCTTCACTTCAGAAATATTCACGCTTAAGCCTCCCAACGTTTAAATGCTAGAACAGCATTGTGTCCGCCAAATCCGAATGTATTTGAAATGGCATATTCTAATTCTGCTTCTTGACCTTGTCCGTAAACTACATTTGCTTCGATATCTTCTGACAATTCACGAGTACCAGCAGTCATTGGAATGTAGTTGTGGCGAATAGCTTCGATAGTTGCGACAGCTTCAACAGCACCAGCAGCACCAAGAAGGTGTCCTGTGAATGATTTTGTTGAAGATACTGGAACATCTTTACCAAGGACAGTGACGATAGCTTTGCTTTCACCTTTTTCATTAGCTTGAGTTGATGTACCATGTGCGTTAACATAGTCAACATCTTCTGGTGAAATACCAGCTTCTTTGATAGCCAATTCAATAGCTTTTGCAGCACCTGAACCATCAGGAGTTGGTGTTGTTTGGTGGTAAGCATCACAGTTGCTACCATAACCAACAACTTCAGCAAGAATTGTTGCACCACGTTTTTGAGCGTGTTCAAGACTTTCAAGAACAAGCACACCAGCACCTTCACCCATAACAAAACCATTGCGATCTTTATCAAATGGAATAGCAGAGCGAGCTGGGTCTTCTGTTGTAGAAAGGGCAGTCAAAGCATTGAAACCACCAATACCAATTTCATTAATTGTAGATTCAGCACCACCAGCAAGAATCACATCATGGTAACCGAATTTAATTTCACGGAATGCTTCACCGATAGCATCGTTAGATGAGGCACAAGCAGTTGTGATTGATTTACATACACCACGCGCACCAATACGAAGAGCAATGTTACCAGCAGCCATATTTGACAAAGCTTTAGGGATGAACATTGGTTGAATACGTTTGATACCTTTTTCGTGCATACGAATGATTTGTTCTTGCATTTCTTGCAAACCACCGATACCAGATGATACGATGACACCAGTACGGTCACGATCAACTGTATCCATATCAAGTTTTGCATTTTCAAGAGCTTCTAAAGTCGCATAAATCGCATAAAGTGAATATTGATCCATGCGGTTTTTATCTTTACGAACAAAATATTTATCAAAAGGAAAATCATGGATTTCCCCAGCATTATGAACTGGGATTTCAGAATTATCAAATTTAGTAATTGGTCCGATACCAATTTTACCGTCATGAAGATTGTTCCAGAATTCTTCTGGTGTATTTCCGATAGGGGATGTTAAACCGTAACCTGTTACTACAACTCTATTTAATGTCATTTTTGTCTCCTTTTAAGAGAAATTATACTTCTAATTTTAAACTATTACAGCAAAGCAAACAATAGTTTACATTGCCATACCACCATCAATTGCAATGACTTGTCCAGTCAAGTATTCTTGCTCAGCTAAGAAGCTTGCTACTGTTGCCACTTCTTCAGCTTTACCGATACGTTTCATCGGAATACCTGCCAAAATAGCTTCTTGCATTTTTTCAGGAATCGCATCAGTCATATCTGATTCAATAAATCCTGGTGCAATAGCATTCACGCGAACGCCACGCGCAGCAACTTCACGCGCAACTGATTTTGTAAAACCAATCAAACCAGCTTTTGAAGCTGCATAGTTTGCTTGACCTACATTTCCTGTCAAACCAACAACGCTAGATAAATTAATAATAGCACCCTGACGCGCTCTCGTCATCGGTTTCAAGACTGATTGTGTCATGTTGAAAGCACCTGTCAAATTCACTTTAAGCACTGATTCAAAGTCAGCTTCAGTCATTTTCAACATCAATTTATCATTTGTGATACCAGCATTGTTAACCAAAATATCAACAGAACCAAGTTTCGCGATTGCTTCATCAACCATGCGTTTAGCATCATCAAATTGTGACACATCACCAGAAATGGCAGCAACTTTCACTTGATAATCTTTAAAACTATCAATCAATTCTGCTGAAATTTCTGAACGACCGTTAAGCACTACATTAGCCCCAAGGCTTGCAAAACGGTGGGCAATAGCTAAACCAATTCCGCGGGTTGACCCAGTTACAAAAACATTCTTATTTTTGATATCCATGACTATCTCCTATTTTTCTAGCAAAACACTTAAGCTTGCTTCATCTTCAACACTTGCTGTTGGAATACTTCTGTCAATTTTACGAAGGAAGCCACTCAAAACTTTACCTGGACCAATTTCAATAACTTCTGTCATGCCAAGCTTACGCATGGTCTCGATAGAATCATAAAAACGAACTGGTTCTTTCACTTGTCTAGCAAGTAAAGCTTTGATATCGCCGTACTGCATGACTTTAGCTTCTGTATTTCCGATCAAAGGAATTTCAAAATCAGAAAAAGTCACTTTATCAAGTACTTCTGATAAACGTTTGCTAGCAGGTGCCAACAAAGCAGTGTGGAAAGGTCCTGAAACTTTCAAAGGAATCAGGCGTTTCACACCGGCTTGCTTAAGCAATTCCACAGCATAATTCACAGCTTCAGTCTCACCACCAATCACAATCTGTGCTGGTGTGTTATAGTTAGCTGGTGTCACTACACCTTTAATAGAAGCTTTTTGACAAATCTCTTCAATAAGAGACGCTTCTGTATTCATGACAGCAACCATTTTCCCAGTTCCAGCTGGAGCTGCAGTTTCCATAAATTCTCCACGTTTTGCCACCAAAGCAACAGCATCTTCAAAGTTTAAAGCTCCTGAAGCTACCAAGGCTGAATACTCACCAAGTGAAAGCCCTGCAACCATATCTGCTTTAAAGCCCTTCTCTTGCAATAAACGATAAATCGCAACAGAAGTTGTCAAAATAGCTGGCTGTGTGTAGCGTGTTTGATTTAATTTATCCTCTTCCTTATCAATTAAATCACGAAGATTATAGCCAAGAATAGAACTAGCTTGATCAAAAGTCTCTCTTACAATAGGATATTTTTCGTATAAATCACTTGCCATTCCAAGTTTTTGAGCCCCTTGACCAGCAAATAAAAAGGCAGTTTTCGTCATTAAATCCTCCCAAACGGAATTTGATTTTTTATTTAAATAGAAATTTTAATCTTTCTCAATATCAGCCCAACGTTTAGCTTCTTCTAAGATAACTTCTTGAGCTCCATAGTAGAGATCTTTTAAGATTTCTTCACATGTTTCTTCTTTACGAATCAAACCTGCGATTTGACCTGCCATGACTGAACCAGTCACAACATCACCATCGACAACAGCATTACGCAAAGCACCTGCTCCCAATACTTCTATGTCTTCTTTTGTCTTACGACCTGCCAAGAAGTCTTTCTCTGCGTGAGCATATGATGTTGTCAATTTATTTTTAACGGCACGTACTGGATGTCCAACGACAGACGCAGAAATAACCGTATCAATATCTTTTGCTTTTAAAATTTTGTCTTTGAAGTTTTGGTGAGCATTAGATTCTTTGGCAACAGCAAAGCGAGTTCCCACTTGAACGGCTTCAGCACCAAGCATAAAGACAGCTGCTGCACCACGTCCATCACCGACACCACCAGCACCAATAACTGGAATACTAACCGCATCAACAACTTGACGCACAAGAGTCATTGTTGTCAATTTACCAATATGACCACCAGCTTCCATACCTTCAGCGATAACCGCATCTGCACCAAGTTTTTCCATACGTTTTGCAAGCGCAACACTAGGAACAACTGGAATGACAGTGATACCTGCTTCGTGAAAACGTTCCATGTATTTACCTGGATTACCAGCACCAGTTGTGACAACTTTGACCCCTTCTTCAATCACAAGATCAACAATGTCATCAACAAATGGTGACAAAAGCATAATATTAACACCAAAAGGTTTATCAGTAATTTGTTTAACCTTATCAATATTTGCTTTAACAACTTCTTTAGGGGCATTACCGCCACCGATAATACCTAAACCACCAGCGTTTGAAACGGCACCAGCCAAGTCACCATCAGCAACCCAAGCCATACCTCCTTGAAAAATTGGATATTTGATATTTAATAATTCTGTAATACGTGTTTTCATGTTAAACCTTCTTAGTCTTTACCAAACAATAATTTGATAGTCAAACTATCATAATAAGAAGAGAGGGAGTAAGATAAGTTTTCGCTTACTAGCAACCTATCCCACAGCCCTTTCTACTAAATATATAGTGGAGTTAGTTTTTAATCCCAACTCCAGCCATGTCATTATTTTGTTTTTTCTTCAACGTAAGCAACCAAGTCACCTACAGTGTTAAGACCTTCTTCAGTTTCGATTTGGATATCAAATGCATCTTCGATTTCTGAGATTACTTGGAAAACATCAAGTGAGTCAGCATCAAGTTCATCGAAAGTAGTTTCCAATTTAACTTCTTCTGCTTCTTTACCAAGTTCTTCAACGATAATTTCTTGTACTTTTTCAAATACTGCCATGATTAATTTCTCCTTAATAAATATATATAAATTTATCTCATGCTAATGCACAAGTTTGTAACTAGATTTTAACAATTAGGCTTCCCCATGTCAAACCTCCACCAAATCCTGATAGAAGAATTGTCTGAGAACCATCTAATTTGATAAGTCCCTTATCCACTGATTCTGATAAGAGAATTGGAATACTCGCCGCACTGGTATTACCATATTCCATCATATTTGCCAAAAACTTATCTCGGTCAATAGACATTTTTCGTGCCATTTTATCCAAGATGCGAATATTAGCCTGATGCAAAAGCAAATAGTCAAGATCTTCAGCTGAAACTTCAGAAGCATCAATAAGAGTCTTGATACTCTTAGCCACATCTCTGATTGCAAAATCAAAGATAGCCCTACCATCCATTTTCAAGAACTTATCATCCTCTTCTTTTTCAGAAAATGGTGAAGACAAGCCAACTTTGGCTGATGTCAAGCTAAGACCACGACTTCCATCAGTATTTAATGATTCTGCTAGGAAATGTTTAGTTTCTGTTGCTTCAAGCAAAACACCACCAGCACCATCACCAAATAAAACTGAAGTGCTTCGGTCAGACCAGTCCAGTGTTTTTGACAATGTTTCAGCACCAATGACGATACCGCGCTTATAGATACCCGATTGAATAAATTTATCCGCAGTCGAAAGAGCAAACACAAAGCCACTACATGCTGCTGTCACATCCATGGCAAAAGCATTTACAGCACCGATATTTCCTTGAATACGAGCTGCTGTTGACGGCATCAGACTATCAGGGGTAATTGTTGCAACAATGATGAAATCAATATCCACAGCTGATAAACCAGCTTTTGAAAGTAGTTGCTTGGCAACTTGCGTCCCTAAATCACTAGTTATTTCATCTCGAGTGATATGTCGTCTTCTAATTCCCGTACGTGATGAAATCCATTCATCGCTGGTGTCCATGATTTCAGACAAATCATCGTTTGTAATCACTTGTTCAGGGGCATAGGCTGCTGCCTGAGCAATTCTTGCAAATACCATTATTACATTAACTCCTCAAGAAACTTGTGAAGATTTTTAAGCCCTCTCAAAAGAGCTTCTAGTTCTTCTTCATTCATGTCTTCCGCAATATGAGAAACCATATTTTTGTGGAATTTATGATGAAGCCTATCTAATAATCTTCCTTTTTTTGTCAAAGTTAAATGAACCACACGACGGTCCAATTTCGAACGTCGTCTTTCAATATAACCTTTTGCCTCAAGCTTATTTAAACTAGTGGTTATTGTACCGAGGGTCAACATCAACTCACGTGCAATATCACTTGGAGTCACATTAGAATTCTTACCAATAATTTCAATGGTATGCATTTCCTTTAATGAAACATCGTTGAATTGACTTGTTCGCAAACTAGTCTCTTCGATAACCTGAACACGATTAAAAATATCAACCAAATATTCATTAATTCTATTATAATCCAAGATTTCACCTCCTAAATAAACTTTGACAATCAAAGTATATCAAACATCAAAATATTTTGCAAGGTATTTCGGGTCAAACTGGAAAAATAATTTGAAAATCAAACTATTATTTACATTACTTTCCTGAAAATTTCGGACGACGTTTTTCAGCAAAAGCACGAACACCTTCTTTGAAATCTTCCTTAAAAGCTAATTCTTCTTGAAGTTGCAATTCAAGTTTTGTATAGTCTTCCCAGCCTTCATATTGGGCTTTCCAAGACATTTCCTTGATGGCACGGTATGAATTAATTGAACCGCGAAGCAGACGTTTCGTTAACTGATTTGTCGTTCTTTCTAGTTTTTCAGATTCACAAAGACGATAAACAATGCCATATTCAAAGGCTTTTTCTGCATTTACCCCTTCACCAGTCATAGCTAACTGAACCGCACGTGTTGTTCCGATAGCGCGACTCATCAAGAAAAGTCCTCCAGCATCTGGAGCAAGACCAACACCAACAAAGGCTTGAATAAACTTGGCTTTTTCACTTGCGACCACAAAATCCGCCGCAACAGCCATATTTGCTGCTGCACCAGCAACCGCACCATCTACGCTCATAATCACTGGTTTTGGTAATTTTTTCATGGCAAAGGAAATTTTATTAACTAAACTTGCAATTTCAACTAGCGATTCGACGTTATCAGATTCAACCGCACGTTGCATCTCAGCCAAGTCCCCACCAATTGAAAAGACTTTACCAACTGCTTGAATGACCAAAATTTTCACAGAATCATCTGTTTTCACTAAGTCTAAAACCTCAAGAATTTCTTGACAAGTTGGAATATTAAAACCATTCGAAATATCTGGGCGATTCAAGGTCAAAGTTGCGACTTCTCCCTTTTCATAAATCACATTATCGAAAGACATCTACCTACCTCCATCAGATGTGATAAAAATAGTTTGATAATTTAACTATTTAGCACCAGCTATTTTAGCACATTATTCATTGATAAATCAAGAGAAAAATGGCATTTTAAGTAATTTAGTTTGACTTTTTAATATTTAAATTATCAAACTATTATATAAAAAAAGTAGGAGTAATCCTACTTTGACATCATTATTTGCTTAATTCTTCAATAACTTGTGTTAGATTGTTCACCAGACGACTTGCCTTACTTTGGTTCATATCAAATAACTGATCTTCAATCGCCCAAACCTCTAAATCGGCAGAAACACCAGCCTGAATACCTTTTTCACTATCTTCAATAACTAGCGTTTCGTCATTGTTAAAGCCAAGTTGTTTTCGTGCTTCTTGATAAATCGCAGGATGTGGTTTTCCCTTTTCAAATTCCTCACCTGATAAAATCACTGAAAAATATGCTAACAACTGAGTTTCCTCAAGAGCTTTCAAAATATCATGTTTAGTTGAGCTAGAAGCTAGCCCTAAACGGTACCCCTTTTCAAAAAGTCCTTTGACCACTTTAAAAGTATCTTCAAAAATCAAGTCTTTGTAAGGAAGCGGATGCGTTTTTTTGTAAATAGAATACTCTTTTTGCAGCTGATCAGTATCCCATTTGTCCAAATCATCACGCAAAATGTCTGGCCAGATTTGTTTCATATTACCGCCGATAAAGAAACTAGGTGGTAAGTGCTTTATACTGATCCCTTTGTCAGCCAAAAACTTCTCGCGACGGCGATAATAAAACGTCTCAGTATCGAATAAAACACCATCCATATCAAAAATAATTGCTTTAAATTTTTCCATTCCTCTATTATACTATCTTTTTATTTGAAAAACTACTGACAAGTTTTCAGAATTTTGCTATAATTGTATACAAATTTTAGAAAAGTGGAGAAGGTCATGAAAGTAATCAAATTTGGTGGTAGTTCACTGGCTTCGGCTGAACAACTAAAAAAAGTTTTGAATATTGTGAAATCTGATAACGAACGACGTTTTGTTGTTGTATCAGCACCCGGAAAACGTAACTCAGAAGATACTAAGGTAACCGATGCTCTTATTAAGTATTACAAGAACTACACCTCAGGTGATGATGTCACTGCTGCACAAGAATGGATTATTAACCGTTACCAAGCCATTGCAGATGAGCTTGGACTCAGTTCATCAATTATGAGCAAAATTGCAGGTGCGATTACAAATCTTGCGACACTTCCTATTGAATGTAACGAATTCCTATATGACACATTTCTTGCAGCTGGTGAAGATAACAACGCAAAACTTGTAGCAGAATTTTTCCGTAAAAACGGCCTCAATGCACGCTATGTTCACCCTAAAGAAGCAGGTATCATTGTTTCAAGTGAACCAGGAAATGCTCGTATTCTTCCATCAAGCTACGATAAACTCGAAGAATTACGTGATTCAGAGGAAATCCTTGTTATCCCAGGTTTCTTTGGGGTAACAGTTGATGGTCAAATCTGTACATTCTCACGTGGGGGGTCAGATATTTCAGGTTCTATCGTTGCAGCAGGTGTTAAAGCAGACTTGTACGAAAACTTTACTGATGTCGATGGTATCTTTGCAGCTCACCCAGGAGTGGTTCACAAACCTCACACAATCCAAGAATTAACATACCGTGAAATGCGTGAACTTGCTTATGCTGGATTTTCAGTGCTCCACGACGAAGCACTTATTCCTGCTTACCGCGGTAAAATTCCTCTCGTTATCAAAAACACCAACAACCCTGAACACCCAGGAACTCGAATCACACTAAAACACAGTGGACCAACTGTACCTGTTATTGGTATCGCAGCTGATGACGAATTTGCAAGTATCAACTTGTCTAAATACCTCATGAACCGCGAAGTCGGATTTGGTCGCAAAGTCCTTCAAATTCTTGAAGACCTAAATATCCGTTGGGAACACATCCCAACAGGTATCGATGACATGTCAGTCATCGTTCGCGAACGTGAACTTACACCAATCAAAGAACAAGAAATCACTTCATACTTAACTCGTGAACTTGGCGTAGATGAAGTCGATATCGAACACAATCTTTCAATCATCATGATTGTAGGTGAAGATATGAAAAATCATATTGGTGTCACAGCAACAGCAACCAAAGCTCTCTCAGATAAGCACATTAACTTGGAAATGATTTCTCAAGGATCAAGCGAAGTATCTGTCATGTTCGTTACACAAACAGAACACGAAAAACAAGCCGTTCGAGCACTTTACAAAGCCTTCTTCCGC
>NZ_JAWVPQ010000007.1:0-78150 GCF_046592795.1 Streptococcus sp. TATVAM-FAB8
TTTTTGTGGCTGGATTAGTTGGATTTTATAATATTATTTCCTTGAGTAATATTATTGTAAATATACCGTTTAGAAAATATATTATATCTATTGGATTACATACAAAGTTTATTTTGATTACACATTATTATTTATGTAGAGGGTTAGTAATGAAATTTTTAGTGCTAATAGGACTTGAAATTCAAAAATATAATGCTCTTTTTCAATTAATCGCAACATTGATTATTATCTTTATGTATGTAGCTTTTTTTGAACTTTTTGATAAATACGCTTCAAGTTATGTGAAACAAATAGTTAAAAAAATTGGTATTTTATAATTATAAAATAATATTTTATCTCATACGACCAATGGTCATAGTTTGCTCTCTTTAATCTTTAGTCATATGGGATTTTTTGTGTTCATCTTGCTAAAGATTGGGTAATCTTCCTTTCAATTACTGCTTTTTCTGAAAAAATAGTGTAAAATAGTAGGGAATGATTTAAAAGGTTTGAAAGCCTTTAATTAGATATTATGAGGAGTGCTAAAATGATTTTAGTTACAGGTGCCAATGGGCAATTAGGAACAGAATTACGTTATCTTTTGGATGAACGTGGTGAGGAGTATGTAGCGGTTGACGTTGCAGAAATGGACATCACTAATGCTGAGAAAGTTGATGAAGTATTTGCACAAGTAAAACCAACACTTGTTTACCACTGTGCGGCTTATACTGCGGTTGATGCGGCTGAAGATGAAGGTAAAGAACTTGATTATGCTATCAACGTGACAGGTACTGAAATCGTAGCTAAAGCTGCAGCAAAATATGGTGCAACTCTTGTTTACATTTCAACTGACTATGTTTTTGATGGTAAAAAACCAGTTGGTCAAGAATGGGAAGTTGATGATACTCCAGATCCTCAGACTGAATATGGTCGTACAAAACGTTTGGGTGAAGAAGCAGTTGAAAAATACGCTAAAAACTTCTACATCATCCGTACTGCTTGGGTATTTGGTAACTACGGTAAAAACTTTGTCTTCACAATGCAAAACCTTGCCAAAACTCATGACACATTGACAGTTGTTAATGACCAACACGGTCGTCCAACTTGGACTCGTACGTTGGCAGAATTCATGACTTACTTGACAGAAAACCAAAAAGAATTTGGTTACTACCACTTGTCAAATGATGCTGCTGAAGATACAACTTGGTATGACTTCGCGGTTGAAATCTTGAAAGATACTGACGTTGTGGTTAAACCAGTTGACTCAAGCCAATTCCCAGCAAAAGCAAAACGTCCACTTAACTCAACAATGAGTCTTAAAAAAGCAAAAGCTACTGGCTTTGTCATTCCAACTTGGCAAGAAGCTTTGCAAGAATTCTACAAACAAGACGTTAAAAAATAATCTTGATAAATAGAAGAAACTGAGTTACGACTTGGTTTCTTTTTTGGTTTAAATATATCGTTCGGTTTTTCTTTTTATTTTCAGGCTTCTTATCTTTTTTTCGTTGTCCTTTTGCCTATTATATGATATATTAGTAGTAAAAGATTGTAATAAAAATGTAATATAAATTGTAAGGTGAGTGTGATGGTAGTGAAGAAAGATATGAACTCAAATGGACATCGTTTATTAATTCAAAAATTACTTGTCAGCATTCATTACCTAACACTTTTCAGAGATGAGATTGTTTTGGTTGAGAAGACCCCATCTTTATTGGGGGCTTCTTTTTCGCCAAATGTTGTGCAATCAGAGTTAGGTGAAATTTTGGCAGCAGTGGATGCGCTTTCTAAGCAAGAAAAGTTGATTAAGTCAACTTTCTGGTATGATGAAGCGTCATTCAGATTGATGAATCACTCTTTGGATATTGTCGGTACTTGGGTTCGTGGGATTGATAACGTCTTAGAAATTTGCGAGTCTAAGTCTGTTTTCCATGCGATTTTGGGTGACAATCGTCAGCGTGTTTTTGGTGTTTTGATTGATGTCTTTACCTCTCTTCGTGTGACAAATTTATCAATCAAAGAAGAATCTGAATACCCTCTTTTGGTTGATCCGCTACAAGTTGTGGAATACAAGAAAAGAGAAGTCAAAAAAGCAGAGCTAATGGCTAAGATTGATGCCTTGACGCCAAGAAAATCTGAAGAAGTTTATGATGACAGTAAAGACGAAAAAGTTGAGTCTATCCCAGAATTAGTAGAAAAAGAATTAGCTAAAGAAAAAGCAGCTAAGTCCGAAAAAGTTCTTGGACCAGGCGAATTAAAAGAAGTTGTTAAAGAAAACGACGAAGTAGCCGATAACCAAGAAGCTGCTGAGGAAGCCCTTGAAACTGTCGTTACTGACGAAGCAGAAACTGTTGAAACTACTGATGCTGAAGAAGTAAGCGAATCAGTTGTTGAGGTAGAGGTGGAAAATTCTGACGAGGAGAATGAAGAGCAAGTTCAAGAAGAAGTGACTCAATCTCCTGAAGAAGAAACTGAACAAGAAGTCTCAGAAGAAGCTGAGCTTGAAGAAGTTTCTGATGAAAATGAAGAAATTGAAGAAACTGCAGAACTAGAAGTTGAAGACGACCTTGTCGAGGCAGAAGAGCCTGAGACAGTTGAGTTGGAAGAACCAGCTGACGAAGTTGCCACGAGCGATGAAAAACAAGTTAGTGATGAAGTTCTTCTTGATGAAGAATCTGAGAAAGAAGAAGTCAAAGAGTCTGAATTTCCAGTAATCAGTCGTGATGAGGCTGTTAAACAGTTTCGTCACTTCCTTTTCGACCATAAAGGTTTGGTGTGTGTCTTGGATGCTGGAGATGATTTGAAGCGCGAGATTAACTTCCACAATGCGTTTGATCGTTTTTACGGTGCAGTAGATAATATTTCAGATTGTTTGGTTATTCTTGAAAATGTTTTGGATGAATTACGCCGCCGTAAAAAAGAAGTCTTTGATGCAGAAGGAAACTTGATTAGCGAACCGACTGAACCAATCAATCTATTGATTTATGGTCAAAATATCTTATTAGAAGATAGCCGCTTTGAAACCTTGATGTCAGAAATCGCCCCATTTACCGGACGCTCTGATTTACACATCTATTCTTATGCAGCATATCTAGATTAAAAAAACTGTCCAGTGGACAGTTTTTTCACGAGCCTAAAAATAAGAAAGCGAGTTAAGTCCATCAGAAACTTACAAAAATAATTGACAAGCAAATGAAAACGCGTTATAATAGTGAAAATTTGAAAACCTTTAATTAAGTCCAGAGAGACTTTCAAGGTTACTGTAAAAAAGAGTGTTATCTCTGATAAAGGGTATGAGTGTACTTTGGTGTGCTCTGCTTATTTTGCTGTAACCTTGCCTTCTGGCGAGGTTTTTTTGTGTGAAAGGAACACTATGAATTCAAGTTGTAAAGACAAAACTTCTGTGTTAAAAGAAGATTTACTGATTGTTAGTCAACGTGAGATTGCCCCACGCATTTTTGAGATGAAGCTTTCTGGTGAGATGGTCTTGGACATGGCACCTGGTCAATTTTTGCACTTGCGTGTGCCGGATCCTAGCAAACTCTTGCGACGTCCGATTTCGATTTGTCAGATTGATAAGGTCAATAAAGTAGCAACAATTGTTTACCGAGTAGAACGTGCTGGGACGACTATTTTATCTCAGCTAAAAGCTGGTGATCGTGTTGATACTATGGGACCTCAGGGAAATGGTTTTGATCTTTCTGTGGTTTCTGCTGGGCAAAAAGCTTTACTAATCGGTGGGGGTATTGGTGTTCCGCCTTTGGTTGAAACAGCTAAGCAGCTTGCTGCTAAGGGTGTTGAAGTTGTTTCTGTGCTTGGCTTTGCGACTAAAGATGCTGTAATTCTAGAAGAGGAATTGTCAGCTTATGGTAAGGTTTATGTGACAACAGATGATGGCTCATATGGTATTAAGGGTTATGTGTCAACGGTTGTCGATGATTTGGTTGAAAAGCAGTCGTTTGATGCCATTTATTCATGTGGTGCGCCCGGTATGCTAAAATATGTGGACAAGAAATTTGAAAATCACCCACATGCTTATTTGTCAATGGAATCACGTATGGCTTGTGGCATGGGAGCTTGCTACGCTTGCGTAGTACATTTGCGAAATGCCAAAGAAGCAGCCAACAAGCGTGTGTGTGAAGATGGTCCAGTCTTTGAAACTGGTCAAATCATTTTGTAAGGAGGCAAAATCATGTCAGAAAATCGTTTAGCGGTCAAACTTCCAGGGCTTGATTTGAAAAATCCGATTATCCCAGCATCAGGATGTTTTGGTTTCGGACAAGAATATGCCAAATACTATGATTTGGATAAACTTGGCTCAATCATGATTAAGGCAACGACCAAGGATGCGCGTTTTGGAAATCCGACACCTCGTGTGGCAGAAACACCGTCAGGCATGCTAAATGCTATTGGGCTGCAAAATCCTGGTGTTGATGTGGTCTTGTCAGAAAAACTGCCTTGGTTAGCTGAGCATTTCCCAGAATTGCCAATCATTGCTAATGTTGCAGGATTCTCAAACGACGAATACGCTTATGTGTCAGAAAAGATTTCAAAAGCTCCAAACGTCAAAGCAATTGAGCTTAACATCTCATGTCCGAATGTTGACCACGGTAATCATGGCCTTTTGATTGGTCAGGTACCAGAATTGGCTTATGCTGCTGTTAAAGCCAGTGTAGAGAACTCAGATGTGCCAGTCTATGTCAAGTTAACACCAAGCGTCGCTGACATTACGACGGTTGCTAAGGCTGTTGAAGAAGCCGGTGCGACAGGATTTACCATGATTAATACTTTGGTTGGTATGCGATTTGATTTGAAAACACGTAAACCAATCATTGCCAATGGTACTGGAGGCATGAGCGGTCCAGCGGTCTTTCCAGTAGCTCTTAAGCTTATTCGTCAAGTAGCGCAAAGTTCTGATTTACCAATTATTGGCATGGGTGGTGTTGATTCGGCAGAAGCAGCCATTGAGATGATGATTGCTGGTGCGTCAGCTATCGGTGTTGGAACAGCAAACTTTGCAGATCCTTACGCTTGTCCAAATATCATCGATCGTTTACCAGAAGTCATGGACCAATATGGCATCACAGATCTCGAGACTTTACGTCGCGAAGTTCGTCAAGAATTACGCGGCAAATAAGCTCTGCTATTTGATTAAAAAGTCAGTAAATTTTTGACTTTGATTGTAAAAAAAGATATAATATTAACAACTGAATAACCTTTAATTGAGTCCAGAGAGGCGAGAAAGGTTCGTGAAAAAAGAAGATATAATCTTTGATAATGGGGTGTTTGCTACCCTGCTTTTCGTGTAACCTCGCCCTCGGGCGGGGTTTTCTTTATAGAAAAAGGAGAAAAAATGCACGAAAGTCGTCCGATTATTGCTCTTGATTTTCCATCATTTGATGATGTGAAATCATTTCTTGCTTTGTTCCCTGCAGATGAGAAGCTCTATGTCAAGATTGGTATGGAACTTTATTATGCTGAAGGGCCAGAGATTGTTCGTTATGTGAAATCTCTTGGACACTCAGTTTTCCTAGATTTGAAATTACATGACATTCCGAATACGGTTAAATCAGCAATGCGTGTGCTTTCAAATCTAGGTGTGGACATGACCAATGTTCACGCAGCTGGTGGTGTTGAGATGATGAAAGCGGCGCGCGAAGGGCTTGGACAAGGTCCAAAACTGATTGCAGTAACTCAATTAACCTCAACATCAGATGAACAAATGAAAGCAGACCAAAACATTCAGACAAGCTTGGTTGATTCTGTGCTTCATTATGCGAAAAAGGCAGAAGAAGCTGGTCTTGCTGGTGTTGTCTGCTCGGCTTGCGAGGTTGCCGTTATCAAAGAGGCAACGTCAGATGATTTTGTTTGTTTGACACCAGGTATTCGCCCAGCAGGAGCTTCGGTTGGTGACCAAAAACGCGTCATGACACCAAGTCAAGCATCAGCTATCGGATCAAGTTATATCGTTGTTGGACGACCAATTACAAAAGCGGATGATCCTGTTGCGGCTTACAAAGCCATTTACGATGAATGGAATGCTTAGTATTTTAATACTAAAGTGAAAATTGATTTTTGAGTTTAGAAAAGAGGAATAAAATGACTTTAGCATCACAAATTGCATCAGATTTGCTTGATATTCAAGCAGTTTACTTAAAACCAAATGATCCATTTACATGGGCATCTGGAATCAAATCACCAATCTACACAGATAACCGTGTGACTTTGTCTTACCCAGAAACACGTACTTTGATTGAAAATGGTTTTGTTGACAAAATCAAAGAAGAATTTCCAGAAGTTGAAGTGATTGCCGGAACTGCAACAGCTGGTATCCCACACGGTGCCATTATCGCTGATAAGATGAATCTTCCATTTGCTTACATTCGTAGCAAACCAAAAGATCACGGTGCTGGAAATCAAATCGAAGGTCGTGTAAGAAAAGGTCAAAAAATGGTTGTCGTTGAAGACCTTATCTCTACTGGCGGTTCAGTCCTTGAAGCCGTTGCAGCTGCAGAACGTGAAGGTGCTGATGTTATCGGTGTGGTTGCCATCTTCACTTATGAATTGCCAAAAGCAACTGAAAACTTTGAAAAAGCAGGTGTAAAACTTGTAACACTTTCTAACTACACAGAGCTTATCAAAGTGGCTAAAGTGCAAGGTTACATCACTGCTGATGATTTGACATTGTTACGTAAGTTCAAAGAAAATCAAGAAACTTGGCGTGACTAATTGAGTTAGTATTTGGCTACTAAGGTGAAAAAACTTTGGTGGCCTTCTTGGTTTAAACATGGAAAGGGGTTATAATGAAACTATCATCACCATTTAAAGATAATGTTTTACCAGATACCTACGCTAAAGGGGCTAGTGTTCAAGTGAGAGGAAACGCTGTGATTTCTTTTCCTTTTACGATTGAGGATGCTCCCAAAGGAACAAAGACATTTGCTTGGACCTTTGTCGACTATGATTCTATTCCAGTTTGTGGCTTTGCTTACATTCACTGGGTAGTGGCTAATGTTCCTAGTGATATGACATCTATCTCAGAGGATTTTTCTCGTCTAGATGCTAAGCACACTCATGGTAAAAATAGCTTGGTTAGCAAGTTTTTAAATGAGGATAACTCAGATATTTATGATGGTTATATGGGACCATATCCACCGGATAAAGACCATGTTTATACCCTTACGGTCTATGCTTTGGATTGTGAATTGCCACTTGAAAATGGTTTTTACATGAATGATTTGCTACATGTTATGGATGGTCATGTCTTGGCAAAAGAAAAGCTAGATTTAGTAGGGAAATACTAAAACTAACGAGGAGTGAACATGCAACATTCAACTTGGCATGAATTAATTAAAAAGGAATTACCAGAGCATTATTTTGGGCAAATCAATCAGTTTATGGACTTCGTCTATCAACAAGAATTGGTTTACCCACCACGTGAAAAAGTCTTTAACGCGATTCAGACAACAGCGCTAGAAAATGTAAAAGTTGTCATCATTGGTCAGGATCCTTATCATGGTCCGAATCAAGCACAAGGCTTGTCATTTTCAGTGCCAGAAGACATTCCAGCTCCGCCATCTTTGCAAAATATTTTGAAAGAATTGGCAGATGATTTGGGGCAACGTGATCACCACGATTTAACACCGTGGGCACAGCAAGGAGTGCTTCTTTTAAATGCTTGCTTGACAGTTCCAGCTGGTCGTGCAAATGGGCATGCTGGTCAAATCTGGGAACCTTTCACAGATGCGATTATCAAGGTGGTTAACCAAAAAGAAACACCTGTTGTCTTCATCTTGTGGGGCGGCTTTGCACGTAAGAAAAAAGCTCTCATTACCAATCCTATCCATCATGTCATTGAAAGTGCGCATCCAAGTCCACTCTCAGCTTATCGAGGATTTTTTGGCAGCCACCCTTTCTCAAAAGCTAACGCTTATTTGACAGAGGATGGCCTCGAACCAATTGATTGGTTGAAATAATAGGAGTTTAACATGTTACTTATTAAAAATGGTCGTGTTGTTGATCCGAAATCTGGTTTTGATCAGGTAGCGGATGTACTTGTTGATGGTAAAAAAGTTGTTAAGATTGCGGATGCAATTGAAGAAGCTGGCGCTGAAGTAATTGACGCTACTGGTCTTGTTGTGGCACCAGGTTTGGTGGACATTCACGTACACTTCCGTGAACCAGGTCAAACGCATAAAGAAGACATTCACACAGGTGCATTAGCAGCGGCAGCTGGTGGCTTCACATCAGTTGTGATGATGGCAAATACCAACCCTACCATTTCTGACGTTGAGACTTTGAAAGAAGTTTTAGCAAGTGCAGCTAAGGAGAACGTTCACGTTTACACTAATGCAACCGTAACGAAAAACTTTGACGGCAAGACTTTGACTGATTTTAAGGCATTGCTTGAAAATGGTGCTCTTAGCTTTTCTGACGATGGTATTCCGCTTCAAAGCACAAAAGTGTTAAAAGAAGCCTTGGATTTGGCTAAAGCAAACAACACATTTGTGGCTGTGCACGAAGAAGACCCAGAATTAAACGGCATCCTTGGATTTAACGAAGGTATCGCACGTGATAAATTCCATTTCTGCGGAGCAACAGGTGTGGCAGAGTATAGTATGATTGCGCGTGATGTTATGATTGCCTATGACCGCGGAGCTCATTTGCATATCCAACACTTGTCAAAAGCTGAATCAGTGAAAGTGGTTGAATTTGCTCAACAATTGGGAGCAAACGTCACTGCAGAAGCAGCACCGCAACATTTCTCAAAAACAGAAGACTTGCTTTTAATCAAAGGCTCTGCAGCTAAGATGAATCCACCACTTCGTACAGAAAAGGACCGCTTGGCGGTTATCGAAGGTTTGAAATCTGGTGTGATTTCAGTGATTGCGACTGACCACGCGCCACACCATGCCGACGAAAAGAATGTCGATGACATCACAAAAGCCCCATCAGGTATGACAGGACTTGAAACATCATTATCTCTTGGTTTGACAAACTTGGTAGCGACAGGCGACTTGACGCTTTTAGAATTGCTTGCTAAGATGACCATTAATCCATCATCTATGTATGATTTCGATGCAGGTTATTTGGCTGAAAATGGCCCAGCTGACATCGTGATTTTCGCTGACAAAGAAGAACGTGTCGTGTCTGACAACTTTGCTTCTAAAGCTTCAAATTCACCATTTATCGGTGAAAAACTTCAAGGTGTTGTCAAATACACTATCTGTGATGGTAACATTGTATATAAAGCATAAAAAAGAAATTAGCATTTTGCTAATTTCTTTTTTGTTCTTGATGACTTAAATTCATTCCCCAAGGAACGAGGTTTTCTTGGTGATTTTTAATACGAATGATATTATCTTTGTGTCGTACAATGATGATGCCTGCAATAATGATAATGAGTAATGTAAAGAGCAAATCATAGTGAGTAAGCAAGAAGCCAAATGCTGGAAAGACAAGAACGCTCACCACAGCTGCGCTTGCAGCAACAACACTAGACAATGAAATCATGCTATAAAGGTAAAGGGTGATGACAAAGATAACGGCAAGAAAGAGAAGAAATAGCGGTGCATATCCAAGAAGAACACCAGCACTTGTCGCAACTGCCTTTCCACCTTTAAACTGTGCAAATAGTGGGAAGGTATGGCCAATAATGGCAAACAAACCGATAAGAACAGGTGACACACCACTAACACCAAAGATAAGTGGAAGAAGTGCTGCCAGAGTTCCTTTTAGCATGTCAATCACAAATGTGACAATTCCTGCTTTGACACCTAAAACTCGAAAAGTATTGGTTGTCCCAGTATTACCGCTACCATGTTCTCTGAGGTTGACATGATAGAAGAATTTTCCAATCCATAGACCAGTTGGGATTGACCCCAACAAGTATGCAATCACAATCATAACTAAAATTTTCATGTTTTCATTATAACATAATCAGTTCTTATGAAAAGGCAAAATTTGAAAAATAAATAACTTGAAGAATCAAGTTAAATTTGTGATAACGCTTTAAATTTGTTATACTATTTCATGAAAAAATTAGTGATTTTCCTTGTAAAATCCTTATTCGATTTGATTTTTTTTTGCAAAAATCTGAAAAAACTTGTAAGATAAAAAAGATGAATTATTTGGAGGTCGCTTTTGGCTAAAAAAGAAATTAATGTAAATAATTATAATGACGATGCCATTCAAGTGTTAGAGGGGCTTGATGCCGTACGTAAACGCCCCGGAATGTACATCGGTTCAACAGATGCGACAGGACTACATCATTTAGTTTGGGAGATTGTTGACAATGCCGTAGATGAAGCTCTTTCTGGCTTTGGTACTCAGATTGATGTTATTCTTAATCAAGATGGTAGTGTGACAGTAAAAGACCAAGGACGTGGGATGCCAACTGGTAAGCACGCTATGGGGATTCCAACTGTAGAAGTTATCTTCACTGTGCTTCACGCAGGTGGTAAATTCGGTCAAGGTGGTTATAAAACATCTGGTGGGCTTCACGGTGTGGGGTCTTCAGTTGTTAATGCCCTCTCAAGATGGCTTGAAGTCGAAATTACTCGTGATGGTGCGGTTTACAAACAACGTTTTGAAAATGGCGGTAAACCTGTGACAACCCTTAAAAAGATTGGAACAGCACCAAAATCTAAGTCAGGTACTATGGTTACTTTTATGCCTGATGACACGATTTTCTCAACGACAGACTTTAAATTTAACACCATTGCTGAGCGCTTAAAAGAATCTGCCTTTTTGCTTAAGAATGTTACATTGACGTTGACGGATAATCGTCCAGAAGAAGCAGAACATCTAGAATTCCATTATGAAAATGGGGTGCAAGACTTTGTTGAATATCTTAACGAAGACAAAGAAACATTAACACCTGTCATTTGGGTGACTGGTGAAGACCAAGGTTTCCAAGTCGAAGTTGCACTTCAATACAATGACGGTTTCTCAGATAACATCCTTTCGTTTGTTAACAATGTTCGTACTAAAGATGGTGGAACACACGAGACAGGATTGAAATCTGCTATTACCAAGGCGATGAATGACTATGCTCGCAAGTCAGGTCTTTTGAAAGAAAAAGATAAGAATCTTGAAGGGTCAGATTACCGTGAAGGGCTATCTGCAGTGCTTTCAATCTTGGTTCCAGAAGAACACTTGCAATTTGAAGGGCAAACCAAAGACAAACTTGGTAGTCCTCTAGCGCGTCCGATTGTAGACAGTATTGTCTCTGAAAAACTCACCTTCTTCCTTTTGGAAAATGGTGAAGTGGCGTCTAACCTTGTTCGTAAGGCTATCAAAGCGCGTGATGCCAGAGAAGCAGCTCGTAAAGCGCGTGATGAATCTCGTAATGGTAAGAAGAACAAGAAAGACAAAGGACTCCTTTCTGGAAAATTGACACCAGCACAGTCTAAGAACCCTAAGAAAAATGAACTGTATCTCGTCGAAGGGGATTCTGCCGGCGGTTCAGCTAAGCAAGGGCGTGACCGCAAGTTCCAAGCTATTTTGCCACTTCGTGGTAAAGTCTTGAACACGGCAAAAGCAAAAATGTCTGACATCGTGAAAAATGAAGAAATCAATACCATGATTTACACCATTGGTGCGGGTGTCGGTGCTGAATTTAACGTTGAAAATTCAAACTACGATAAAATCATTATTATGACCGATGCAGATACCGACGGTGCTCACATTCAGACATTGTTACTAACTTTCTTTTACCGTTACATGCGTCCGCTTGTGGAAGCAGGGCATGTCTACATCGCTTTGCCACCTTTGTATAAAATGTCTAAAGGTAAAGGCAAGAAAGAGCAAGTTGAGTATGCTTGGACTGATGGTGAGTTAGAAGAACTGCGTCAAAAATTTGGTAAAGGAGCTCAACTCCAACGTTACAAAGGTCTTGGTGAAATGAATGCCGACCAATTGTGGGAAACAACGATGAACCCTGAAACACGTACCCTTATTCGTGTGACTATTGATGATTTGGCGCGTGCCGAACGCCGTGTCAGTGTCCTTATGGGTGACAAAGTTGAACCACGCCGCAAATGGATTGAAGATAACGTTAAATTCACCTTGGAAGAAAATACAGTGTTTTAATGGTCTGTGATAAATCCACAAAATTTTTGACGTGAAAAGTAAAGGATAATAATTATGTCAAATGTACAAAATATGTCTCTCGAAGACATTATGGGGGATCGTTTTGGGCGATACTCCAAATATATTATTCAAGAGCGGGCTTTGCCAGATATTCGTGATGGTTTGAAGCCTGTTCAACGTCGTATCCTTTATTCAATGAATAAGGACGGCAATACTTTTGATAAAGGTTTCCGTAAATCGGCTAAATCAGTCGGTAACGTCATGGGTAATTTTCACCCACACGGTGACTCGTCTATTTATGACGCCATGGTGCGCATGAGTCAGGACTGGAAAAACCGTGAAACCTTGATTGAAATGCATGGTAACAATGGTTCTATGGATGGTGATCCACCGGCTGCCATGCGTTATACCGAAGCGCGCTTGTCAGAAATTGCAGGGTATTTGCTTCGTGATATTGATAAAGATACTGTTCCATTTGCATGGAACTTTGATGATACCGAAAAAGAACCAACTGTTTTACCAGCTGCCTTTCCTAACCTTTTAGTGAATGGTGCGACAGGTATTTCAGCAGGTTATGCAACAGATATTCCACCACACAACTTGGCAGAAGTGATTGATGCGGTGGTTTACCTTATTGACCATCCAAATGCTAAATTAGACAAATTAATGGAATTCTTGCCTGGACCTGATTTCCCAACAGGGGCAATCATCCAAGGTAAAGACGGTATTCGCAAGGCTTATGAGACTGGTAAAGGTCGTGTTGTGGTTCGTTCACGCACTGACATTGAAAGTCTTCGTGGCGGTAAAAAACAAATCGTCGTCACTGAAATTCCTTATGAAGTCAATAAAGCCGTACTCGTTAAGAAAATCGACGATGTTCGTGTCAACAATAAAGTCCCTGGCATTGCAGAAGTTCGTGATGAGTCAGACCGCGATGGACTTCGTATTGCTATCGAACTTAAAAAAGATGCAGACGAGCAAACGATTCTCAACTATCTTTTGAAATACACTGATTTGCAAGTGAACTATAACTTCAACATGGTTGCTATTGATAACTATACACCACGCCAAGTGGGTATCATTCCGATGTTGACAAGTTACATTGCTCACCGTAAGGAAATCATCGTTGCCCGTTCAAAATTTGACAAGGAAAAAGCTGAAAAACGTCTTCACATCGTGGAAGGCTTGATTCGTGTTATTTCAATTTTGGATGAGGTTATTGCGCTTATTCGTGCGTCTGAAAATAAAGCTGACGCCAAAGAAAACCTCAAAGTCAGCTATGAATTTTCAGAAGAACAAGCCGAAGCCATTGTGACTTTGCAATTGTACCGTTTGACAAATACCGATATCGTGACGCTTGAAAATGAAGAAGCAGAGCTTCGTGAACGCATCACTATGCTTAAAGCCATTATCGGTGACGAACGTACCATGTACAATGTCATGAAACGTGAACTACGTGAAGTTAAGAAAAAATTTGCTAACCCACGTTTGACAGAATTGCAAGCCGAAGCACAAACGATTGAAATCGATGTAGCAAGCTTGATTGTCGAAGAAGATACTTATGTTAGCGTGACAAAAGGTGGTTACATCAAACGTACAAGTCCGCGTTCTTACAATGCTTCTACGGTTGAAGAAATCGGTAAACGTGATGATGATGAACTGGTCTTCGTCTCACAAGCTAAGACAACTCAACATTTGTTGATTTTCACAAATCTTGGTAATGTAATTTATCGTCCAGTCCATGAATTGACAGATATTCGCTGGAAAGACATTGGGGAACATTTATCACAAACCATCACTAATTTTGCGACAGACGAGTATGTCTTGTATGCTGAAATTGTCGATGAATTTGGTTCGCAAACTTATTTTGCAGCCACAAAATATGGTCAAATCAAACGCTTTGAACGCAAAGAATTCACGCCATGGCGCACTTATAAATCAAAAGCTGTTAAGTATGCTAAGTTGAAAAAAGACGATGATATTGTTGTGACTATTGCGCCAATTGCACTTGATGATGTCATGGTCATTACGCATAATGGCTATGGTTTGCATTTCAATATTGACGAAGTACCAGTAGTCGGTGCCAAAGCGGCTGGGGTTAAATCAATTAACCTTAAGGATGATGATTTTGTTGTGTCAGCCTTTATCGCCAATACAGAAAGCTTCTTTATCTTAACGCAACGTGGTAGCCTTAAACGTATGGCGACTGAGCTAATTCCAGCAACAAGTCGTGCTAATCGAGGCTTGCAAGTCCTTCGTGAACTCAAATCAAAACCACATCGCGTCTTTATGGCAGGACCAGTACACGCTTCAAATGATGTGCAAAATATTGATTTGTTCACCATTGACCCACTTGATTCTGATAAGATTGAAACCTTGGAAGTTTACTCAAATAAGGGCAATCACTATCAAGCCATTTTGGAAGATTTGACACTCTCAGAGCGCACAAGTAACGGTTCCTTTATCTCAGATAAAATTTCTGATGAAGGTGTCTTTAGTGCAAGAATTAAATAGCGATAATAAGTCGGAGATTTTCTCCGATTTATTTTTTTGAACAAATTTTCAGAATTTTATGAAAAAGTACTTGAAAAAAGATTTAAAAAGCGTACAATAGGATAAAAACAAAGAAAGAGGAATAGTTATGACAGTAGATTTAGACTGGGAAAATCTAGGCTTTGCCTATCGTAAATTACCATTTCGTTACATCTCTTACTACAAAGATGGTAAATGGGATGAAGGAAAATTAACAGAAGATTCAATGCTTCACATTTCTGAAGCATCACCAGCTTTGCACTATGGCCAACAAGCCTTTGAAGGGTTGAAAGCCTATCGTACAAAAGATGGTTCAGTACAATTGTTCCGCCCAAATATGAACGCTGAACGTTTGCAACGCACTGCAGATCGTCTTCTTATGCCACAAGTGCCTACAGAAAAATTTATTGATGCTGCAAAACAAGTCGTTCGTGCTAACGAAGAATTTGTACCACCATACGGCACTGGTGCAACACTTTATCTACGTCCTCTTTTGATTGGTGTCGGTGACATTATTGGTGTTCACCCTGCAGATGAATACATTTTCACTATTTTCGCAATGCCTGTTGGAAATTACTTCAAAGGTGGTTTGGTACCAACAAACTTCTTGATTCAAGACGAATATGACCGTGCTGCTCCACATGGTACAGGAGCTGCAAAAGTTGGTGGTAACTATGCTTCAAGTCTCCTTCCAGGTAAAATGGCTCATGATCGCAAATTTTCTGATGTTATTTACCTAGATCCAGCGACACATACTAAGATTGAAGAAGTTGGTTCTGCAAACTTCTTTGGTATTACAGCTGATAATGAGTTTATTACACCACTTAGTCCATCTATTTTGCCATCTATTACAAAATATTCACTTCTTTACTTGGCAGAACACCGTTTTGGCATGAAAGCTATTCAAGGAGATGTTAAACTTGATGAATTGGATAAATTTGTTGAAGCAGGTGCCTGTGGTACAGCAGCCGTCATTTCACCAATTGGTGGTGTTCAACACGGTGATGACTTCCATGTCTTCTACAGTGAAACAGAAGTAGGTCCTGTTACTCGTAAATTGTACGACGAACTTGTCGGCATCCAATTCGGTGACATTGAAGCTCCAGAAGGCTGGATTTACAAAGTTGACTAATAAATTAAAGCTTGCTCTTGCAAGCTTTTTTGTTTTTCGGTAAAATGAATAGCGTGAGGTGGAAAAATGAGCAAAAAAGATAAAAAAATCGAAATTCAACTTGCTGACGCCAAAGTTGCTATCAATAATGCCAATGTCGATGGCTACAATTTGACTGCTGGAAAAAAAGTTATCGGTGAAATTGCTGAGCTTGATAACAAATTTGCTGTTGTCAAAAATGGAGAAGTGGAAGCACTTTTCAAAACTTTAGAGCAAGCAATTGAAAGTATTATTGAAAATTACAACTTAAATCGCTAAAAAATAGCGAAAAGTACTTGTCAGAGAACAAAAACTATGCTAGAATAGTTTTTGTCGTAACGGAAGGGTAGCGAAGAGGCTAAACGCGGCGGACTGTAAATCCGCTCCTTCGGGTTCGGGGGTTCGAATCCCTCCCCTTCCATTTCTGAAATGAAAATTTTAGAAAGTAATTGAACCTTGTTTTTGGGGTATAGCCAAGCGGTAAGGCAAGGGACTTTGACTCCCTCATGCGTTGGTTCGAATCCAGCTACCCCAGTCAAAGGTATCGAGTTTCGGCTTGACACCGTCAAAGATAAAAGTTGTTGTCGTTGCGGGTTACCTTGAGAAATATTATTGTTGTCAAAAGCTAGCTTAAGCTAGCTTTTGTTGGAGGATTTTTTAGAATGAATGAATTTGAAGATTTGCTAAACAGTGTTAGCGAAGTAAACCCTGGTGATGTTGTCACTGCGGAAGTTTTAACTGTTGATAATGATCAAGCAAACGTTGTTATCGAAGGAACAGGTGTTGAAGGTGTTCTTACACTTCGTGAATTGACTAACGATCGCGATGCTGATATTAACGATTTCGTTAAAACTGGCGACACAGTTGAAGTACTTGTTCTTCGTCAAGTAGTAGGTAAAGATACTGATACAGTTACTTTCCTTGTCTCTAAAAAACGCTTGGAAGCTCGCAAAGCTTGGGATAAACTTGTTGGTCGCGAAGGCGAAGTTGTTACTGTTAAAGGTACACGCGCTGTTAAAGGTGGTCTTTCAGTTGAATTCGAAGGACTTCGCGGATTCATCCCTGCTTCAATGATCGATACACGTTTCGTACGTAATACTGAAAAATTCGTTGGTCAAGAATTTGAAGCTAAAATCAAAGAAGTTGTTCCAGCTGAAAACCGCTTCATCCTTTCACGTCGTGAAGTTGTTGAAGAAAAAGCTGCTGCAGCTCGTAAAGAAGTCTTCTCTAAACTTGAAGAAGGCGCAATCGTTAAAGGTAAAGTTGCTCGCTTGACAAGCTTCGGTGCTTTCATCGATCTTGGTGGTGTTGACGGACTTGTTCACGTAACTGAATTGTCACACGAACGCAACGTTTCACCTAAATCAGTTGTTTCTGTTGGTGAAGAAGTTGAAGTTAAAGTTCTTTCAATCGACGAAGAAGCAGGTCGTGTATCACTTTCACTTAAAGCTACAACACCTGGACCATGGGATGGTGTAGAACAAAAACTTGCTGCTGGTGATGTTGTTGAAGGTAAAGTTAAACGTTTGACTGACTTCGGTGCTTTCGTTGAAGTGTTGCCTGGTATCGATGGACTTGTTCACATCTCACAAATCTCACACAAACGTGTTGAAAATCCAAAAGATGTTCTTTCAGTAGGTCAAGAAGTTAACGTTAAAGTTCTTGATGTTAACGCTGCTGCGGAACGTGTATCACTTTCAATCAAAGCTCTTGAAGAACGTCCAGCACAAGCTGAAAACGAAGAAAAACGTCAATCACGTCCACGTCGTCCAAAACGTGAAGCTAAACGTGATTACGAACTTCCAGAAACTCAAACTGGATTCTCAATGGCTGACTTGTTTGGCGATATTGAATTGTAATTATAAATGAGAAAAAGACTTACTTTGTAAGTCTTTTCTTTTTACTTCGATGTGGTATAATATAGTAGTTGCCACTCTTAGTGTAATGGATATCACGCAAGATTCCGGTTCTTGAAATAGGGGTTCGATTCCCTTAGAGTGGAGTATTATACCAATTAGAAAAAGTCAATAACTGGCTTTTTCTTTTTATATATGCCCATAAAAACCGTGTTGTGAAGCTTGTAGAAGAATTTAAGGAAAGTTGTTGCAAGTTAATATTGCATGGCATTACGAGCAATTTAAGGGCAAATAAAAGGCCTGTGATTTTCACCACAGGCACTTATAAAAAAGCTTATTTTAAAATAATTTGAGCTACGATTGGACTGATAATAACATAAACGATTCCGGTAACTCCGATAGCAAGTCCGCCCATCGCACCTTCAACGAGACCGTATTTTAGAGCTGTTCCAGTACCGATTGCGTGCCCTGTTCCTCCAAGACTAAGCCCGATAGCAACAGGATCTTCGATTCGTAAGAGTTTTAAAAAAACGGGTCCAAGAACACTTGTCAAAATTCCAGTAATAACAACGACAACAAGTGTTACAGTTGTGATTCCTCCCATTTTTTCAGTGATTCCAACAGCCATTGCAGTTGTTACTGATTTAGGGAATAATGAAATAGCTAGCAAATATTTAATACCAAATGTTTTCGCAACAAGAGCGGTAAAAGTCGTGTTGACGATACAAGCAGCAAGAATACCAGTTAGGATACTTCTGATGTGATGTTTCATCAAGTGGAATGAGCGATAAAGTGGAATACCGAGCGCTACTGTTGATGGAACAATCAATGTGTTAAGATAACTTCCACCGATGTAATAATCATGGTAGGAAATCTTAGTAATCTTTAAAAAGGCAATAATAAAAAAGGTTGCCAATAGTAAAGGGGTAGTAATTGGGTGTGGAAAACGCCTAAAAATAAGCATGCCCATAAGGTATGCTAGGATTGATAGCATGATACCAAAGATTGGGTTTGTAAGAATATCAGTCATGATGACCTCCTTTATCAACATAGTCTCCTTCAAAGCGTGTTTTGATGAATTGAACAACAAAACCAATAGTAGCAACATTCAAAAAGATAGCTACAAGAATGATAATGGTGATAGGGAACAAATAATCCTTGATGTCATTGAATCGATCCATGATTCCGACAGCCGCAGGCAAGAATAGAATGGTCATATTATTGAGCAAGAAATTTCCCACAACATCTATGTGTCTCAAACGAATTACCTTGAATTCCAGGGCAAGAAAAAGTAGCACTAACCCAATAATGCTACCAGGAACAGGTAAATTGAGTAAATTAGAAATCGCCTCCCCAATAAATGAAAAGATGAGAATTATCATAAATTGAACGTATAACTTCATTAGTAAACTCCTTCGTTATAAGTCTACTACTATGTAAGAATTTTTCAATACTGTGAAAATGTTTACATGAAATTTTTTTGAAAAATTACAGTTGTAATGAAAAAAAGAAAAAGCCGAGCAAAGCTCAGGCTTTAGTGACCTAATAGTAATTTTAGGATATTTCCTCCAAAAATCCAGATATAACTATAAGAAATAATTGAAATTGGCTTGGTTAGTAGGATAATGAAGATGAAACGTTTTAATGAAATGCGAGATAATCCAGTTATCATCACCACGATATCAGCTGGTGAAATGGGTGATAACATGCAAATGATGAAGAAGTTTTCATAATTTTGAGTGTTTAGTTTTGCTTCGTATTTGTAAAAAGTCTTCTCATCGACAAAAAGTAGAATAAATTTGCGGCCATATAGTCTAACAAGAATAAATAGTATGATACTACCAATCACAATACCAACATAGTTGTAAAAGAAGGCTAGGATTGGATCAAAAATTAAAAAGCCAGCAACTGTTGTGACACCACCTGGAATAACTGGGAAGACGACTTGAAAGATTTGCACTAAGATAAAAACTAAAGGCCCACAGACACTGTGCTGATTAACAAAATCTTTGAGTGCATTACTATCGTTTAGAATCCCTAAATGGTAGAACCAGATGACTAAAACAAACGTTCCCAGCAAGGCTAATACTCCCAGAAACTTGATCAGTCGCTGCCAAAAGGCATAGTGGTCAAACATCTTCATTTTCATAATTCTTATCATATCATAAGAATTTCTTTTTTGCTATTTTAAACATTATTTGCTATAATAACAAACGTAGCTTTTGACTACTTTATAATATCTGGGGTCGTTACGGATTCGACAGGCATTATGAGGTACATTCTGCGACTCATCGGCAGATGTAAAAATGCCAGTTAAATATAACTGCAAAAAATACAAATTCTTACGCTGTAGCTGCCTAAAAACCAGCTCGCGTGATCTCTACAGGATTGCTTGTGTTTTGCTAGAGGTTTCATTGATTAGCAAGCTACGTTTGATTATTGCCTAGCTAGTCAAAAAGAGATTTATAGGCTCGCTTAATCTAGGTTTGAGTTATGTATCGAGCTTAAGTTAAATCAAAGACATAACCTATGGTTGTAGACGAATGTATTGGCAGGTGTTTGGACGTGGGTTCGACTCCCACCGGCTCCATAAAAGCTTTTCATAGTTTAGCAAAGTTACGCAAAACGTTGATATATCAACGTTTTTTATTTTTACGTTTTGCCTAGTTTTGCCTTTTGGAGAGACCCAAAAAGAAACACAAAAAATTTTTTTCACTATTAGTAGTAGGAAGACTGCGAGAATGTTTTTTGTGCTTTCACCCAGATACAATTCCAGATATAAAAATAGCCACCAGAATTTGGTGGCTATAATATTTATTGAATATTAATTTTGTTTTTTAGCAAGTAATGTGTTGCTAAGTAGAAGATGGCACCTTCGATAAAGCACTCAATACAAGAATAGATAAAGAAATGGATAGTAAGGTCACTATTTAGTTCGTGGCTTCCGAGGATTTCAGACACTAATAAAAAGATGAATGAAACGACGAAGTAGGCAACGAATGCCATAAGACCACGTCTATTAGCAAATAATTGACCAATTGTAATAGCTAAGTAGATGAGCAGAATTCCTGAAATAGAAGAGATTGCTAACCAAAGGAACCCAATTCCCCATTCGGCAGGAGAGAGCGTTTTAGCTAATTGTGGTAGGAAGGCTAAGAAATGGCCTAAACCAAAAATCGGTATAACAAGTAAGGTCACTCCGATGGTAACAACAATAGTGTTAAACGCTGTCCAAATCAGTGAAGCAATCAGTTTAGATAAAATGATTTGGTGAGTAGATACTGGCAAGGTTAAAGTAAGGTAACCTTCGCGACCAAAGATATTTTTATAAAAACGTCGCACGATGATAGCTAGTGTAGCAATCCATGCACTGGCAACGACCACACCGAACATAATTGCCAAAATAATTGGAATGAGTTTAGTGAAGTTGCTAGGGTTGCTTGTTGTATAGTTTTCAGCATAGTCTGTAAGTGTCTTGATGCTAAAGCCAAGGAAGATGGAAATAGCGATAATTGACGCATTAAGTGCGAAGTACCATTTACCGACAGATTTTAGTTCGTATTTTAAAAGTTTTGAAAACATAATTCCTCCCTAAGCTTTGTAAGTCTCACGGAAGAGTGAATCAATGGATTGACCGTGCTCTTCACGAATATCATCCGTATTACCTTGCAAAATAATTTTTCCGTCTTTTAGGAAAATGATTTCATCAAGGATTGGTTCGATTTCTGAAATTAAGTGCGTTGAGATAATAACAGAAGCCTCTTCACAGTAATTATTGATGATAGTGCGTAAAATGTAGTCACGCGCGGCTGGGTCAACACCACCAATTGGTTCATCAAGAATATAAAGTTTTGCTTGTCGGCTCATGACCAAGATTAGCTGCACTTTTTCTTTATTCCCTTTTGATAGGTTTTTGAGGATATCATTTGGATTAAGGTCTAAATCTTCTAAAAGGTGTTCAGCTTTTTCACGAGAGAAGTCTTCGTAAAAATCTTCGAAGAAAGCAAGGGCATCCTTGATTTTCATATCTTCTCTAAGGTAAGAAGTATCTGGAAGGTATGAAATGATTTTTTTAGTGTCGACTGAAGGACGGTAACCATCAATGACGATTTCTCCAGTTGTTGGGTGAAGAAGTCCGTTGATTAGTTTAATCAGTGTTGTTTTCCCGCTTCCATTTGGACCGAGTAAGCCAATAATCTTACCGGCAGGTAAACTAAGTGTCACATCGTCAACAGCTACATGTTTTTTGTATTTTTTTGTAACGTGATGTAGTTGGAGTAATTGACTCATCCTATTTTTTCTCCTTAATATACGATTCTAGTGTAGTCACAATATCGTCGATTTCAAATCCTATTTTTTGCATGTTATTAACAAATGATTGCAATTCTGCCTCAGCAACTTCTCGACGTTTCTGCATGATGAGGTCAGTGTCATCTGTAACAAAGCGGCCAGATGTTCGTTGAGAGTAAACCATGCCTTCGCGTTCTAGTTCTGAAAAAGCGCGTTGCATTGTGTTGGGATTGACACCAGCTTCTTCGGCTAATTCGCGAACGGTTGGAAGTTGATCACCGCTTTTGATTTCTTGACTGATGATTTGCATCTTAATATGTTGTGCAATTTGGACATAAATAGGTGATTTTTCATCAAATTTCCAGGACATACGATAACCCCTTTCTATTAAAATTTAAAGAAGTCTTAATTGTATTAATTAGAAGAAGTCTTGAAAGAAGTCTTGTACTAAATAAATGGTACAAAAATAAGTTTGAAATGTCAAGGAATCAATCGCTAAGGCATCTTATTTCAATTTAAACGCAAATATGCTTTGATTTTTAGTGTATAATAGAAAAAGAAATCAATCGGAGAAAGGAGGGCTTTTATGTTTGCCCAATTAGATACCAAGACTGTTTATTCTTTTATGGATAGCTTAATTGACTTAGAGGGCTATGTCAAAGAAGCAAAAGTATTAGGCTACCAAACCATTGGGATTATGGACAAAGATAATCTCTATGCCGCCTTTCATTTTATTACAAAAGCTAAAAGTGAAGGCTTACGCCCTGTTTTAGGTCTTGAGTTGACGCTTAATTTACAGGAAAATCTTTCCTTAAGTATGTACTTAATTGCGCGTGATACGACAGGTTACAAAAACTTGATGAAAGTGTCTAGTCGTCAGATGACATCTGGTATTCAGGTAGAGGATTTAAAGGATTACTTGTCAGGCTTAGTGGTTATTATCCCGTATTTTGATGGTTTGGAGAGCTTGTCGCTTCCTTTTGAGTATTATATCGGAGTGAATGTTCACTCAGAAGAAAGGGATTATGACAAACCTTTAATTCCACTTCATACAGTACGGTATTTTAATACTAATGAAGTCGAAACGCTTCACATGCTTCATGCTATTCGAGATAATATTAGCTTGAAAGATGCGCCAGCTGCACCGCAAGGACAACAGTTGATGGCTTGTGATATTTTTACACAGGCTTTTGAGCAAAAATTTCCACAAGCTCTAGAAAACTTAGAAAAATTAGTCGCTGAAATTCATTATGACTTTAATAGTGAATTAAAATTACCGCGTTTTAATCGTCAAAAACCTGCTCAAGAGGAATTGATAGAATTAACTGAAGCAGGGCTTAAAGCTAAAAATCTTTGGTTGCCAGAGTACCAAGAACGCTTAGCTAAAGAACTTTCGGTCATTCACAAGATGGGATTTGATGATTACTTCCTTATCGTTTGGGATTTACTGCGCTTTGGTCGCAGTCGAGGGTATTACATGGGAATGGGACGCGGTTCTGCTGCGGGAAGTTTAGTTTCCTATGCTCTTGATATTACTGGTATTGACCCAGTGAAGAACAATCTGCTTTTTGAACGTTTCCTAAATGAAGAACGTTATAGCATGCCTGATATTGATATTGACCTCCCAGATGTTTATCGCAGTGAGTTTCTTCATTATGTCCGTAATCGTTACGGTAGTCTTCACTCGGCTCAAATTGTGACTTTTTCAACTTTTGGTGCTAAACAAGCTATTCGTGATGTTTTTAAACGATTCGGTGCACCAGAGCATGAATTGACTAATATCACTAAAAAAATCAGTTTCAGAGATAACTTAAGTACGGTTTACGAAAAGAATCTATCTTTCCGCCAAATCATTAATTCTAAAATCGAGTATCAAAAAGCTTTTGCGATTGCCAAACGTATCGAAGGAAATCCTCGGCAGACTTCAATTCACGCCGCTGGTGTCGTTATGAGCGATGACAATCTGACCGAGCATATTCCATTAAAAGCTGGCGAAGATATGATGATTACGCAATACGATGCGGCTGCGGTTGAGGCTAATGGTCTTCTTAAAATGGACTTTCTTGGGCTTCGTAACCTTACTTTTGTGCAACGCATGCAAGAAAAGGTCGCTAAAGAATATGGTATCACAATTGACATCAAATCGATTGATTTAGAAGATCAGCAAACGCTGGCTTTATTTGCAGCAGGAAAGACAAAAGGGATTTTTCAATTTGAACAAGCTGGTGCCATTAATCTGTTAAAACGTATTAAACCACAAAAATTTGAAGATATTGTGGCAACAACAAGTTTGAACCGTCCAGGGGCTAGTGATTACACCGAGAACTTTATTAGACGTCGTTTTGGGCAAGAAGCGATTGATTTAATCGATCCTTTGGTGGCAAAAATTTTGGAACCAACCTATGGCATCATGCTTTATCAAGAGCAAGTGATGAAAATTGCACAGGTCTATGCAGGATTCACTCTAGGAAAAGCGGATTTGTTGCGTCGTGCCATGTCAAAGAAAAAGGCAGAAGACATGCAAAAAATGGAAAGCGAGTTCTTAAAAGGTGCACAGGCTCTGGGTCGACCGCTTGAAACGGCCAAAGATTTATTTTCTCGCACGGCTAAATTTGCTGGCTACGGTTTTAATAGAAGTCACGCCTTTGCTTACTCAGCATTAGCTTTTCAACTAGCTTACTTTAAGGCACACTATCCTGCAGTTTTTTATGATGTCATGCTGAATTATTCAAGTGCTGATTATATTACAGATGCTATGGAATCAGAGTTTCGCATCAAGAAAATCGACATCAATACAGTGCCTTATAATGATAAGATAGCTGATGGTCAAATTTATCTTGGCTTGAAAAATCTACGAGCACTTCCACGTGATTTATGTTACTGGATTATTGATCATCGACCATTTTCAAGTATTGAGGACTTCTTGACCAAGTTGCCTGAGAATTACCAGAAGAAGGAACTTATCACACCATTGGTTGAAGTCGGTGCTTTTGATAATTTTGAAAAAAATCGTCGCAAGATTATTGAAAATCTGGAACCTCTTTTCATGTTTGTTAATGAGTTAGGAAGTCTTTTTGCAGAGAATTCCTATAATTGGATTGAAGTAGAAGACTTTCCAAATACTGAAAAATATCGTCAGGAACAGGGATTGCTAGGTGTGGGAATCAGTCCTCATCCTCTTCTTGAAATTGCCAAGAATTCATCTATTGCTTTTACGGCTTTGTCCGATTTGCATGAAAATACTGAAGCGACTATTCTTGTTGAATTAAGTCAGATTCGTGTGATTCGAACAAAAACCAAGGGGGAGCAGATGGCTTTTCTAAATGTGACAGACACACAGAAAAAATTTGACGTCACTCTCTTTCCAGAAGTTTTTACACATTATAAAGACGAATTGCAAGAAGGAAGATTTTATTATTTAACAGGTAAGATTCAAAATCGCAACAATCGATTGCAGATGGTGTTAAATCATGTTCAAGAAGCAAGCAGTGAACGCTTGTGGTTATTACTTCCAAATCATTTACATGATAGAGAAGTTTCAGAAATCTTGTCACAATATCCAGGAAATATTCCCGTGATTTTGCATTATCAAGATAGTAAGCAAACCTTGCAAAGTCAGAGACACTTGGTTAAAAAGGACGAAGAACTTTTACAAGCTTTAACTCCATATACAGTGAAAACGATTTATCAATAAAAATTTAGTAAAAATAAAATAAAGTAAAGCTTTTTACAAAGTAATGTGCTATAATAAGAACGTTAGATTAATAAAAGGAGTATTAGCAAAATGAAACGTATTGCTGTTTTGACTAGTGGCGGCGACGCTCCTGGTATGAATGCTGCTGTTCGTGCAGTTGTTCGTAAAGCAATTAAAGAAGGAATGGAAGTCTTCGGAATCAACCGCGGTTATGCTGGTATGGTCGATGGCGACATTTTCCCATTGGATGCTCAAAGTGTTTCAAACATTTTGTCACGTGGTGGTACTTTCCTTCAATCAGCTCGTTACCCTGAGTTTGCAACTCTTGAAGGACAACTTGCTGGTATCGAACAACTTAAAAAACACGGTATCGAAGGTGTCGTTGTTATCGGTGGTGACGGTTCTTATCACGGTGCTATGCGCTTGACAGAACACGGATTCCCAGCAGTTGGTATCCCAGGTACAATCGATAACGATATCGCTGGTACAGATTACACTCTTGGGTTTGATACAGCTGTAAACACAGCTATGGAAGCTCTTGACAAAATCCGTGATACATCTTACAGTCACAAACGTACATTCGTTGTTGAAGTAATGGGACGTAACGCTGGTGATATCGCTCTTTGGGCAGGTATTGCTGCAGGTGCTGACCAAATCATTATTCCTGAAGAAGAATATGACATCAACGAAGTTGTTGCAAAAGTTAAAGATGGTTACGAAAACAAAGGTAAAGAACGTCACCTTATCGTTCTTGCTGAAGGTGTAATGCATGCTGAAAAATTTGCAGAGTTGATGAAAGAAGCTGGTGATACTAGCGACCTTCGTGCAACTAACCTTGGTCACATCCTTCGTGGTGGTGCACCATCACCTCGTGATCGTGTTCTTGCTTCTTGGATGGGTGCTCACGCTGTTGAATTGCTTCAACAAGGTCGTGGTGGACTTGCTGTTGGTATCCACAACGAAGAATTAGTAGAAAGCCCAATTCTTGGTACTAAAGAAGAAGGTGCTCTATTCTCATTGGCAGAAGATGGTAGCATTATCGTCAACATGCCACACAAAGCACGTCTTGACTTTGCTCAATTAAATCGAGACATTGCTCATTTGTAATATAGTATAGTATTAGATTAAAAATTATTGTTATTAATAGTCGTTCATTCGGCTTAAAAATAAAGGGAGTTTCATATTATCATGAATAAACGCGTAAAAATCGTTGCAACACTTGGTCCTGCGGTTGAAATCCGTGGCGGTAAAAAATTCGGTGAAGATGGATATTGGGGTGAAAGCCTTGATGTTGAAGCATCAGCACAAAAAATCGCTCAATTGATTAAAGAAGGTGCAAACGTCTTCCGTTTCAACTTCTCACACGGTGACCACGCAGAACAAGGTGAACGTATGGCAACTGTACGTCGTGCCGAAGAAATTGCTGGACAAAAAGTTGGTTTCCTTCTTGACACTAAAGGTCCTGAAATCCGTACTGAACTTTTTGAAGGCGAAGCTAAAGAATATTCATACAAAACTGGTGAACAAATCCGTGTTGCTACTAAACAAGGTATCAAATCAACTCGCGAAGTTATCGCTTTGAACGTTGCTGGTGCCCTTGACATCTACGATGACGTTGAAGTTGGTAAACAAGTTCTTGTTGACGATGGTAAACTTGGTCTTCGTGTTGTCGCTAAAGACGATGCAACTCGTGAATTTGTTGTTGAAGTTGAAAACGATGGTATTATCGCTAAACAAAAAGGTGTAAACATTCCTTACACTAAAATCCCATTCCCAGCTCTTGCTGAACGTGATAACGCTGATATCCGTTTTGGTCTTGAACAAGGTCTTAACTTCATCGCTATCTCATTCGTACGTACTGCAAAAGACGTTGAAGAAGTTCGTGCAATCTGTGAAGAAACTGGTAACGGACACGTTCGTTTGTTTGCTAAAATCGAAAACCAACAAGGTATCGAAAACATCGACGAAATCATCGAAGCTGCTGATGGTATCATGATCGCTCGTGGTGACATGGGTATCGAAGTTCCATTTGAAATGGTTCCAGTTTACCAAAAAATGATCATCACTAAAGTTAACGCAGCTGGTAAAGCAGTTATCACAGCAACAAACATGCTTGAATCTATGACTGAAAAACCACGTGCAACTCGTTCAGAAGTATCTGACGTGTTCAACGCTGTTATTGATGGTACTGACGCAACAATGCTTTCAGGTGAATCTGCAAATGGTAAATACCCAGTTGAAGCAGTTCGTGCAATGGCTACAATCGATAAAAACGCTCAAACTCTTCTTAACGAATACGGACGTCTTGATTCATCATCATTCGCTCGTACTTCTAAAACAGAAGTTGTTGCTTCTGCAGTTAAAGATGCAACAAGCTCAATGGATATCAAACTTGTAGTTGCTCTTACTGAATCTGGTAACACTGCTCGTCTTATCTCTAAATACCGTCCAGATGCTGACATCTTGGCTGTAACATTCGACGAAAAAACCCAAAAATCATTGATGATTAACTGGGGTGTTATTCCAGTCGTAACTGAAAAACCTGCATCAACTGATGACATGTTTGAAGTTGCTGAAAAAGCTGCTCTTGAATCAGGTTTGGTTCAATCAGGTGATAACATCGTTATCGTCGCTGGTGTTCCTGTTGGTTCAGGTGGTACAAACACAATGCGTATCCGCACTGTAAAATAATTAAAAATAAAAAAGCCTATCATATCAAGCTTTACGGCCTGTGTGATAGGGCTTTTTTTATGTCAAAATGCTAGCAAGGGGCACAGAAGGGGCAAATATTCTCATTTTTTATTCTTTTATCTAGATAAAACAAGGCTAACTTACTTACTTACTTTGTGTCAAAAGTCACATGCCCACTTTTTTTATGTTCAGAAACATGATATAATAGAACAAAGAATAGGAGAAATTATGGTTAAGCGCGATTTTATTCGAAATATTATTTTAGTCTTAATTGCTATTTTAGCGATATTTTTGTTGAGAATTTTTGTTTTTTCAACATTTAGAGTGCATGAAGATGCCGCTAATTCATACCTATCAAATGGTGATGTCGTAGTTGTTAATCGTAATCGAGAACCACGCTATAAAGATTTTATCGTTTATAAGAAGGATGGCATTTTTTACATTAGTCGTGTTGTCGCAACAGCTGGACAAAGTGCGACTGTAATGGATGATATTCTTTATGTTAACAACAAAGTAAAAGAAGAACCGTACATTAGCAAGATAAAATCCGAATATTTGTCAACTTCTGATACCCAACAGCCATTTACTTCTGATTTTTCTGTTAATACAGTTTCTAATGGTAAATATAACGAAGTGCCAAAAGGGTATTATCTAGTCTTAAATGATGATCGTCAGAATACTAATGATAGTCGTAGTTTTGGACTAATCAAGGAAAGTCAAATTCGTGGTGTTGTTACTTTCAAAGTTTTACCACTTAATCAATTTGGATTTATTACAACAGAGTAGTTTAGCTACTCTGTTTTTTGTTGGTTTAATTTTCCTTTTATACCAATAAAGAATTGGTATAGTATATTTTATACCAATCTTCCTGTTGACAAGGCAAAAGTAAAGTTATATACTGTTGCTGTAAGGTTTTGGAAGGTCTTTATTAGACTATACCAATTCAAAAAATAAGAAAGAGATAATAGGTTTTTCCTATTAAAGGTAAAAAAATATGTGTGGTATTGTTGGTGTTGTTGGAAACAAAAACGCAACAGACATCTTAATGCAAGGTCTTGAAAAATTGGAGTACCGTGGTTACGATTCTGCAGGAATTTACGTTACTAATGGTGTTAATCAAGGTCGCTTAATTAAATCAGTTGGACGTATTGCTGATCTTCGTGCGAAAATTGGAATTGATATGGCTGGTTACACTGGTATTGGTCACACCCGTTGGGCAACTCACGGTCAACCAACTGAATTGAATGCTCACCCACATACATCTGAAACTGGACGTTTCGTCTTGGTTCACAATGGTGTTATTGAAAACTATCTACAAATTAAAGAAACATATCTTTCAAATCACCATCTTAAAGGTGAAACTGATACTGAAATCGCTGTTCATTTAGTTGGTGAATTTGTTGAACAAGGTTTGTCAGTTCTTGAAGCTTTTAAAAAAGCTTTGAAAATCATTGAAGGTTCATATGCGTTTGCTTTGGTTGATGCTGAAGATCCTGATACTATTTATGTGGCTAAAAATAAATCACCTCTTTTGATTGGCTTGGGTGACGGATACAACATGGTATGTTCAGATGCTATGGCAATGATTCGCGAAACTAGCGAATTTATGGAAATCCATGACAAGGAATTGGTTGTTTTGACAAAAGATTCTGTTTCAGTTATGGATTATGATGGCAATACTATCGAACGTGATTCTTACACAGCTGAACTTGACTTATCTGATATTGGTAAAGGAACTTACCCTTACTATATGTTGAAAGAAATTGATGAACAACCAACAGTTATGCGTAAGTTAATCACTGCTTACACAGATGACAATAATCAAGTCACTGTTGATCCAGAAATCATTAAAGCTGTTCAAGAAGCAGATCGTATTTACATTTTGGCTGCTGGAACATCTTACCATGCTGGTTTTGCTTCAAAATCATTCCTTGAACAAATGACTGATACACCAGTTGAACTTGGTATTGCATCTGAATGGGGCTACAACATGCCTTTATTGAGCAAAAAACCACTTTTTATCATGATTTCACAATCTGGTGAAACCGCTGATAGTCGTCAAGTCTTGGTTAAAGCAAATCAAATGGGCATTCCTAGCTTGACTATTACAAACGTTCCTGGTTCAACATTATCACGTGAAGCAACATACACTATGCTTTTGCATGCAGGACCTGAAATTGCAGTTGCTTCAACAAAAGCTTATACAGCTCAAGTTGCTACATTGGCAATTCTTGCTAAAGCAGTAGGCGATGCTAATGGCAACAAAGCAGCAGCTGATTTTGATGTTGTTCACGAACTTGCTATCGTTGCACAATCTATTGAAGCAACACTTTCTGAAAAAGACACGATTGCTGAAAAAGCAGAAGCACTTCTTAAAGAAACTCGTAACGCCTTTTATATCGGTCGTGGTTCAGATTACTATGTTGCCATGGAAGCTAGCTTGAAATTAAAAGAAATTTCATACATTCAATGTGAAGGATTTGCAGCTGGTGAATTGAAACACGGTACAATTTCATTGATTGAAGAAGGTGTGCCTGTTATCGCACTTATCTCAAGCAATCCTGTTCTTGCATCACATACACGTGGTAATATCCAAGAAGTTGAAGCACGTGGAGCAAGTGTTCTTACAATTGTTGATGAAAGCCAAGCTCGTGAAGGTGACGATATCATCGTAACAACTGTACATCCATTCTTGTCAGCTATTGCAATGGTAGTCCCAGCACAATTGATTGCTTATTACGCAACACTTCAACGTGGTTTGGACGTCGATAAACCTCGTAACCTTGCGAAATCGGTTACTGTGGAATAATACTTGCCAAAATTTACTTTCTAAGGTAGAATGGATAATGTAACTTTTAACTTTATGACAGTAATAAAGTTATAGCTATTTTTTGATAAGGAGAAATGATGTCTTTACCAAATTGTCCAAAATGTAACTCTGAGTATGTTTACGAAGATGGATTAATGTTAGTTTGCCCAGAGTGCGCTTATGAATGGAACCCAGCTGATTCAGTTGAAGAAGAAGATGGCTTGGTTGTTCTTGATAGCAACGGAACTCGTCTTGCTGACGGTGACAGTGTTACTATCGTTAAAAACTTGAAAGTAAAAGGTGCACCAAAAGATCTTAAACAAGGAACTCGTGTTAAAAACATTCGTCTTGTTGAAGGTGACCACAACATTGATTGTAAAATCGATGGTTTCGGTGCAATGAAATTAAAATCAGAGTTTGTTAAAAAACTATAATGACATTAACGCTATGAGCTTTTCTCGTAGCGTTTTTTATATTTAAAGATATTATTTACATAAATATAGTTATGTTATTTGAGTTCATTTTTATAAGGTCAAATGATAAAATATTCTTCTTTGCTCCCCAATTGTTTGAAAATTTGATATAATACTATAATAGTAACAAATTCTTTTTAGGAGATAACATGTCATATATTTCACAAGTTCTGCCTAGCTTGTTAGATGGCGCTGCGGTAACTTTGCAAGTTTTCTGTATTGTTATTGTGCTTTCCATTCCGATTGGTGCTATCCTAGCTTTTTTGATGCAGATTAAATTTAAACCTTTGCAATGGTTGTTGACATTATATGTATGGATTATGCGTGGAACACCATTGCTATTGCAACTTATTTTCTTCTACTACGTTTTACCAAGTGTAGGAGTGGTTATGGACCGTATGCCTGCGGCAATTTTGGCATTTACCTTGAATTATGCAGCTTATTTTGCTGAGATTTTCCGTGGTGGGATTGCTGCTATTCCAAAAGGTCAATATGAAGCTGCAAAAGTTTTGAAATTAAATCAGTTGCAAACTATTCATTATATTATTTTGCCACAGGTCTTCAAGATTGTTTTGCCAAGTGTTTTCAATGAAATTATCAACCTTGTCAAGGATTCTTCACTCGTTTATGTTCTTGGTGTTGGTGACTTGTTGCTTGCAAGTAAGACAGCTGCCAACCGTGATGCAACACTTGCACCGATGTTTGTGGCAGGGGCTATTTACTTGCTTATGATTGGTATTGTTACCTTGATTTCAAAACAAACTGAGAAAAAATTTGATTATTATAAATAAGAGGTGACCAGATGTTAGAATTAAAAAATATTTCCAAACAATTTGGTCAAAAGAAGATTTTTGACCATTTTAATTTAACAATTGAAGATGGTAAAATTTTGTCTCTTGTAGGACCTTCAGGTGGTGGTAAAACCACTTTGCTACGTATGCTTGCTGGTCTTGAAAAAATTGATTCGGGTGAAATCATCTATAATGGTGAAGTTGTTCCGATTGATCACTTAGAGACACTTAACTTGCTTGGCTTTGTTTTCCAAGACTTTCAATTGTTCCCACATTTGTCTGTTTTAGATAATTTGATTTTGTCACCTGTTAAAACAATGGGAATGACAAAAGAAGCGGCAAAAGAAAAGGCGCTTGGTCTTCTTAAACGTCTTGGTTTGGGAGAACATGCGGATGCTTATCCTTACTCATTATCAGGTGGGCAAAAGCAACGTGTCGCCCTTGCTCGTGCGATGATGATTGATCCTCAAATCATTGGTTATGATGAACCAACGTCAGCGCTTGACCCAGAATTACGTCAAGAAGTTGAAAAATTGATTTTACAAAACCGAGAAGCTGGAATGACTCAGATTGTGGTTACCCATGATTTACAATTTGCAGAAACGATTTCAGATCACATTTTAAAAATTAATCCAAAATAACAGAAAGTCTCATTAGGTGTCTTTATGAAATTGAAAAAAGTTCTTTTAAGTGCCATGGCGCTTGTTGCGACAGTTAGTTTAGCTGCTTGCGGGTCATCGTCATCAAAAAAAGTTGCTAAGACAGACCAATGGAAAACTTATCAAAAAGATGGTAAGATTACGATTGGTTTTGATAACACTTTTGTACCAATGGGGTACGAAGATGAAGATGGCAAAAATGTTGGTTTTGATATCGATCTTGCCAATGCCGTCTTTGAACAGTATGGTATTAAAGTGAAATGGCAATCAATCAACTGGGATATGAAAGAAACTGAATTGAACAACGGTACGATTGATTTGATTTGGAATGGTTATTCTATTAGTGATGAACGTGCCGAAAAAGTTCTCTTTACAAATCCTTACATGGTTAATGAACAAGTGCTAGTCACTAAAAAATCTTCAGGAATTACAAGTTTTGCAGGGATGAAAGATAAAGTCCTCGGAGCGCAATCAGGTTCATCTGGTTACGATGCTTTCAATGCAAAACCAAAAGTCTTAAAAGATATTGTATCTGGTGGTGATGCGACACAGTATGAAACCTTCACACAAGCCCTTATCGACCTCAAAAACGATCGTATCGATGGTCTCTTGATTGATAAGGTTTATGCGAATTACTACCTTGAACAAGAAGGTGAGTTAGATAACTACAATATCATTGCTAGTGAGTTTGATGGTGAAGATTTTGCTGTAGGGGCTAGAAAAGCTGATAAAACATTGGTTAAGAAAATCAATCAGGCTTTCCAAAAACTTTATCAAGAAGGCAAGTTCCAAGAAATCTCAAACAAATGGTTTGGTGATGACGTGGCAACTGATGCCGTTAAAAAATAAATTAAAAGAGTTCTAAGTAGTGAAACTTAGAACTTTTTTAGTTTTCATTTTTTTCTTGATTATCAATAGAATCGTGCTATAATATAAAATAGTTAACCGGTTAATTAAAACAACTGATTAATTCTAAGCATCTAAAAAACCAGGAGTATTAATCCTGGTTTTACGGTTAATCTTGAGAATTTGTTGTTTGTGGAGTGATTTGGTGGAAGACAAGGAACCAATTTTCCTTGCGACGCCAGATACTTGTATGAGTCATATTATCGAGCTTGTAAGTGATAAGCTTTGTTTTTTGACTGATAGATGTCATTTCAAAAGCTTCGATATTGCTCATGTAGTGTCTTTCTCGAGCAGTCATTTCAGATTTGGTATAGGAATGACCGTCAACATCGATAAGGTAGAAGTCATCTGAGATAAGGTTTTCGTAATCTGGAATCTTAGCGAGAATGGTTTTTTCGGCTTTATAAAGCTTTTTGTAGACATTATCCCAAATCTCATCTTCAGGGATTGCTCCTGGTTCAACGTGAACATCTGTATCGTAAACAGAGAATTCTTTACGAAGGAGTTCTTCGATTTGTTCAGTAACTTCGTGGCTTTCGTAAACTGATAGGTCAGGATTCATCTCAACAACGATATCAAGGTAAATATTGCTTCCGTATGAGCGACCACGTTGTGATTTGACATTTGAAACTTTTGGTAATTTGAGGATAGCTTCTTTGTATTTTTGGAGTTCTTTTTGATCAAATCCATCTGAAAGACTAAAGGCACTTTCGATAAAAATATCATAGGCTGTTTTCAAAATGAAGTAAGTAATAACGATGGCAGCCAATCTATCAATGATGACTAAGTTAAATGAAGCTGCGAGGATGGCTACAGAAGTACCGATAGAAGTGACAGCATCAGAAAGATTATCTTTTGATGCGGCTAAGAGTGCGCTTGATTTGACACGTTGTGAGAGGCGTTTATTGTGAAGGTAAACACCATACATAATCGCTGCAGAGATGACTCCGACAATGGCACCTTCAGGATCAAGAGGTGTCATGCTACCTGAGATGATTTTTTCAATGGTTTGAAAGAGAACTTTAAAGCCAATGTAGAACATGATGAAAGAAGTGATCAAACTTGATAAATCTTCCATTTTCCAATGACCAAAGCGGTGATCTTCATCGGCTGGTTTGCTCGCCAAATGTAGTCCAATTAAAAGCACAACATTTCCGAGAATATCAGACAAGTTGTTAAAACCATCAGCGATTAATGATGATGAATTCAAAAAATAACCAGTGATTAGCTTCAATAAGGTGATGACCATGTAGGCAATAATACTAACAATGGGCCCTCGTTTTGCTAAGCGTAGGTTTTCTTCTGGTGTTGACATAAGAAATGCCTCCTTTGTTCAAATGAGGTTATAAATGTATCAGTAGATTATGTTAAATTTGAGCTACCTTTTATTATATCACTAAAACGCCTCTTTTGGCACAGAAATCCCGTTAATAAGCGTTTTCTTTAAAGGGAAAAACAAGAGATTAGGATAATCCCTAATCTCTTATTTTTTAATGTGTATCGAAATAGTGTTTTGTTTCTTTGATAATAATTGGTGAAAGGGCTAGTAAGGCAATCAAGTTTGGAATTGCCATCAAACCGTTAACGATATCAGCGATAACCCAGATAGTTTCAAGGCTAATGTAACCGCCAAGAGCGACCATAGCGATGAAAATGATACGGTAAACTGGAATAGCTTTGACACCAAATAGGAATTCAAAACAACGTTCTCCGTAATATCCCCAACCAAGAATTGTGGTAAAGGCAAAGAGAATTAAACTGAATGTCAAAGCATAGACACCAAAGTTTCCAAAAACAGTAGAGAAAGCAGACTGTGTTAAAGTTGCTCCGTTAAGTTTGCTTGACCAACCACCAGTGACAATAATTGAAAGTCCTGTTAGGGTACAAATAATGATGGTATCAATGAAAGTACCAGTCATAGAAACAAGACCTTGTTCAACAGGTTCATCAGTTTTCGCAGCAGCAGCAGCGATTGGTGCAGAACCAAGCCCAGATTCATTTGAGAAGATACCACGTGCGATACCAGCTTGGATAGCTGTGATAACCGTTGCACCAGCAAAACCACCAGTTGCTGCTTTTCCAGTAAAGGCTGATTTAATGACTAAGCCGATACTTGGAATAATTTGATCACAGTGGAAAGCAAGAATAGTGATAGTTGCTAGAATGTAAATAATTGCCATAAATGGAACAATTTTTTCAGCAACTTTTGAAATTGATTGAATACCACCGAAGATGATAATGCTGACAAGGACAGCCAAGACAATACTGATGATTTTTGGTGACCAGCCAACAGTGTTGCTAAGTGAATCAGTGATTGAGTTAACTTGTGTGAAAGTCCCTGAGCCAAACAAGGCAACCATTACCCCAAAAATTGAGAAGGCAATGGCCAAAGGTTTCCAACGTTTTCCCATCCCATTAACAATGTAGTGCATTGGACCACCAGAAATTTCACCATTTGCATCTGTTGTACGGTATTTGATGGCTAAAACACCTTCAGCATATTTTGTAGCCATTCCAAAGAATGCGGCCATCCACATCCAAAGAAGTGCCCCTGGACCACCAAGTTTGATGGCAGTTGCGACACCGACAATATTACCAGTACCGACAGTTGCTGCAAGAGCAGTAGCTAGTGCAGCAAAACTTGAAATATCCCCTTTACCTTTTGCTTCAGATTTAAAGATCAGTTTTAAGGCCTTTGGGAGGCGGAAAACTTGCAATAATCCTAAGCGAGAAGACAAATAAATTCCTGTTCCAACAAGAAGAACAAGAAGAGGTGGTCCCCAGACTAGACTGTCTAAAGACGATAGAAAATTATACATAATTAAACTCCTAAGTCAGTCATAGTACTGTAATCATTGGTTAAAGGGTAAATCATCAAGTGACTCTTTATCTTTTAGCCATTAAATCAGTACTACTTATTAAAATATATTTCCCATTTTCAGAAAAAATAGAATAATTTCAACTAATTAATTATATAGAGAGAAAGGGCTTTTGTCAAATTTTCTTCTATAGAATGAATGAAAAATGAGTAGTTTTCATACTTGATTTCATTTTTTGAAAAGATTTTTCCTCTAAGGTGAGGAAATAGTTTTATTATCATGTGATAGTATTGTTTTTTAAGATAATAGTGATAGAAAACACTTACATTTCAAGATATAATACAAGAGTAAACTAAAGTATGAGGTGAGAAAATATGACAAAACAATTTCCAAAAGATTTTTTATGGGGTGGTGCAACAGCTGCCAATCAATTTGAAGGTGCGTGGAATGTTGACGGACGCGGACCTGCTACCTCAGATACGTCACGTGCAGTAGCGCCAGAAGAGAGAAAATCAATGGGAAGTGAATTCAATAGCCCAATGACTCGTGCTAAATTGGATGCTGCTTTAAATGACACAGAAGGTTTATATCCGAAACGTTGGGGTTCAGATTTTTATCACCGTTACAAAGAAGATATTGCTCTTTATGCGGAAATGGGCTTTAAGACTTTCCGTATGTCAATTGCCTGGTCACGTATTTTTCCAAATGGTGATGATGCTACCCCAAACGAAGCAGGTTTAGCGTTTTACGATAGTGTTTTTGATGAACTTAATAAATATGGCATCGAACCCCTTGTGACATTGTCACATTATGAATTTCCAATTCATCTAATCACAGAATATGGCGGTTGGAAGAATCGTAAAGTGATTGATTGCTTTGTGCGTTACGCTGAAACAGTCTTTAATCGCTACAAAGATAAAGTCAAATACTGGTTGACTTTTAACGAAATCAACATTATTGGTATGACAGGTTACTTGTCTGGTGGCCTCTTATTTGACGATGGTAAATTGAATTTGCAAGAGATGTATCAAGCAGCGCATCACCAATTTGTGGCATCAAGTTTAGCCACAAAAGTTGGTCATGAAATCAATCCTGACTTTAAAATTGGTTGTATGTTAGCGCGTATGCAAGCTTATCCAGCTACATGTAATCCTGATGATGTCATGGAAGAAATTAAAAAAGACCATGAAAATCTTTTCTTCTCTGATGTTCAAGTGCGTGGTAAATACCCTTCATACGCGAAACGTTTCTTCAAAGAAAACAATATTGAGTTAGAAATTGCTGATGGTGATCTTGAAATTCTTGAAAAATACCCTGTTGATTTCATGTCATTCTCATATTACATGAGCTCTATTGCACGTAAGCAAAAATCTGGTGAAGAGACAGCTGGTAATTTAATCTTAAGTGAACCTAATCCATATCTGGAAGCTTCTGACTGGGGCTGGCAAATTGACCCTGTTGGACTTCGTATCACTTTAAATAAGCTTTATGACCGTTACCAAGTACCGCTTATGGTTGTTGAAAATGGTCTTGGTGCTCTTGATAAGGTGGAAGAAGATGGTTCTATCCATGACCAATACCGTATTGATTATCTGGAATCTCATGTCAAACAAATGTATGAAGCCATTGAAGATGGTGTTGACTTGATGGGATATACTTGGTGGGGGTGTACAGACCTTGTGTCAGCATCAACGTCTGAAATGTCTAAACGCTATGGTTTTGTTTACGTTGATGCCGATGACCAAGGTAATGGTAGCTTTGACCGCTCACGTAAGGATTCATTCTTCTATTACAAAGATTTGATTGCAACACGTGGTGCTAATATTTTAAACGATTAATAAGCTAAACTCGGTTGATAGTTTTCAACTGAGTTGCTTTGCTTCTATGAGATGGTGGAGGAGAAAATGGTTAAAACTTTTTATCTAATGCGACATGGGCAAACTCGCTTTAATGTTCAAGGGAGAATTCAAGGAGCGTGTGATTCTCCATTGACAGAGGAAGGGATTGAACAAGCTAAGGCAGCAAGACGGTATTTTGAGCAAGAAGGGATTACTTTCACGCGTGTCTATTCGTCAACGCAAGAGAGAGCTTGCGACACTGCTGAGTTAGCGACTGGGCGAGTTGACTACATTCGCTTAAAAGGAATCAAGGAAATGGATTTTGGAGCGTATGAAGCGCATCAAGAGTATTTGAATCCGCCAGTTCACCATGAAGATGGTTCTGGTTACCGTGATTTCTTTGTGCGTTATGGTGGTGAATCCACTGCTCAGGTTTATGAGCGCATGGAGCGTACTATTCGTGAGGTTTTGGAAGCTAGCAAAGAAGATGAGACTTTGTTATTTGTCAGCCACGGTGGAGCTATTATGCAGTTTTATTTGCATGCTACGAAAAATCCGCCGACTCCCAAAAAACGTCCAGCAAACTGTGCGATTTTCAAAATAACTTATGATGGAAAAGAAATGTGTGTTCAATCGATTTATAATCCAAGCACGCAAGAATATATCTTTGAGCGAGATTGAAATAATAAAAGTAGGCAAAGCAGCAGACTTTTCGACATTTTAATAAAATTTGCTATAATGGGAATAACTTTATTAAGGAGAATTTATTCCCCATGAAATTTGAGAAAAAACAGGTTTATTATATAGTTCTTGCTTTTGTGATATGTTATGCGATTAAGGCATATTGGGATATGGGAACATCACTTGTGGCGACGGTGATTAAAGCTAGTCAGCCATTTCTGATTGGAGCTGGTATTGCTTATATCGTAAATATCGTCATGAGTCTTTATGAGATGATTTTCACACGTCTGATTAAAAATAAATACCTTTTGAAGGTAAAACGGGCTGTCTCAATGATTTTGGCTTATTTAACCTTTATCTTGTTGATTAGTTGGCTCTTTTCAATTGTTCTACCAGATTTGATTGCTAGTATCAATTCACTGTTGAAGATTGATACAAGTGGTATTGCAAACTTTATCAAAGAAGTTAATGACAATAAAGTTGTCAAAGATATTTTGGCATACTTTGGGACATCATCAGATGTGACGACGACATTATCAGACTACAGTCAACAGATTTTGAATCAAGTGTTATCAGTTTTGACAAGCATTTTAACGTCAGTAAGTACCATTGCCTCAACGCTTCTGAATGTCTTTATTAGTTTGGTCTTTTCAATTTATGTGCTAGCTAGCAAAGAACAACTATCTCGTCAATTTAATCTGTTAATTGATTCTTATCTTGGAAAATACGCTAAGACTGTCCACTATGTTTTAGATATTTTACACCAGAGATTCCATGGTTTCTTTGTCGGACAGACCTTGGAAGCAATGATTCTTGGTAGTTTAACAGCTGGAGGTATGCTTTTGTTGCATTTGCCTTATGCAGCAACTATCGGGATTCTGGTGGCCTTCACGGCTTTAATCCCAGTTGTAGGAGCTTACATTGGTTTGACAATTGGATTTATTCTGATCGCAACTCAGTCAGTCTCTCAAGCTATTTTCTTCGTGATCTACCTTGTCGTTCTTCAGCAATTTGAAGGAAATCTTATTTACCCGCGCGTGGTTGGTGGCTCAATCGGATTACCTGGTATGTGGGTATTGATGGCTATTACCATTGGCGCAGCGCTTTGGGGTGTTTTAGGAATGCTAGTAGCTGTACCTTTAGCAGCTAGTCTTTATCAGATTATCAAGGACAATGTCGCTAAACGCCAAGAAAATCGTTTAGAATAGCGAATTAAAGAAAAAATACCTCTAACTTACGAATAAATAAGTGGAGGTATTTTTATGTATGCAATAGAAATGAAAGCAGATGCCATGTTGCCACGCGAACGATTGAGAGATTTAGGTGCCGAGCAATTAAGCAATCAAGAATTATTGTCCATTTTATTACGAACAGGTACCAAGACAAGGCCAGTTTTAGAAGTAGCTAATGATATTTTAAAACACATCGATACACTTGCTGACTTTCAGCATTTATCCTTACAAGAATTGCAAAAAATTAAAGGAATTGGCTATGTCAAATCTATTGAAATCAAAGCAATGATTGAACTGGCAAAGCGCATTAGCAAAGCAGAATATGTCCAAAAAGAGCGTATCATGAGTAGTGAACGTTTGGCTAGAAAGATGATGTTAGAGTTGAGCGATCAGAAGCAGGAGCATTTGGTGGCGATTTATTTGGATACTCAGAATCGCATTATCGAACAACGGACGATTTTTATTGGTTCGGTTCGTCGTTCAATCGCAGAACCTCGTGAGATTTTGTACTATGCTTGTAAAAACATGGCAACTTCAGTGATTATTATTCACAATCACCCGTCAGGTTCACCAGCACCGAGTGAAAATGACCTACGATTTACCGAGAAAATGAAACGAGCTTGCGATGATATTGGCATAGTCTGTTTAGATCACATTATAGTAGGCAAATACCAATATTATAGTTTTAGGGAAGAAACAGATGTACTGTAAAACTAAAAAAACCTGAAAGGAAAACTCTCAGGCAAGAAAAAGTATTCTAATACTAAATAAACTCAGCTAAGCAAAAAGCAGTTGGATTGCAGTTTGTTATTGATTTGATTGACTCATGAAATAAAGAAGTGTCTGTAATTCACTTGTTAAGTCAACGTATTGGACGATGACACCTTTTGGAACATTTAGATGAACGGGAGAGAAACTCAAAATACCACGGATACCAGCTTCAACCAAGATATCAGCAACTTCTTGAGCTTTAGTACTTGGAACCGTTAAGATAGCTGTTTCGATGCCAGCTTCTTGTGCGTGCTCCTTAAGTGATGAGATACCATAAACTGGAATACCATCTGATGTTTGATGTCCAACAATTTCATTATCGTCCGTATCAAAAGCCATAGCAATTTGCATCTTGTTACGATCATGGAAACGGTAGTGAAGTAATGCTCGACCGATATTACCACATCCAACCAATAAAACATTTGTCGTTGAATGGTCGTTTAGAATATCAGCGAAGAAGTTCATTAATTTTTTGACGTCATAGCCGAAGCCACGTCTTCCTAGCTCACCAAAATAGGAAAAATCTCGGCGAACAGTTGCAGAATCGATTCCCATAGCATCTGCAATTTGTTTTGAACTTGCTTTTTCGACATTATCTGTATTAAAACGTTTGAAAATGCGATAATACAGCGAAAGTCGCTTAGCCGTTGCTTTAGGAATAGATTTCTCAGTAGTCACAATACCATCTCCCTTTTACTTGTTACATCTATTGTAACAAAAACTTTGTGAAATTAAAAACAAATTTTACAAAATAGAGTAAAAAAACAACTCCAAAGCTAATAAGAAGTAGCTAGGGAGTTGTTTTTATTGATTAAGCTTCTTTTTTAGTGAAAATATCACGTTCAACGAGGCTGTCCATCAAGAAATAGAATTTTTCTTGGAGGATTTTATTATCTTCAGATTTGAAGATATTAACGAAACGTAGCCCTGATTTGTCAGTAATGCTTAGTTTGAAGCCTGTCAAATCTTTGTTGATAGTGATTTTTAGTGGGAATCCATCACCTGAATTAGGGACTTTTTCCAATAAACGCGTTAATTCGTAATTACCGATATGGTTTTGCGTAAAGGTTGTGTCACGAAGCGTATATTTTTTAATATTATCGCTAATAGCATAGCTGTAAAGACAGTCTTTTAAAGTGATTTCTTTTTCAAATGCCATCCTATTTTCCTACAATTTCTATTAATTTTTTAGCGAGTTCTTGAACTTCTTCGATAGTGTTGAGTTCTGAGAAGCTAACGCGGATTGATTCTACCAAACGTGGTGAATCTTCACCATATAGGCTTGCCAAGACGTGACTTGGATCAACAGTACCAGCGGTACATGCAGAACCAGTTGAAACAGCGATACCAGCTAAATCAAGGCGAGTTAGGAGAATACCATTGTTTTGATTTGGAAAACCAATGTTGAGCACGTGAGGCATTTTGTTTTGGCTACCGTTGATGTAATAGTCTAAGCTAGAAATAGCATCAAGGAAGGCTTGACGTAGTTCTTGGACGTGTTTGTAATTAGCATCTTTGTTAGCAACAGCATCTGATAGGGCTTTTGCCATACCAGCAATACCAATCATATTTTCAGTGCTAGCTCTGCGTTTTTCTTCTTGTTCCCCACCATGGAGCAAATTATCAAAGTGTTGTGGTGTTGAGTAAAGAATACCCACACCTTTTGGTCCGTGGAATTTATGAGCAGAAGCTGAAAGGAAATCAGCTTTAATCTCTTCAGGATAAACATCAATTTTCCCGATTGCTTGAACAGCATCAACGTGGAAAGCAGCTTGATGGTCTGAGAGAAGTTCGCCAATTTCTTTAACGGGAAGAAGGTCACCTGTTTCGTTGTTTGCAAACATTGTGCTGACTAAAATCGTATCATCGCGAAGAGCGTCAGCCACTTGTTTAGCAGAAATATGACCATCTTCAGGTTTTAGGTATGTGACTTCAAAACCAAAACGTTTTTCCAAATACTCCATTGTATGAAGAACAGAGTGGTGTTCGATAGAAGTGGTAATGATGTGTTTACCTTTTTCTTGGTTAGCAAGAGCATAGCCTTTGATGGCAGTGTTGTTGCTTTCAGTAGCACCAGATGTAAAGATAATGCGGCGTGGGTCAGTTTTTAAAGCTGAGGCAATGGTCTGGCGGTAAGAACGCAAACGCTGGTTAGCGTGACGTCCAATCCCATGAATACTTGATGGGTTACCAAAATCGTTGACCATAATTTCTGTCATTGCATCAATAACAGAAGGTGTGAGAGGGGTAGTTGCAGCATTATCGAGATATATCATATAGTAAATTAATCCTTTTTAGCGTTATATGAGAATAGTGGGCTGAGCGGAGTTTTTTCGTGGATACGAATAATCGCGTCAGCAATCAATTTGCTTGCTGAAAGGTATTTAATGTTCTTAGGCAAGCGTTCTTTAGTAGCAACTGAGTCAGTTACTAAGATTTCTTTAATAGGAGCAGCATCAAGGCTTTCTGCAGCAGCTCCAGCAAATAGACCGTGACTAGCAACGGCATAAATTTCAGTAGCGCCATCGCGTTCAACGATTTTAGCTGCCTCAGCAAATGTTTTACCAGTGTTCAAAATATCATCGATAAGGATTGCTTTTTTACCAGCAACATCACCGATAATGTAGCCTTCTTCACGGTGTGCATCATCTTCAGCGTAGTCGATGATAGCGATTGGTGAATCAAGAGTTTGAGCCAAGCTACGAGCACGTTTGATACCAGAGTTTTTAGGGCTGACAACAACAACGTCTTCACCTTTCAAACCAAGGTCGCAGTAGTATTTAGCAAACAATGGAACAGTAAAGAGGTTATCAACTGGGACATCAAAGAAACCTTGTACTTGAACAGCGTGAAGGTCAAGAGTCAAAAGACGGTCAACACCAGCTTTAACAAGCATGTTTGCTACAAGTTTAGCTGTGATTGGTTCACGTGATGCAGCGATACGGTCTTGACGTGAGTATCCGAAGTAAGGGATAACGACATTGACAGTGTGGGCGCTGGCACGTTTACAAGCGTCTACCATAATCAAGAGTTCCCAAAGGTTGTCATTAACAGGGTAGCTAGTTGATTGGATGATGTAGATATCATCACCACGAACTGTTTCTTCGATGTTAATCATGATTTCGCCGTCTGAAAACTTGCGTGTTGACACTTTTCCAAGAGGGACTCCAACTTCGTCCGCAATTTTTTGTGCAATCTCTACGTTAGAAGAAAGAGAAAAAAGCTTGAATTGTTTGTCGGCGTAATGTTCTGCCATGATATAAATAAACTCCTTTAAAATTAATACTTATATTTTACCAAAAAAACTGAAATAATTCAGCATTTTCTAAGGAAAAAGCGCCTTTAATTTCGCTTAAGGGTTGCGCTAAAGCGAGCAACTTTGCTTTTAGCATACTTAAAGTCAATGTCATGCTGAGCTAAGAAGTTGTCAAAATCTTTTTTGCCTTTTTCAGCATTTTCAACTTCTAGTTCAAGTTCATAGTCTTTAATATCAGCATATTGATTGCTATCAAGAGCCATAAGACCAATATCAGTCATTGTTTCGCGGCGTGTTGTCGTCAGACTACCAAAATTTTTAAGGCTTGATAGTTTAACACCATTTTCTTCGATAAGTTTCAAAAAATCAACTTCTGGAAATTGACCTGATTTGATGATTTCTTTGGCATCAGCAACACTCAAATCATAGTTGTATTCCAAATTACCAACTTCTTTTGGAATTTTCAATGTGATTTCTGCGCGATTTGGCAATGTCCGAATGCGAAGAGACATGCGATGTGCTTTCATGTCAAAATTATCTGAATCGAAGTAGTAATTCGTTTGCGTTACTGGTGTAACGTGTGAAAGTTGACTGTTAAGACGATTGAATTCGTCTTTAGTGAGTAATGTTTTGTACTCAATTTCAAGGTGTGTCATAAAATAATTTTCCTTTTTTCCTCAATTAGAAATATGGTATAATAGGTTTGTTATATTAATTCTATACAAAAGTCAATTTTTTGACAAGGATTGGTTATGTCTGCGTGACAAGCCCATCCCATTAGGAAGGAAATGTGATGGACTGGGAGAAATTTTTAGATCCTTACATACAAACTGTTGGTGAATTGAAGATTAAATTGCGCGGAATCCGCAAGCAATTTCGTAAACAAAATCGACATTCACCGATTGAGTTTGTGACTGGTCGTGTAAAATCGGTCGAAAGTATCAAGGAAAAAATGGTGCTACGCGGGATTAAACCAGAGAACATTGAACAAGATTTGCAAGATATTGCTGGTCTTCGTATTATGGTTCAATTTGTTGATGACGTTGATGAAGTTTTGGCACTTTTACGTAGTCGACATGATATGAAAATCGTGCAGGAACGTGATTACATCACGCATATGAAAGCCAGTGGTTATCGTTCATACCATGTTATTGTGGAATATCCTGTTGATACCATTGATGGTCAAAAAACAGTTCTAGCTGAGATTCAAATTAGGACTTTAGCGATGAACTTCTGGGCAACGATTGAACATTCATTGAACTATAAATATAAAGGCGAGTTTCCTGATGAAATTAAAAAACGTTTGGAAACAACAGCAAAAATTGCCCTTGAGTTGGATGAGGAGATGCGAAAAATTCGCGAGGATATTAGGGAAGCACAGCTTTTATTTGATCCCGCAAGTCGGAAATTAAGTGATGGTGTAGGAAATAGTGATGACACAGACGAATATTACAGATAAAGTTACACGTGTTGCTATCGTAGCAAACGGGAAATATCAGAGTAGACGAGTTGCCTCAAAGCTTTTTGCGGCATTCAAGGAAGATAAAGGATTCTATTTGTCTAAAAAAGATCCAGATATTGTCATTTCCATTGGTGGTGATGGCATGCTGTTGTCTGCTTTTCACACGTATGAAAAGATTCTTGATAAAGTCCGCTTTGTGGGAATTCATACCGGTCATCTGGGGTTTTACACCGATTACCGAGATTTTGAAGTAGAAAAGTTAATTGAGAATTTGCGAGCTGATAAGGGGCGTAAGGCATCTTATCCAGTTTTGCGAGCTAAAATCACTTTAGATGATGGTCGTGTGGTGAAAGCGCGTGCCCTTAACGAAGTAGCCATCAAACGTATTGAGAAAACAATGGTTGCTGACGTTGTCATTGATAAAGTGAAGTTAGAACGTTTCCGTGGTGACGGTATTTCGGTATCGACACCGACAGGAAGCACAGCTTACAATAAATCTTTAGGCGGAGCTATTTTGCACCCGACGATGGAAGCAATGCAGTTGACAGAGATTTCTAGTCTTAACAACCGTGTTTATCGCACCCTTGGGTCATCTGTGATTGTGCCGAAAAAAGATAAAATTGAAATCATTCCTAAACGCCAAGGCGTTTATACAGTGTCAATCGATAACAAAACCATGCATTATAAAAATGTGTCTAAAATTGAATATTGTATTGACAATAAAAAAATTAGTTTTGTGGCAACACCCTTCCATACAAGTTTCTGGGAGCGCGTGAGAGATGCCTTTATAGGAGAAGTAGATTCGTGAGATTTGAATTTATTGCGGACCGACGAACAAAAGTAAAAACCTTTTTAAAGGGACATGATGTTTCAAAAGGCTTATTAGCCAAAGTGAAATTTAAAGGTGGAAATATTTGGGTAAATGGCGTTGAGCAAAATGCCATTTATTTATTGGATGTGGGAGATGTGGTGACGATTGAAATTCCTGATGAACAGGAACATGAAACCCTTATTCCAGTCAAGCATGACCTTGATATTGCCTATGAAGATGATCATTTTTTGATTATCAATAAACCCCATGGTTATGCAAGCATTCCAAGTGTTTTGCATTCAAATACCATTGCTAATTTTGTCAAATATTACTACATGGAGCAAAATTACCCTAACAAGCAAGTTCACATCGTAACTCGACTTGATAAGGATACAAGCGGTTTGATGCTCTTTGCCAAACACGGCTATGCCCATGCTAGACTTGATAAACAACTACAAAGTAAGACCATTGAAAAACGTTATTATGCCTTGGTTTCTGGTCAAGGTGAACTAGAAGATGAGGGAGAAATCATTGCGCCGATTGCTCGAGATGAAGATAGTATTATCACACGTCGCGTGCACCCGTCTGGAAAATACGCTCACACAAGTTATCGCGTTGTGGAACGCTTTGGCGATGTGGCTTTGGTAGATATTCGACTTCACACAGGACGAACTCACCAAATTCGTGTGCATTTTGCTCACATTGGTTTCCCGCTTTTGGGAGATGATTTGTATGGTGGCCGTATGGATCTTGGCATTACGCGACAAGCCTTGCATTGCCATTATTTACGTTTTGTAGACCCTTACACAAATAAAGAGATTATCCAAAGCGCAAACTTGACAGATGACTTTGATAGCGTTATCATGAAGCTACAACAAAAATAGATGGAAGGTTAATTTTTATGGGAATTCGATCTTTATTTGGTAGCTTAAGGGAAAAAATTGTTGGTAAAAACCTCAAAATTGTTTTTCCTGAAGGAAATGATGAACGTGTTCTTCGTGCAGCCGCTCGTTTAAAATTTGAAGGTTTGATTGAACCAATTATTTTAGGAGAAGCTACGGAAGTTCGAGAATTACTGGCTAAATTCGGTTTTGCTGATCAAAACTATGTGATTATTAACCCGCAAACTTATGATAAGTTTGATGAGATGAAGGAAGCCTTTCTTGAAATCCGAAAAGGTAAAGCAAGTCCTGAAGATGCTGATCGTCTATTGAAAGACGTTAATTATTTTGGTGTCATGTTGGTCAAACTTGGTTTGGCTGATGGTATGGTTTCTGGTGCGATTCATTCAACAGCAGATACTGTTCGCCCAGCTCTTCAAATCATCAAAACAAAACCGGGCATTTCCAGAACATCAGGTGTTTTCTTGATGAACCGTGAAAGCACTGATCAACGTTTTATGTTCGCGGATTGTGCTATCAATATTGATCCGAATGCTCAAGAATTATCTGAAATTGCTTTAAACACTGCTGAAACGGCAAGAATTTTTGACATTGATCCAAAGATTGCCATGCTTAGCTTTTCAACAAAAGGAAGTGCCAAAGCACCTCAAGCTGAAAAAGTTCGTGAAGCCACTCAACTGGCTAAGGGACGTCAGCCTGAATTGGCTATCGATGGTGAATTGCAATTTGATGCCGCTTTTGTTCCAAGTACAGCAGAAGTAAAAGCACCAGATAGTGACGTCGCTGGACAAGCAAACGTCTTTATCTTCCCAGACCTTCAATCAGGAAACATTGGTTACAAGATTGCTCAACGTCTTGGTATGTTTGAGGCAATCGGTCCAATTCTTCAAGGATTGAACAAACCAGTCAATGATTTATCACGTGGTTCAAGTGCAGAAGATATTTATAAATTAGCTATTATCACAGCAGCTCAGGCTGTTGATGACATGAACGAATAATAAGAAAGAATCAGTTGGCTGATAACCAACTGACTTTCTTATATCCAGAAGAGTATAGAAAGAGAGTAACATGACAAAAATTGCATTAATAACAGGCGCTTCGGCAGGATTTGGAAAAGCTATTGTTAAGAAATTAGTAGCAGATGGTTATCAAGTTATTGCCAGTGCTCGTCGTTTGGAAAAATTGCAGAGCTTACAAGCAGAACTAGGTAGTGATAAGGTTTATCCTTTACAAATGGATGTTTCTGGGCCAAAACTCATTGATCAAGCTTTAGCAAGTTTACCAGAATCTTGGCAACACATTGACCTTTTAGTCAACAATGCTGGATTGGCACTTGGTTTAGACAAGGCATATGAGGCCGATTTTACTGACTGGATGACCATGATTAATACCAATATCGTAGGTCTTGTTTATCTGACACGCCAAGTCTTACCAGACATGGTTAAGCGTAATTTAGGGATGATTATTAACCTTGGGTCAACAGCAGGAACTATTCCATACCCAGGTGCCAATGTTTACGGTGCATCAAAAGCCTTCGTCAAACAATTTTCGCTAAATTTGCGTGCTGATCTTGCTGGGACAAAGATTCGTGTGACGAATATCGAACCAGGGCTTTGTGAAGGAACAGAGTTCTCAAATGTCCGCTTCAAAGGTGACGATGAACGTGCTGAGAAACTTTACGAAGGAGCGCACGCCATTACGCCAGAAGATATCGCAAACACTGTTTCTTGGGTGGCTAGTCAGCCAGAGCATGTTAATTTTAACCGTATTGAAATGATGCCAGTGTCTCAAACATACGGTGCGCAGCCTGTTTACCGTGATTAAGAATAAGCAAAAAGAGCCAAAAGGCTCTTTTTTAATCATCGAAAATAGGATTAGTGCTAGAAGGTCCAGAAGTGACATCAGACCAGCCAACGATTGCTTGACCAGATTCATTTAGGTAACTTGCCAGAACAGGCTTTAAGTCTTGGATAAAAGTAATAACACCCATAAGTTCACCAGAATCATCTTTAACTGCTTGATAAGTTTGAAATAAGATACGGTCAAATGATTCGGTAGGAATTTGAAAATGAAGGGCTTGTTCTGGTGCTTGCTCAAGGCTGGTCCAAACCCATTGTGGTAATTCATTTTCTTCGGGTTCCGAGAAAAAAGAGCCGTCTGAACGATTATTGCTATAAATCAGTTTTAAATCTTTATCATAAAAACTAGCTCGGTAAGGAAGATGAGCCAATAAGTCTTTTACATTTTTCATGGTTTTAGCATAGCGATTTTGTATCAGAAATGCAAGCAAGCTGTCTGAAAGCTGTCAGCTGGAAAAAAAGCAGAGGAAAGTATCAGTTTTTCGTAAGATATAACTATCGTTTTCAAACTTTTCTTAGTAAAATAGAGGCATTAAAAACGAAGAGGACAGTGCTGTGAGTAAAATTATTTTTTTAGATGTTGATGGAACTTTGGTGGATTATCACAATCGTATTCCAGAATCTGCTGTATTGGCAATTCGACAAGCGCGTGCCAATGGGCATAAAGTCTTTGTCTGTACGGGACGTAGTCGTGCAGAAATGCAACCTGAATTATGGAAGATTGGGCTTGATGGCATGATTGGGGGCAATGGTTCATATGTCGAGTACAATGAAGAAGTTATCATGCATCAGATGATTTCAAAAGAAGATTCGAGAGCGATTGTTGACTGGTTACATGAGCGCGGATTGGAATTTTATTTGGAATCTAATAACGGATTGTTTGCTTCAGAAAACTTTAAAGAAGCTGCTCGCCCAGTCATGCGCAAGTACGTCATGCAAAAAGGAAAAACAGCCGCAGAAGTAGAACACATGGAAGCTGAAGATGCTCTTCATGGCTTGGTTTATGGTGGCGAATTATACCGTGATGACCTAAATAAAGTCAGCTTTATTTTGAATTCTTACCAAGATCATTTGGATTCTGCTAAGGCTTTTCCAAACTTAAAAGCTGGGACTTGGGGCGGCCGAGGGGAAACAGCTTTATTTGGCGACCTCGGCGTTAAAGATATTACCAAAGCGCATGCCATTGACGTTATTTTAGAGCATTTGCAGGCTAGTCGTGAGGATACCATTGCTTTTGGTGATGCCAAAGTGGACATTCCAATGCTTGAGTGTTGTAAGATTGGTGTTTCTATGGGAAATGGTGGCCCAGAAATTCTAGCGATGGCTGATATGGTGACTGACGATGTCGAAGAAGATGGTCTTTACAACGCCTTTGCCAAATTAGGTTTGATGGAATGAAAATGACTTGAGATAGGAATTGTCAGATTGTTTATATTTTGTTTAGATATCTGACATTTGTCGTCATTTTTTCGTATGATAGTACAAGGATAGCGTTGGATAGCATTAGTTTTTTAGAAATGATAGCGCTATAATTGTAGTCAATGAAAAGTTAAAAGGAGATTGACATGTTACACAAAACGCTAAAACCATTTCCAGATTATTTCTTGTGGGGAGCTTCAACCTCTGCTTACCAAGTAGAAGGTGCCTCTTTAGAAGACGGCAAAGGACCTTCTTGTCAAGATGTGAAAGAATTGCCAGCAGGAACTGCAGATTTGACAGTTTCAGTTGACCATTATCATCACTACAAAGAAGATATTGCCTTGATGGCAGAAATGGGCTTTAAATCTTATCGTTTTTCAATTTCTTGGTCACGTGTTTTGCCAAACGGGACTGGCGAAGTGAATCCAAAAGGAATTGAGTTTTATAACAACTTGATTGATGAATGTTTGAAATATGATATCGAACCAATTGTGACAATGTTCCACTTTGATATGCCAGCAGCGCTTGATGAACGTGGTTCTTGGTCAACACATGAGTCAGTAGATTGGTTTGCTGAATATGCGCGTGTCTTGTTTGAAAACTTTGGTGACCGTGTGAAATACTGGTTAACAATCAATGAACAAAATATGCTTACTTTGGTTGGTCCTGTCATCGGTACTCTTCATGTGCCAGAAGGAACAACAAACCTTACAAAAGAAATTTACCAACAAAATCACCATCAATTGGTAGCGCAAGCTAAAGCTATGCAACTTTGCCACGAAATGCTTCCAGAAGCTAAAATTGGTCCAGCACCAAATATTTCATTGGTTTATGCGGCTTCATCAAAACCAGAAGATGTTCTAGCTGCTCAAAACTTCAATGCAATTCGTAATTGGCTCTATCTTGATGCTTATATCCTAGGTGAATACAATAACCTTGTCTGGGCATACCTTGAAGAACAAGATGCTACACCAGTGATTACTGATGAAGATCGTGCCATCATGAAAGCTGCAAAACCAGACTTTATCGGATTTAACTACTATAATACAGCAACAGTAGCTGCATCAGATGGTACAGAAAGCTTGAACCCATCAGCTGACCAACAAACAGCACGTGGAGAAGCAGGTTTCTACCGTGGTGTTGACAATCCAAATCTTCCAAAAACTGAATTTGGTTGGGAAATTGACCCAGTCGGTTTCCGTGCAACTGTTCGTGAAATGTACAGCCGTTACCGCTTGCCACTTTTGGTTACTGAAAACGGTCTTGGAGCTTACGATACTTTGACAGAAGATGGTAAAGTTCACGACCAATACCGTATCGATTATCTTCGTGCTCACATTGAACAAATTCAATTAGCGATTACGGACGGTGTTGATATGCTTGGTTACAATCCATGGTCAGCTATTGACCTTATCTCAACACACGAAGGCATTCGTAAACGTTATGGTTTCATTTACGTTGACCGTACTGATGAAGAAGTTGGTAGCCTTGAACGTTACCGCAAAGATTCATTCTTCTGGTATAAAAAAGTTATCGCAAGTAACGGACAAGATTTGTCAGACTAAAATAAGAAAAAACACTCAGCAGTTTTGCTGGGTGCTTTTCGTTTATAGTTGGGTAAATTGTTTTTTCTTGAGTTCAAAAACGACATCTGTTTCTTTAGCGACAGCCGTTTCATGTGTCACGATAATCACGGTTTTATTTTGCTGATGAGCGATGTCTTTGAAGATATTGACAATGTCTTGGGTAGTTTCTTCGTCTAAGTTTCCTGTTGGTTCATCAGCTATAATGACATCATGATTGGTTGCTAGGGCTCGGACGATGGCAACACGCTGTTGTTGACCTCCGGAAAGTTGAAGAACTGGCTTATCAATCATTTCTTTAGGAATGCCCACCAGCTCAAAAAGCTCATCGATTTTAGCATTGTCAACGGGAGTGTTTGTGATTTCGAGTGCTGTTTGAACATTTTGACGTGCAGTCATGTAAGTCATTAAATTATAAGCTTGAAAGATAGTTGAAACAGCGTTTTTACGGTAATTGGTCAAGCCAGACTTATTAATATCTTTGTCATCTAAGTAAATCTTGCCTGTTTTTGGGCTATCTAAGCCAGCAAGCAAGGAAAGAAAGGTGGTCTTTCCACTTCCTGATTGTCCAAGAATGGCATAAATTTTTCCTCTTTCGAAGCTTAGATTAACATCTTTGAACAGGTAATCATCTGGATTATTAGTGTACCAATAGCCAATATTTTTTGTGTGTAAGGTCATATGAGTGTCCTTTCTAATTTGATGATAAGATATCTTTTGGTTTCATGCGAATGATACCAATACTTGCTAAGATAGTTGAGATAAATGAGATGAGAAGGGCGATTCCACCGAGTTTTGCGACATCAGTTCCTGTTAGTTTGATATCGAGATTATCGATTTCTTTTGGTGAAGTTGTTGCCATTGACATCATGTTGCCAAAACCACCGCCGGATGGTTTGTCATTTTGGGGTTTTGAGTCATTTTGCTTATTGTCATCATTAGAAGAGTTTGTCTCTTGACCAGGACCATCGCCATTAGCTCCTTGGTTTGTAGTTTGTTGTGTCTGAGTTGAAGATGACAACAGTTGATTACCAAGGGCATTTCCGACAAAATTTCCTGCAAATGATGCAATCACAAGAGAAACAATAGTTACCATGAATAACTCTGTGAAGAATTGGCCGATGATTTTAAGGCGATTTTCACCCAAGCTCATGAGAACTCCAATTTCGTAACGGCGCTCACGAATGCTTAAAATAACAATCAAGGTTAGGATAACTGCGCCAGCAATAGCCACCAAAATAACAATATTTTGTGCAATTGATGAAATGTTATTAAGTGGTGAAAGCATTTGTTCGTAGATTTCATCGCTTGATGTCACAGAGTAAGTGTCAGTGTCGATTTCTGATTTTACTTCTTTAACGAAACTGTTCATTTTTTCAGGATTTGAAAGGGTATAGACAGCTGAATCAAGTTTATCTGTTTCACCTTTCATGGTATTAGCTGTTGTCAGTGTTGTGTAAATGTTGTTTTGTGGGTTTGAAGCATTTGACATCATTTGAGCTGTCGTTGCTGTTGATGAATTGTCGTAGATACCAATGATAGTTAGAGTGTAGTTTGTCTCAGTACTATCTACAGTTGTTGTTACTGTGAAAGTATCACCTACACTTAAATTGTTTTCGCTAGCCAAATCTGAAGAGATAAGTGCGGAATTGTCGGCAGTTTCTGAAGTAATGCCGTCTCCTTTAGAAATCGTACTTGTTCCTGAAGTGAAGTCACTGACATTGTCAGTTGTGTTAACACCAGTAATGGTAAAATCACCCGATGCCATCATGGCGCCGTGGTTCTCAGGTTGGTTGCCATTTTGTGAAGCATTATCGCTTGAATCATCAGAAGATGAAGAAGTAGAGATAGCAGAAATACCGTCACCTGCATTAGCCGTTGTGGTTGTTGTGAAAAGGTATGATGAGACACCGCTTTTTTCTGCGATTGATTTTGCTGTTGCAAGCTCAACAGAAGTAGTAGCTGTGGTGGTGCTACTTGAGTCAGAACTATTTTCGCTGTCAGGTTTAAAAGCCTTCATCATAGCTTCGCGATTAACGGATAAAGTCACTGTTGCACCCGCTTGTTTTTTAGCTGATGTGACAGCAGAATCTGCCGCATTTTTAATGGTTAATCCAGCTAGCACAAAAATTAAAATCGCACTGGTCACCAAAACGAGTAGTCCCGTGCGTCCTTTTTTAGCTTTTGTCGCAAGCCAGGCTCGCTTAATAAAATTCATGTCAATAACTCCTTTGCAATCGTATTACAAAAAAGTCTAGGGGATTAAACTTAAGTCAAACTGAAAGAAAACTGAAATAAAACTTAAAAATTATGAAAATCTTACCAGCAAACAAAGTTCGTTAAAAACGAACGATACAAAAATATAAAATAGAAATATTTGACATTAAACGAATGAAGTTGTAAAATGATAATGGAAGGGTAAGGTTTTACCTAGCGATGCTTTATTAAGTCAATGCTTAATAGAGTTATAGGAAGGTCATTTTTTAATGAAAGAGTCGATGTGTTTTTGAGCTACTCTGACAGAGAAAAGGTGACCTTTTTAGATTGTCCTTTGACCTTGTCTGAGTGTTCACTGACACAAAGACCACGGAGAAATTGATATGTATAACGAAATGCCTGTCTTTGATTATGAAGATATTCAACTCATTCCTAACAAATGTATCATTAAAAGCCGTTCGGAAGCTGATACGCATGTAACACTTGGTGATTATACCTTTAAATTGCCAGTTGTTCCTGCTAATATGCAGACGATTATCGATGAAGATATCGCTGAAAAGCTTGCTAAAAATGGTTACTTTTACATTATGCATCGTTTTGACGAAGCTTCTCGAAAACCTTTTGTCAAACGCATGCATGACCAAGGCTTGATTGCTTCAATCTCAGTAGGTGTTAAAGATTATGAGTACGACTTTGTCTCAAGCTTAAAAGATGATGCGCCGGAATTCATTACCATTGATATCGCTCATGGACATTCTGATAGTGTCATTGAGATGATTAAGCACATTAAAAAAGAATTGCCAGATACTTTTGTTATCGCTGGTAATGTTGGAACACCTGAGGCTGTTCGTGAGTTGGAAAATGCAGGTGCTGATGCCACAAAAGTTGGGATTGGTCCTGGTAAAGTTTGTATCACAAAAGTGAAAACTGGTTTTGGAACAGGCGGCTGGCAATTAGCAGCACTACGTTGGTGCGCAAAAGCAGCTCGTAAACCAATTATCGCTGATGGTGGTATTCGTACTCACGGTGACATTGCCAAATCTATTCGTTTTGGTGCGACAATGGTTATGATTGGTTCTCTCTTTGCTGGACACTTAGAAAGCCCAGGAAAATTGGTAGAAGTAGATGGAAAACAATATAAAGAATACTACGGTTCTGCTTCTGAGTACCAAAAAGGAGAACACAAAAACGTTGAAGGTAAGAAAATCTTACTCCCTGTCAAAGGACATCTAAAAGACACACTTGTTGAAATGCAAGAAGATCTTCAAAGCTCAATTTCATACGCTGGTGGTCGTGATTTGCATGCCTTGACACGTGTTGATTATGTTATCGTTAAAAATTCAATCTGGAATGGTGATTCAATTTAGAACAGGAAAGTTGTCATTATTTTCAGAATATTACTTCTTTAATAATAGGACCAATGTCATCTTGAAATCCAAGTTTAAAATGATACAATAGTTCTATCATTAATGTGATGGTTAAAATTCAATATTACTTATTTATGCTACGAATAGGCGTAGCGTTTCTACAAGACACCGTAATGTCTAACAATAAGTCAATTCTCAGTTGCTGTCTGAGAAAACATTTTTGCATACCTGTAGAAATGTGACCGAGTTTTGCAAGAGGTGTTTACAATTCGTAAACACCTCTTTTTATGCAATCTGTCTTTGTTTAATGACGCTTGAAAAGTTTCATAGTAAGTTGTTTGTTTTAACAATCCGATTTTAAAAATTTTTCAAAAGGAGAATCCATGAAATTATTGGAAGATCGCATCTTAAAAGATGGTAATGTTTTGGGTGAGGATATCTTGAAAGTAGATAGTTTCCTCACTCATCAAGTTGACTATGAACTCATGCAAGAAATTGGTAAAGTTCTTGCAGAAGCTTATAAAGACGCTGGTATCACAAAAGTAGTTACAATTGAAGCATCTGGTATTGCACCAGCTTTATATACGGCACAAGCCATGAACGTTCCAATGATTTTCGCTAAAAAAGCTAAAAATATCACAATGACAGAAGGTATTTTAACAGCAGAGGTTTATTCATTTACTAAGCGCGTGACAAGCACAGTATCAATCGCAAGTAAATTCTTGTCAGAAGACGACACTGTTCTTATCGTTGATGATTTCTTGGCAAATGGACAAGCTGCTAAAGGGCTACTTGAAATTATTGGTCAAGCAGGTGCTAAAGTAGCTGGTATTGGTATTGTCATTGAAAAATCTTTCCAAACAGGTCGTAAATTACTTGAAGAAACAGGTGTACCTGTAACATCTCTAGCTCGAATCAAAGAATTTAAAGATGGTCAAGTTGTCTTTATGGAGGCTGATGCATAATATGGAAATGAATGAACAAAAACACTCACAAGCCGCTATTCTAGGTTTGCAACATTTACTTGCCATGTATGCAGGGTCAATCTTGGTTCCTATCATGATTGCCAGCGCCCTCAACTATTCAGCTGAACAATTAACTTACCTCATTTCAACTGATATTTTCATGTGTGGGGTTGCTACATTCTTGCAATTGCAGTTACGTAAGCACTTTGGTGTCGGACTTCCAGTTGTTCTTGGTTGTGCCTTCCAATCTGTTGCACCGTTATCAATCATTGGGGCTAAACAAGGTTCTGGTTACATGTTTGGTGCTTTGATTGTCTCTGGTATTTATGTGATTTTAATTTCTGGCATTTTCTCAAAAATTGCTGATTTCTTCCCACCAGTTGTTACTGGTTCTGTCATCACAACTATTGGTTTGACTTTGATTCCAGTTGCTATCGGTAACATGGGTGATAACTCAGACAAACCAACAGCACAATCATTGATTTTGGCTCTTGTAACCATTGCGATTGTTCTTGCGGTTAATATTTTTGCTAAAGGATTCATTAAATCAATTGCCATTTTGATTGGTTTGATTGGTGGAACGATTGTGGCTGCCTTTATGGGCTTGGTTGATACATCAGTAGTCGCTAACGCACCGCTTGTTCACATTCCACAACCATTCTACTTTGGCGCACCAAAATTTGAAATCACATCAATCATTATGATGTGTATCATTGCAACTGTTTCAATGGTTGAATCAACTGGTGTTTATCTTGCATTGTCAGATTTGACTGGTGAAAAATTAGACAGCAAACGTCTTCGTAACGGTTACCGTGCAGAAGGTGCAGCTGTTCTTCTTGGTGGTATTTTCAATACTTTCCCATATACTGGATTTTCTCAAAACGTTGGTTTGGTTCGTATTTCAGGAATCAAAACACGTCGTCCAATTTACTATACAGCCTTGTTCCTTGTGATTCTTGGGCTTCTTCCAAAATTCGGTGCAATGGCACAAATGATTCCAAGTCCAGTTCTTGGTGGTGCTATGATTGTTCTTTTTGGTATGGTAGCTCTTCAAGGGATTCAAATGCTAAATCAAGTTGATTTCCAAAATAACGAATACAACTTTATCATTGCTGCGGTTTCAATCGCTTGTGGAGTTGGTTTTAACGGAACAAATCTCTTTGTTAGCCTTCCAAATACAGTTCAAATGTTCTTAACAAATGGTATTGTTATTGCTGCATTATTTGCTGTTGTTCTTAATTTGATTTTAAACGGAAAACCAAAAAAATAAGCGTTTAGACATAAATAAACACATCTAGGATTTTTCCTAGATGTGTTTTGTTTTTATCGTAAGAGTTGAAAGTTGGAGCGTAAGCCATTTGTCAAAGCTAAGCGATTATCTTTAGTGATGAGAATGCCTTCGATACGCGGAGTAGCTTGAATAGTTGCCAGAGCTTGCATGACAGGAAGACCAAAGAGTCTTGTGGTCCAGATTTCACAATCAACAGACAAGTCAGAAACGATGGTAAGGCTTGCCATTTCGGTCTCGATAGGATAGCCAGTTTCTTGGTCAAAAATATGGTGATATTCTTTGCTTCCGACTTTTAGGCGACGTTCATAAATGCCTGAGGTGACGACAGATTGATTTTTGAGAGTCAAAATCCCGATATGATTGCCTCTTGGTTTTTGAGGATTTTGAATGCCAATTCGCCAGCTGCCTTTATCGTTTCTTGGATTATCGCCGTAAACAAGGACATTTCCACCAAGGTTAATCATGGCAGAAGTGACTTTTTCTGATTTTAAATAATCCATGATTTTATCAGCAATATAACCTTTAGCAAGAGCACCAAGGTCGATTTTCATGCCTTTTTGGCTTAGAAAGACACTTTGTTTAGTCGCATCTAAAATGATATTTTCTGGTTTAGATAAGGCTAGCGCTTTTTGAATTTTTTGAGGACTAGGAACTCTAGCGTCGTCAAAACCAATGCGCCAGCTTTGTACCAAAGGACCAATAGCGATGTTGAGGTTACTAGGAGTTGCTAAGCTATGCTTTTTTCCAATCGCAATTAAATCAAATAAATCTGGGTGAACAGTGACAGGAGCGATGCTAGAGTTGTCGTTGATGACCATGAGTTCAGAGTCAGCATCGTTAGCACTAAAGCGATTTTTATAAAGTGTAAGCAGACGACAAACTTCGGCGATGTGCTCTTTTGGGGTGTCAGAATCGATTAAGATATCAATAGTAGTTCCCATCATCTGAATACTATGGCTAAGTTGCATGCTTTTCCTCCTGAAAGTTTCTTAGTTTTAGCATAATGTTTTCTGGTCAAAAAAGCAATTTCTAAGTCAGTAAAAAAGCTTGAGACGATCGCCTCAAGCTTAGTTGCTATGAAAAATTAGTTTTTCTTTTTCATTTCGCCGTGTGGGTAGTAAGTACCTTCTGGCATGTCATTGATGAAAACGTGGATTGCTTCTTTTGGAGCTTTAGCAATACGTGAAACAACTTCAGTTACTTCGCGAGCAAGCTCAACTTTTTGTTCTTGAGTACGACCTTCAAACAAATCGATTTTTACGAATGGCATAAGAGTCTCCTTTTTTAATCATTTAATAGTAACATTGTAGCATATTTTGCAGGAAAATTCAGGAAAATTAAGAAATATCAGCTGTTTAGACAAGCTTTTTGTGCTATTTTAGAAGAAATCTTATTTAAACAATTTCAAAATATCTGATAAACCAAATGTCGTTTTATGGTAAACCTTATTATAAGCTGCTTTTTTCGGATTTTTAATCCAACCTGAACCTTTCTTCCCATATCCTGGAATGATAGCTTTTTTAGCTTGTCTTTTCCATTTAGCAGTAGTACGAGCTTTTAAACTCTTTTTAAGACTTGGTTTTCGAAATCCAACTTTCATGATTGTACCTCTTACTTACTATTCAATTTTTTAAGTTCGTCAATAATCTGTTGATTTTGATTAATTAAAAGCCAGTTTTGTTCTACTAATGCAGACAAATAAGAAAGTTTAGTTTGGTCAACGCCGTTGTTAAACGAAAGCGCTAGCCCAGCTTTGATAAGCCCGTTGCCGGCCATTTCATTTGCAATACGTTGAACTTGAGCATAACTATCTTGAGATAAACCTTTAACGCCACGCGCTTCAAGGTAAGCTTCAGTTTTTTCTTCTTTTGTTTTTCCAAACAATGCCATTTTCTTTTTCTCCATATTTTCAACTTTTAACGTGATTCATTCTTTGCACATAAAACTATTGATTATTTTTATCTCCAGCATATAAAGCAATGAAGATGGCTAATAGTGCTGTGATTATAATAAATTTCACTTTGACTTTCCTTTGTATGTTTTTTTATAACATGTTATAAGATACTCCATTGTTTTTCCTTCGTCAATACTGTTTCTTAAATATTTTTGTAACATAATCGTGATTCTTTTAATAAAGTGTCATCAAATTTACATGACTTGCTGTGTTATAATTTTCAGTGAGCATTAACAACTTAACAGCACAAGGAGTGGCGTTTTAGTCGCTCTTTAGTGCGTTGATTTGTTATTCAATAGTGTTGGTTACCGATATCACATTTTGTGATAAAAGCTAAAGCAAAATTTGCTTTAGCTTTTTTTGTTGGTCAAATACTTAGTCTGGTGGGGTGTAGACGTTTTTGTCTGGTTAATTTGCTTATCCTACTTGTTTATCCATGAGCGATTTTATGGTAGAATAGTAGAATATTAGTAGAAGGTAGGATTGTCACTTTTGGCTCAACTCTATTATAAATATGGAACCATGAATTCTGGTAAGACCATTGAAATTTTAAAAGTAGCCCATAACTATGAAGAACAAGGAAAACCTGTTGTCATCATGACTTCAGCACTTGATACACGTGATGGTTATGGTATTGTTTCTAGTCGTATCGGTATGCGCCGTGAAGCTATTGCAATTACTAATGAGATGGATGTTTTTACTTACGTCAAAGCTTTACCAGAAAAACCTTATTGTGTTCTTATTGATGAATGTCAGTTTTTAACGAAAAAGCATGTCTATGAATTAGCACGTGTTGTTGATGAATTAGAAGTACCAGTTATGGCTTTTGGGTTAAAAAATGATTTTCAGAATGAATTATTCGAAGGTTCAAAATACCTACTGCTTTTAGCAGATAAAATTGATGAAATTAAAACCATTTGCCAATTTTGCTCAAAAAAAGCCACAATGGTTTTGCGAACTGAAAATGGAAAACCGGTTTACGAGGGAGACCAAATTCAAATTGGTGGAAATGAAACTTACATCCCTGTTTGCCGTAAACACTATTTTAATCCCATGATTTCAACTGAAAAATAAGAAATGAATTTGTAAGAGAGAGGATAACAAACACACATGAACATTTATGATCAGCTACAAGCGGTCGAAGACCGTTATGAGGAATTAGGAGAATTACTAAGTGACCCAGATGTCGTTAGTGATACCAAACGTTTCATGGCTTTGTCAAAAGAAGAAGCAAGTACGCGTGAAACAGTAGCCGTTTACCGTGAATACAAAAAAGTTCTTCAAAACATCGAAGATGCCGAAGAAATGATTAAAGATGCTGGTGGCGATCCAGAACTTGAAGAAATGGCAAAAGAAGAACTCAAAGAATCAAAAGCATCAAAAGAAGATTACGAAGAAAAACTTAAAATTCTTCTTTTACCAAAAGATCCTAACGATGATAAGAACATCATTTTGGAAATTCGCGGTGCCGCTGGTGGTGATGAAGCTGCTCTATTTGCTGGTGACCTTCTTCAAATGTACCAAAAATACGCTGAAAGCCAAGGTTGGAAATTTGACGTCATGGAAGCCTCATACAATGGTGTCGGTGGTATCAAAGAAGTTGTTGTCATGGTCTCAGGTCAATCTGTATACTCTAAATTGAAATACGAATCAGGTGCTCACCGTGTGCAACGTGTCCCTGTTACAGAAAGCCAAGGTCGTGTCCACACATCTACAGCGACAGTTCTTGTCATGCCTGAAGTTGAAGAAGTAGAATACGAAATCGATCCAAAAGATTTGCGTGTAGATATTTACCACGCATCAGGTGCTGGTGGACAAAACGTCAATAAAGTTGCGACAGCCGTTCGTATGGTTCACATTCCAACTGGTATCAAAGTTGAAATGCAAGAAGAACGTACACAACAAAAGAACCGTGATAAAGCCATGAAAGTCATTCGTGCGCGTGTTGCGGACCACTTTGCTCAAATCGCTCAAGACGAACAAGATGCTGAACGTAAATCAACAGTTGGTACTGGTGACCGTTCAGAACGTATCCGTACATATAACTTCCCACAAAACCGTGTGACAGACCACCGTATTGGTTTGACATTGCAAAAACTTGATAGCATTTTGTCAGGTAAATTGGATGAAGTGATTGATGCGCTTATTCTTTTTGATCAAACTAAGAAACTAGAAGAGTTAAATAAATAATGAACTACGCTGAAACAATCAGCCAACTAGAAAAAAACTTACAAGAAATTGGAGAAGATCCAGAAAACCTCACTTACGTTTTTCGTGAGTTAAAGGGCTGGAGTCTTCTTGATTTCATCTTACATCAAAATAAAGAAGTGACTGAATCAGATCAGAAGCTCCTTGAGTCAATCATGGGTCAGCTAGAAGATCATCGTTCACCGCAGTACATCACTGGAAAAGCTTATTTTCGTGATTTGGAGCTTGCGGTTGATGAGCGTGTCTTGATTCCGAGACCTGAAACGGAAGAATTGGTTGATTTGGTTTTAAAGGAAAATAGCAAAGCAGATTTACGTGTTTTAGATATTGGAACGGGCAGCGGAGCTATTGCCATTTCACTTAAGTCTGCGCGACCTGACTGGCAAGTTACAGCCTCAGATATCTCGCAAGCTGCTCTGCAATTGGCTGAAGAAAACAGTAGGCTCAATCAAGTGTCGCTTGATTTTGTGGAATCAGATGTTTTTAGCCAGATTACAGGGACTTTTGATGTGATTATTTCAAACCCGCCTTATATTGCTTATGATGATAAGGATGAAGTTGGGGTGAATGTTCTTGCTTCTGAACCTCACTTGGCGCTTTTTGCGGACGAGGATGGTTTTGCTATTTACCGTCAAATTATCGAAGGTGCTGGTGAGCATTTATCAGAAAATGGTAAACTTTATTTTGAAATTGGCTACAAGCAAGGAGATGGTTTGCGTGCTTTGCTTAGCAAACATTTCCCACAAAAACGTGTCCGTGTCTTAGAAGACATATTTGGTAAAGATAGAATGGTCGTGATGGATAATGGCTAATTTGGAAGAAATACTTCAAACGGGTGGTGCGGTGATTTTGCCGACAGAAACCGTCTATGGGCTTTTTGCACAAGCCATGAATGAAGAAGCAGTTGAACATGTGTATCACTTAAAACGTCGTCCTAAAGACAAAGCCATGAATCTTAATGTGGCAGATTACGAAACGATTTTAGCTTTTTCAAAAAATCAGCCAACTTATCTAAAAAAACTCTATGACGCTTTTTTACCTGGACCGTTAACCATTATTTTACAGGCAAATGACCGTGTGCCAGCTTGGATCAATTCTGGCTTATCAACAATTGGTTTTAGAATTCCAAAACACCCGCAGACTTTGGCACTTATTAAAGAGACCGGTCCTCTCATTGGACCGTCAGCCAATATTTCTGGTCAAGAAAGTGGCAAAGTTTTTGTACAAATTCAGAAGCAGTTTGGCAACTCAGTTGAAGGGCTTGCTGACGATGCTGCCATCACTGGTGTTGACTCGACAATTTTGGATTTGTCTGGTGATTTTGCACGTATTTTACGTCAGGGAGCAATTACAAAAGAAGATTTGTTGGCGCGTGTCCCTGAGTTGACGTTTGCAAAAGATTAGATTTGGAATTTATTTGATACTGTTTCGGCTTTTACAATCGAGAGAAGATTGTGACTTGATCTTATCAAAAGGAGATAAGGATATGATTTTTGACAAGGAAAACTACGAAGCATTTGACACCGAACTTTGGCAAGCTATCCATGCGGAAGAAGTTCGTCAACAAAATAACATTGAACTCATTGCCTCTGAAAATGTTGTTTCTAAAGCTGTTATGGCAGCTCAAGGAACAGTACTGACAAATAAATATGCCGAAGGTTATCCTGGCAAACGTTATTATGGCGGTACTGATTGTGTGGACGTGGTTGAAAATTTGGCTATTGAACGTGCTAAAGAATTGTTTGGTGCTAAGTTTGCCAATGTTCAACCGCATTCAGGAAGTCAAGCTAATGCCGCAGCATACATGGCTTTAATCCAACCTGGGGATACTGTCTTAGGAATGGATTTGGCTGCGGGAGGTCACTTGACTCACGGTGCATCAGTCAGCTTTTCAGGAAAAACATATCATTTTATCTCTTATTCAGTTGACCCTGTCACAGAACGTATCGATTATGATAAATTGGCTGATTTGGCTAAGGAAGTCAAACCTAAGTTAATCGTTGCGGGTGCATCAGCTTATTCACGTATTATTGATTTTCCACGTTTTAGAGAAATCGCTGATAGTGTTGGAGCTTATTTAATGGTTGACATGGCACACATTGCAGGGCTTGTGGCTTCTGGTCATCATCCAAGTCCAGTCCCATATGCTCATGTGACAACGACAACAACGCACAAAACCCTTCGTGGCCCTCGTGGCGGACTCATTTTGACAAATGATGAAGCTATTGCTAAGAAAATTAATTCTGCGGTCTTTCCGGGTCTTCAAGGTGGTCCATTAATGCATGTGATTGCTGGAAAAGCTGTCGCTCTAAAAGAAGCGCTGGATCCAGCTTTCAAAGAATACGGTGAACAGGTGATTAAAAATGCAGCTGCTATGGCTGATGTCTTTAATCAACACTCTGATTTCCGTGTCATTTCAGGCGGTACAGATAACCACGTCTTTTTGGTTGACGTGACTAAAGTGGTTGAAAATGGAAAATTGGCACAAAATATTCTTGAGTCTGTTAACATTACGCTCAACAAAAATTCAATTCCATTTGAAACCCTGTCACCGTTTAAGACATCTGGTATCCGTATTGGTTCACCAGCCATTACCAGTCGTGGAATGGGTGAGAAAGAATCACGCCTTATTGCTGAATTGATTGTAAAAGCTCTTGAAAACTATCAAAACGAAACTATTTTAGAGGAGGTTCGTCGTGAGGTTAAAGCATTGACAGATGCTTTCCCACTTTATTAACGAACAGCTGAACACTTTTAAGTGTTCAGACAGACTTAACCATGATTGATTTGTATATTAAACGCATTGTTATTCATCAATTTACGCCAAATGATACGGAATTGATTTTGTCAGATCAGTTATTGACGATTACGCCGCGTATTGATGAGTATTTTCGTAAAAAATTAAGCAAAGTTTTCTCAGATGAAGCCAAACGTGGAACGTTCTCAGAAGACAATGTCTTTCTTAGTTATTTGAGTGATGATTTGATGGAATCATCCGTTAAAATCGCTCAGCTTTGGAAAGAAGAGTTTGTCATTTCTGATAATCAAAAGACAAATGATTTGGTCTTCATCCAATTTGATAAAGACGGTGTTGAGCATTTTGCTTTCCTTCGTGTGGCGTTAAGAGAAAATTTCACGCATATCTCAAGTGACAGTGAAAGTCCGATTAAAATCACACAAAATAATTACCCATCTGCGGCTCAAACACCAGATGAAGCCTTGGTGATTAATCGTGTTAACCATCATTATTATTTGATTGAAAAACGCATTAAGCACAATGGTAGCTTTGCCAACTATTTCTCAGAGAATCTCTTGCAAGTTCAGCCTGAACAGTCGGTCAAAAAATCGATTAAAATGGTGGAACAAGCAGCCCAAAAAATTGCTGAAAACTTCCAACAAGATGATTTTGCTTTCCAATCAAAAATGAAAGCAGCCATTCACAAAAACTTGGAAGAAGAGCAAGAATTATCACCTGAAAAGCTGGCGGACCAACTCTTTGACAATAATTTAACAGCTCGTTTAACCTTTGTTGATGAGTTGAAAGAGAGCATTCCAGAGCCTATTCAGGTGTCGGATATTGACCACTCGCGTCAAACGAAAAAATTAGAGAATCAAAAATTGTCACTGTCAAATGGTATTCAATTGATTGTTCCTAATAATGTTTATGAAGACGCTGAGTCGGTCGAATTTATTCAAAATCCAAATGGAACCTATTCCATCTTGATTAAAAATATAGAGGATATTCAAAATAAATAATGTTTAAGTTCTTAAAACGCCTGATTGTACTGGCATTTGTCATTTTCTGTGGCTACCAAGTTTACGTCACTCATGAAAATGTTCATAATGTATTGCAGTATAAAAGCATGGTCAAAGAGATTTTAGACGATAATGACACCACAGCCAACGTTGAGTTGGTCTTGGCAATGATTTACACAGAAACAAAAGGAAATGATGGCGACGTTATGCAATCTAGCGAAAGTTCAGACGGCGTTGCTAATTCCATCACTGATAGTAAAACGAGTATTCGCCAAGGGGTCACAGTCCTTTCAGAAAATCTTTCTTTAGCCCATGAGGCAGGAGTAGATGTTTGGACAGCTGTTCAAGCTTATAACTTTGGAACATCTTATATTGATTATGTTGCAAGGCACGGTAGTAAAAATACAATTACTTTAGCTAAAACTTATTCACGCGATGTAGTAGCTCCAAGTCTTGGTAACACGACTGGTGAATCTTATTTTTACTATCATCCTCTGGCTTTGATTTCAGGTGGACAGCTATATCGAAATGGTGGTAATATTTACTACTCGCGTGAGGTTCATTTTAATTTATATTTGATTGAATTAATGAGCTTATTTTAAAATAGTAAGGTTTAGAGTTTAATATCTTTATTAAAAAAGAGAAATATGAAATATTTAAGTCGTTATTTCAAAGGGTACCTTAAAGAGACTGTCTTAGGTCCCCTTTTCAAATTGTTTGAAGCATCTTTTGAATTATTAGTTCCTATTATCATTGCGCGAATCGTTGATACGATTATTCCAAGCAATAACAAGATGAGTCTTGTTTTGATGATTGGACTTTTGTTCCTATTCGCTGTTGTCGGTGTCATTGTGGCGATTACCGCACAGTATTTTTCTTCAAAAGCCGCAGTTGGCTATACGCGTCAGCTGACCAAGGATTTGTTTAAAAAAATCATGGGCTTGAGTAAGGAAGACCGTGATAAACTGACAACTTCAAGTTTGGTAACACGCTTAACCAGCGATACTTACCAAATCCAAACAGGAATTAACCAATTCTTGCGTCTTTTCTTACGCGCACCGATTATTGTCTTTGGTGCCATCATCATGGCTTTTAATATCAGCCCTAAGATGACTATCGACTTTTTGGTCATGGTTGCCATTTTATTTGTGATTGTCTTTACTATGTCACATCTGTTGAATCCAATTTATGCTAGCATTCGTCGTGCAACAGATAAGATTGTTAACATGACACGTCAGCAGTTGGAAGGGGTTCGTGTTATTCGAGCTTTTGGTCAAGTGGACAAAGAAGAAAGAGAATTTGCGGCTGCTAACCAAAACTACACTGACTTGCAATTAAAAGCGGGGCGCTTATCAAGTTTGGTAACCCCACTGACTTACCTTGTGGTTAATAGCACTTTGGTTCTTGTCATTTGGCAAGGAAATATCCAAATCGGTAAAGGTCTTCTTTCTCAAGGAATGTTGATTGCCTTGGTTAACTACCTTTTGCAAATTTTGAGTGAATTGCTTAAGATGACAATGCTTGTAACCTCTCTTAACCAATCATTTATCAGTGCTAAACGTATCACAGAAGTTTTTGAAAAAGAGTCTGAAGACTTGTCGACTGAGCTTGAAGAAATGACATCTGATTTTGCGGTTAGCGTGAGTGATATGAGCTTCACTTATCCAACAGCAGCAGAACCATCACTATCACACATTGATTTTCAACTAAATCCAGGTGACTTTTTAGGAGTTATTGGGGGAACTGGTTCAGGGAAATCAACCTTAGTTGAACTCCTTACACATCTCTACACACCTCAGGAAGGTCGCTTAGCCATTTTCCAAAATCAAAAATCGCCTAAAACCTTAGGTGAGTGGCGCTCATGGGTCAATGTGGTGCCGCAAAAAGCCGAGCTTTTCCAAGGTACGATTCGTTCTAACTTAACTCTAGGAATGAAGGGTGATGTGAGCGATGAGACGCTTTGGAAAGCTTTGAATATTGCACAAGCGAGTGATTTTGTTTCTGAAAAAGAAGGACAGTTAGATGCGACAGTTGAAGCCTTTGGACGTAATTTTTCTGGTGGGCAACGCCAACGTTTGACGATTGCGCGTGCTATTGTTCAAAAAGCTCCGCTTCTTATTTTGGATGATTCTACATCAGCCCTTGATTACTTGACAGAATCAAAATTATTGACTGCTATTCATGAGCAATTGAGTGATACAACTTTGATTTTGATTTCACAACGTACTAATAGTTTGAAGGCTGCTGATAAGATTTTGCTTTTGGATAAGGGACATCAACTAGGATTTGCTAGTCATGATGAATTGCTCGCAACTAATGAGCTTTACCGAGACATCCATTACTCACAACACCAAAAAGGAAAGGAGGACTAGAAGATGAAAGCAAGAAAACAATCTGATACAAGTCGTCGTTTGTTTAAAGAACTTCTTTCTCAAAAGGGACTTGTGATTGGAGCGACTCTTGGAACAATTGCCCAAGTGGCTCTAACGGTTTACCTTCCTGTCCTAATTGGTAATGCAGTTGACGTGGTGTTATCACCAAAATCATTGACCTTGATTATCCCGATTATCACGAAAATGGCAATTGTCATTGGGCTAAATACTTTGGTTCAGTGGTTGAATCCATTGATTTACAATCGTTTGACCTTTGGTTATATCTATGATCTTCGTCAAAAGGTTATGGCAAAATTGAACCAAATGCCGATTTCTTATTTGGATAAGAAAAGCTCTGGTGATTTGGTCAGTCGTGTCACAACTGACGCTGAGCAATTAAGTAATGGTCTCTTGATGGTCTTCAACCAATTTTTCATTGGGGTTTTGACAATTATCATTACTATCGTGACAATGGCTGACATTGATCTATTGATGCTTGGTTTGGTACTTATTTTGACACCTTTATCTCTTTTCTTAGCACGCTTTATTGCTAATAAGAGCTATCATTTGTATCAAAAACAAACTAAATCTCGTGGTCGCCAAACACAGTACATTGAAGAGATGATTCGTCAAGAAAGTCTTTTGCATGTCTTTAATGCGCAAGAAGCAGCGATTGATACTTTCACAGAAATCAATGATACTTATGCGGACTATTCACAAGGTGCCATTTTCTATTCATCAACGGTTAACCCATCAACACGCTTTATCAATAGTTTGATTTACGCTTTGCTTGCAGGTGTCGGGGCTCTCCGTATCATGTCAGGTGCCTTTACCGTTGGTCAATTGACAACTTTCTTGAATTACGTCACTCAATATACCAAACCATTTAATGATATTTCATCAGTCTTGTCTGAATTGCAAGGTGCCATTGCCTGTGCGGAACGACTTTACGATATTTTAGATGAAGAATACGAGCCACTTCCAGTAAAAGTACAGCTTGATGCTGATAAGATTCAAGGACAAATTGAATTTAAAGATGTGTCATTTGGTTACACACCACAGAAAACTTTGATTAATCATTTGAATCTCTCAATCCCTGCCGCTTCAAAAGTTGCTATCGTTGGGCCGACTGGTGCTGGTAAATCAACTTTGATTAATCTTTTGATGCGTTTCTACGAAGTTGATAAGGGTGCAATTTACCTTGATGGCGTGTCAATGGCTGATTACTCAGTTGAAGAGCTCCGCCAACAAATCGGTATGGTTCTGCAAGAGACTTGGTTAAAAGTCGGAACAATTCATGATAACATCGCTTATGGTAATCCAGAGGCTACTCGTGAAGAAGTGATTGCAGCAGCAAAAGCAGCCAACGCAGATTTCTTCATTCGTCAATTGCCAAATGGTTATGACACTTACTTGTCTGATGCGGGAGCGTCATTGTCACAAGGTCAACGTCAGCTTTTGACTATTGCTCGTATTTTTGTGAAATTACCAAAAATCTTGATTTTGGACGAAGCGACATCATCTATCGATACTCGCACAGAAATCCTTGTTCAAGAAGCCTTTGAAAAATTGATGAAAGGTCGTACAAGCTTTATCATCGCTCACCGTTTGTCAACGATTCAATCAGCCGACTGTATCTTAGTAATGGTTGATGGTGACATCGTAGAATACGGTACCCATGATGAGCTAATGACAAAACAAGGCGTTTATTATCAAATGCAAACAGCACAAGCTGGATAGACCATTTGTTTTGTTACATAAATATAAATATGCAAAAAGCGATTAGAAATATTTTCTAATCGCTTTTTTTAGATCATTATCTTGCTAGTGGAATCCAAGCGCTGACTGATTTTTCAGCAACGAGAAAATCACCATAGCCTTGCTCATCGATTTGGACATGCGCAGCTTGGTTGCCAAGAGCATCAGTGAACAATTTACCAGCCCATTTTTCTCCAACAAACATGCGCTTTGATGTGGATTTACTATTGTTGATGAGAACAGCAAGAGCAGTAGGGTGTTTGTCATCTCCAAGGCAAGTCCAGCCTATACAGTTAGCTTGGTCAAAGTAATCTAGTTCTTGACCATAAACGGCGTTTTTTCTAAGTTCAAGCAATTTATCAATGACAGTTTGGAAGCTTTCCTGAGCAAATTGTCCCGAAATGCCGTAATAATCTCCGTAGAAAATGCAAGGAAGTCCAGTTTGACGAAGTAAAATGAGGGCATAAGCTGCTGGTTTAAACCATTCTTCGATAGTTGATTCCAGTGCTTGACCACGTTGGGTATCATGATTATCAACAAAAGTCACAGCAGAATCTGGATGATTTTTCACTAAAGTTTGCTCGAAAATCTGACGTAAATCATAAGTTTCCTTGGCTTTACTTGCTTCAAAGAGATTTTGGTGGAGGCGAACATCGACCAAATCAAACCGATAATCAGTACTTGCTAGGTAATCATTATTTGACTTTTCATCACCGTTCCAAAATTCACCAAAAACGTAAAAATCATTGCCGTACTTGGCTTTCATATCACGGATAAAGTTTCCCATGAAGAAAGAATCGATGTGCTTAATGGCGTCTAAACGGAACCCCTTAACTCCAGTTGTTTCAACAAACCAATCTGCCCAATCGTAGATATTTTTGATGACTTCTGGATGTTTGAAATCTAGGTCGGCATACATGAGGTAATCGTAATTTCCATTTTCACCGTCAACCAAGTCTTGGTTTGCCCAACCTTTGTTGTCTCCTTGAATTTGGAAAATGCCAGTTTTACTAGTTCTGACATCATAGTCTGTGCCCGTAAAGTGGTACCAATGCCATTCAAAGTCGTTGTAGACACGGTGGCGACCCTCAAAGGTAAAATTTGTCCACCCTTCAATTTCAAAAGGCTGACTGAGAACCTTTGTTCGGTCTTCTGGAGCAACTTCAACAACCTTAAAGGTTTCGGTGTGGTCAGCAGCAGCCTTATGATTTAAAATGACGTCAGCTAAAGGCTCAATACCATTATTTTTAAGAGCTGAAATAGCTTCTAGGTAATCAGCTTTTGTTCCGTATTTTGTTCGAACGGTTCCTTTTTGGTTAAATTCACCTAGGTCAAAAAGGTCATAGACGCCATAGCCCACATCACCATCATGCGTCGCTTTAAAAGCAGGGGGCATCCAAATTTTGGTGATACCTTTTTGGGCAAGATGAGAAGCATCGGCTGCCAAACGTTTCCAGTGTTTACCGTCATTTGGTAAATACCATTCAAAGTATTGCATCAAAGTTTCATTTGTCATGATAGAGTACCTCAAAGAGAAAGACTTTTTCTTTTATTTTAGCAGAAAGTTCAAATAATGCAAACGTTTGCGTTGTAAAAATAACTAAAAAGTTCTAAGAAAAATTCCCAGAACTTAGATGATATGAATGACCCATTCACCACCATAAAAAAGCAGTAAAATGTGACCAATAATTGAGATGGGTTTGCAGCAAATGATGATTCTAGCGAAGGTTTTAAACGGCATGTTACTGAGAGCTGCTAACATAACCAGTAAATCTGCAGGGGCAAAGGGTAAAAGCATGCAGATGGTGAAAATAACTGTAAAGGATTTATGACCTTCAATCAAATCTTCGTATTTTTTCAGTGTACTTTCTTTGATAAAGAGAAGGCAGAAACGCTTTCCATACCAACGTGTCAGTAAAAACAAAATCATTGTCCCAATAATAATGCCGATACAGCTGGTTAAAACACCAACTACTGGGTGAAATGTCATGACAGCAAGCATCATAGTAAGGCTAGCAGGAACGATAGGAACGACAACCTGCATCATCTGGAAGATGGTGAACATGATTGCTCCCCAGACTTTATCTTGACCGATGAGTGCTTGAATTTTTTCCTGATTGGTCAGATAACCATGCTGATATAACCAGAAAATACAGGCACACGAAACGATAAAGACAAGAGCTGACAAGATATGAATTAAGCGTTGAATAATTTTATAGTGCTGAAACAAAAACTAATCTCCCATCTGATTCTTTCTTTGCTGCTATCATTGTAAAACTTTTTGCAGATAAGTCAATACGTTTAAAGAAATGCCTAAAAAATGAAAATAGGTCTTAAGACGGATGCAGCTTAATAAAGAAAATCATATAATATAATCATCCTAAAAACTTTTCATATAACTCCGAAGCAAGTGGTTTTCCCGGCCGCTTGCTTTTTCTAGTTGGTTTAAAAAGTTATTATTTGTCTAAAAAATGATTAAATCCCTGGCGCCGCAAGCGTCTTTTTTATTTTTCTTTAAACGCTTCCAAAAAAGCGGTTAAATTATTTGTGATTTGAGACATAATAGCTTATGATTAATGGACTAACTAAGAAAGATATTTGGAGGGCAAAAGATGACTTTGTCTCGAGAACTATATATGGAAATGTATCTGAAGATGCAGCGTATTCGTGAATTTGATATGCGAATTAATAAGCTAGTCCGTCGTGGCTTTGTCCAAGGAATGACACACTTTTCTGTTGGAGAAGAGGCGGCTAGTGTTGGAGCGATTGCTCATTTATCTTACGATGATATTATTTTTTCAAACCACCGTGGTCATGGACAAAGCATTGCCAAAGATATGGATTTGAATAAAATGATGGCCGAGCTTGCTGGAAAAGCAACGGGTGTGTCAAAAGGTCGCGGTGGTTCTATGCACTTGGCTGATTTTGAAAAAGGCAATTACGGCACGAATGGGATTGTTGGTGGTGGATATGCCCTTGCTGTTGGCGCAGCGATTACCCAAGATTATCAAAAAACTGGCAATATCGTTGTGGCTTTTTCTGGCGACGGGGCAACCAACGAAGGCTCTTTTCATGAATCGGTCAACTTAGCAGCTACTTGGAAACTCCCAGTGATTTTTTATATCATCAATAATCGCTACGGAATTTCGATGAATATCAAGCGTGCGACAAATACACCTCACCTTTATACACGCGCAGAAGCTTATGGTATTCCAGGATTTTATTGTGAGGATGGCAATGATGTTTTAGCAGTTTACGAGACAATGGGCAAGGCAGTGGAACATGTGCGTTCTGGTAATGGCCCTGCGATTGTTGAGGTAGAATCTTACCGTTGGTTTGGGCATTCAACAGCTGATGCTGGAAAATATCGCAGCAAAGAAGAGGTGGATGAGTGGAAGAAAAAAGATCCGCTTGTCAAATTCCGTACTTATTTGACGGAACATGAGCTAGCAAGTATTGCCGAGCTTGATGCTATTGATGCTCAAGTGGTGAAAGAAGTCGATGAGGCTTATGAATTTGCTAAAAATAGTCCTGCACCAGATTTGTCAGTCGCTTTTGAAGATGTCTGGGTAGACTAAGCAGCCTTTCATTAAATAGAGGAGAAAAATAATGACTGAAACAAAACAAATGGCCTTGCGCGAGGCAATCAATCTTGCCATGACAGAAGAAATGCGAAAAGATGAGTCCATTTTTCTCATGGGAGAAGATGTCGGAATTTACGGCGGAGATTTTGGCACGTCTGTAGGAATGTTTGAAGAATTTGGTCCAGAACGTGTCAGAGACACTCCAATTTCAGAAGCGGCTATTGCTGGGAGTGCAATTGGAGCTGCTATTACAGGTCTTCGTCCGATTGTTGACGTGACTTTCATGGATTTTATCACCATTATGATGGATGCCATCGTCAACAATGGTGCTAAAAACAATTACATGTTTGGTGGTGGGTTGAAAACGCCGGTCACTTTTCGGGTAGCATCAGGTTCAGGAATCGGTTCAGCGGCTCAGCACTCGCAATCTTTGGAGGCTTGGCTGACGCATATTCCAGGCATCAAAGTGGTGGCACCTGGAACTGCAAATGACGCCAAAGGTCTTTTAAAATCAGCCATTCGAGATAACAATATTGTCATTTTCATGGAGCCTAAGGCGCTTTATGGCAAGAAAGAAGAGGTTTCTCTAGATAGTGATGCTTACATTCCTCTTGGTAAGGGAGACGTTAAACGTGAAGGAACTGATTTGACGATTGTGACTTATGGTCGCATGTTGGAGCGTGTTCTTAAAGCTGCTGATGAAGTGGCTGCTGACGGCATTAGCGTTGAAGTGGTTGACCCTCGCACCCTCATTCCGCTTGATAAGGATTTGATTGTCAACTCGGTTAAGAAAACGGGCAAGTTGATGTTAGTCAATGACGCTTATAAAACGGGTGGGTTTATTGGAGAAATAGCTGCTCAGGTTACAGAAAGCGAAGCTTTTGATTATCTTGATTATCCAATTGTGCGTTTGGCGAGTGAAGATGTACCAGTGCCTTATGCCAGTGTTTTGGAACAAGCTATCCTACCTGATGTCGAAAAGATTAAAGCGGCTATTTATAAGATGATTCGAAACGGGCGCGCGAATTAAAAGGAGGTGCTTTCTGTGGCAAATGAGATTATCATGCCAAAACTTGGCGTTGACATGCAAGAGGGAGAAATTCTTGAGTGGAAGTTTTCCGAAGGCGATGTAGTGAACGAAGGTGATATTCTTCTTGAAATCATGTCCGACAAAACTAATATGGAAATCGAAGCTGAAAACTCAGGTGTTCTACTGAAAATCGTGCATCCTGCTGGCGACGTGGTGCCAGTGACTGAGGTAATCGGCTATATCGGAGCAGTAGGGGAAAACGTTGATGATTTGGTGGGAGAAGGGCAGGCTGAACAGTTAGAGCCTGTTCAGGAAGCATCAGCTGATTTCTCTCAACCGTCTGATGCGCCAGCTATTTTTCAAAAAGGTAAGATACGTGCGACACCAGCAGCAAGAAAGCTAGCCGCAGAGCGTGGAATCGCGCTTGATAGCATCAGTGGGACTGGTGAAAATGGGCGTATTCATAAAGATGACGTGGCGAAGTTTGCTAAGGATAAGGTGCGCGTGACGCCGCTTGCTCGTAAGATTGCGGCAGATATGGGCCTTGAGCTTTCTGGTATCGCTGGAACTGGTGCTAGTGGCAAGATTACTAAAGATGATGTCCTTGCTAAAGCAGGTGCCGATAAGAGTGAGAGTAGTGAGGAGGTTCACAGTGTGCCAGATGGTATCGAAGTGATTAAAATGTCTGGCATGCGTCAGGCGATTTCAAAAGGCATGTCGAAGTCTTACTTTACAGCTCCAACTTTCACGCTTGATTATGACATTGATATGACGAATCTTTTGGCGCTTCGTAAGCAGTTGATAGAGCCAATCATGGCAAAAACGGGCTACAAGGTGACTGTAACTGATTTGATTGGACTTGCGGTTACGAAGACCTTGATGAAAGAGGAGCATCGTTATTTAAATGCCTCTTTGATTAATGACGCGAAAGCTATTGAGCTGCATCATTTTGTCAATCTGGGGATTGCCGTGGGATTGCCAGATGGTTTGGTGGTTCCAGTTGTTCATGGAGCTGATAAGATGACCTTGTCTGATTTTGTGGTTGCCTCAAAAGATGTGATTCAAAAAGCGCAAGCTGGCAAATTAAAAGTAGCTGATATGTCTGGGTCAACTTTCTCTATCACAAACTTAGGGATGTTTGGGGTTAAGTCCTTTAACCCAATTATTAATCAGCCAAACTCTGCTATTTTAGGAATTTCAGCGACTGTTGACACGCCGGTTGCCATTGATGGACAGGTAGTGATTCGTCCAATTATGGGACTTAGCTTGACCATTGATCACCGTTTGGTCGACGGGATGAATGGCGCTAAATTTATGTTGGATTTAAAAGCGTTGCTGGAAAATCCTTTGGAACTACTGATTTGAGATTAAAAAGATAAGAAAGGAAATTTATGGCAGTAGAAATTATCATGCCAAAGCTTGGTGTGGACATGCAAGCAGGTGAGATTCTCGAGTGGAAATTCTCTGAAGGCGATGTAGTGAACGAAGGTGATATTCTTCTTGAAATCATGTCCGACAAAACTAACATGGAAATCGAAGCTGACGACTCTGGTGTGCTTTTGAAAATCGTGCATCCAGCTGGTGATGTGGTGCCAGTGACTGAAGTGATTGGATATATCGGAGCAGAAGGGGAAGTGATTGCTGAAGAGGTCAGTCTCAAGGAAGCTGCTAGTCAACTTGAGTCTGCAGGTCTTGAAGTGCCGAATGCTGTTTCTGCTAAAGCTGGAGTTTTTAGCGCAGCTGATTTAGCGGCAGATGAATATGACTTGATTGTCGTTGGTGGTGGCCCTGCGGGTTACTATGCCGCCATTCGCGGAGCTCAGCTAGGGGCTAAAGTTGCTATCGTTGAAAAATCAGAATTCGGTGGGACTTGCTTGAATGTCGGTTGTATTCCAACTAAGACTTATCTCAAAAATGCTGAAATTTTAGACGGCCTTAAAATTGCTGCAGGTCGAGGTATTAATCTTGCCTCAACGGATTATAGCATTGACATGGATAAGACCGTTGATTTTAAAAATACGGTTGTAAAAACGCTAACTGGCGGTGTCCGTTCACTTCTAAAAGCCAATAAAGTAACCATTTTTAATGGACTTGCCAAAGTCAATCCTGATAAAACAGTCCTTATCGGTTCTGAAATCATCAAAGGGCGCAAAATTATTCTTGCTACAGGTTCCAAAGTGTCACGTATCAATATTCCTGGCATTGATTCGCCACGTGTTTTGACATCTGATGAGATTCTTGATTTACGTGAGATGCCGAAATCTCTTGTTGTCATGGGTGGTGGCGTTGTTGGTATCGAGCTTGGTTTGGTCTGGGCATCTTACGGCGTTGAGGTGACTGTTATCGAAATGGCTGACCGCATTATTCCAGCAATGGACAAAGAAATCTCACAAGAATTGCAAAAGATCTTGACGAAAAAAGGCATGACCATTAAGACAAATGTTGGGGTGAGCGAAATCATTGATGAGACAAGTTACTTAAGCTTGAAATTATCAAATGGTGAGATTATCCAAGCTGATAAAGCTCTGCTATCTATTGGACGTGTGCCACAGATGAAAGGTCTTGAAAATCTCGACTTAGAGATGGACGGCAATCGTATCAAAGTTAACGATTATCAAGAGACGTCAATACCAGGCATCTATGCCCCAGGCGACGTCAACGGTCAGAAAATGCTGGCGCACGCTGCTTACCGCATGGGAGAAGTGGCTGCTGAGAATGCTCTTTCTGGTAATCATCGCAAAGCAAAACTCAAGTACACTCCCGCAGCAGTTTATACGCATCCAGAAGTTGCCATGGTCGGATTGACCGAAGAAGCTGCGCGCAAGCAATACGGTGATATTTTGATCGGCAAATCAAGTTTTTCAGGAAATGGACGTGCTATCGCTTCAAATGAAGCTCAAGGATTTGTCAAAGTTATTGCAGATAGCAAGTACCATGAAATCTTGGGGGTTCATATCATTGGACCAGCAGCTGCAGAGCTCATCAACGAAGCAGCAACCATCATGGAAAATGAATTGACCGTTGATGACGTGGCCCAAGCTATCCATGGGCACCCGACTTTCTCAGAAAACATGTACGAAGCTTTTCTAGACACC